>JANNSC010000223.1:0-6026 GCA_031402135.1 Gemmatimonadales bacterium | reverse complement strand
CCGACACTCTTTCAGCCCGGCTCACCGACTCACCCGGCGTCACCCTGGAAGTGGCCGGCGCGGATGCCGGCCCCCTGGAGCAGAATCTGGCGGTTCGGGCGGCGCGCGCGGTCCAGGGAGCAGTTCGCAATCCCGCCGGGGTCCACCTCAGCCTGACCAAGCGAATTCCGATCGGCGCCGGGTTAGGAGGAGGATCTGCCGATGCGGCAGCCGCCCTCGCTGCCGTCAACCAGTTGCATCACAATGCCGTTCCCTCCGCTGAACTCCTCCACCACGCATGCCGCCTCGGCGCCGATGTCCCGTTCTGCCTGACCGGCGCCTCCCTTGCCCTCGGCTGGGGGCACGGCGAACGGATGCTCACCCTGCCATCGCTCCCGGTCGCACCGGTGTTGCTGCTCACTCCCACAGTCCCGGTGAGCACCGTCGACGCCTATCGCTGGCTCGACCTCTCCCGCACCACCCCGGTCCAGAGGGGCAGCCTCCGCCTCACCGCCGAATCACTTTCCGGGTGGAGCGACATCGCCCGGATGGCCGGCAACGACTTCGAATCGCTGATCTTCGGCAAACACGCTGTGATCAAGGAGGCCTTCGAGGCCCTGGCGCGCACCCGTCCGCTGCTCGTCCGCATGACCGGCTCCGGGTCCACAATCTTTGCGGTGTACCGAAGCGAATCGGATCGGGACGACGCCCAAATGCAGCTCGGCCGGAAGCATGGAGTCACCACCCCAACCCGCACCTTCTAGCCACCGGAGCGCCCGGTCCAGCCCAATCCGCTGTGGGGTTGCTGCTCCAGTTGGGCTCCTGCCACCCCATCCCAGGTCGTGGTCCAGCACCATAACTCCATGTCTCATAAAGCATTCCAGCTTTGGGCTGTACCGACCAACGGACGGCACGGGATATGAGGTATGGGGCTGCCGTGTCCCCTCACTCCCCCGAGTGGGATGCGGGTCCTGACGCGGCAGAGTCACGTGCCGGTGCCCTGGGCGCCCCGGAGTCCCCCGACTCCGGGGCGTCCTTTGTTTCAGCCGCCGCGGCCACCCCTGATCCTCTCGCCAGTCGGCTCAGACCCCTTACTTTTAGCCCGCTGGCCCTTCGTCCAATGGCAGGACAGCAGACTTTGGATCTGCGAATGATGGTTCGAATCCATCAGGGCCAATGCCGCCTCCCGGAGGTCAAAGCCACCACCGTCGGATTCTGAAGTACAGTGGCAGGAGCAGTCTTGCCAGCACAAATGTCAACGGTTTGACCGGTCTGAGGAAACGCTTGAGGATGGCGTGCTTGGACCCCCGTTCGACCGCCCCGGGCAGCAGGTGAAGGCGCTGCCGCACCACCGACGGTGAATCCGGAGTGAATCGGACCGGGTCACCTGGACAATCCACCGCCTCGAGGGCCGCCTGAAATCGTCGAGCAAAATGCCAACGGGTGGGTTCCCGAAGGTTTCGAAGTTCCTCCGGGACCCCATCGCGCGCCGATTGGAACGACCAGCCGATGGTCGGATTGAGATTGATCTCCCAGGTTTCGATCGCGCCGCCACGAAGCGAGTAATCGATCCGTCCATATCCGGTCTTCGTCAGGTCAAAAATCCGTCGCAGGGCCTGTTCGTGGGGGTTCTCCAGTACGTACCGGCGCTCCTCGAGCAGCATCGCTGGACTGAACTCCGTCCCGCCCGATTTGAGCATCCAATGGCGTCCATAGGACAAAAACTGGGGGACGACCTCCCCTCCGACGACAAAGGCACCATAGGTTCGGTAAAATCCGGCCTGGTCCGAGGTATCGAGGAACTCGATGACCCGGAGGTCTCGCAGGCGGTAGCCTCGAGCCATCAGCACCCCGAGCTCGGCATCGACCTGCCACGGGGTCAGCAGCAGCGGCGATAGGTTACCCTCATGGCCGTGCTCCTCGCGGATGAAGACCGGGAAGGTCAGGTGTCGAAGCGAATCGGTGGCACGCACCGCGCGATGGATGTTGAAACCCTCGCGGTGCAGCGCGGCGAGGAGATCGGACCGGAGCAGAGTTTCTCGCGGAGAGTTGAGCACCCGCAATTGTGGAGCCCCCGCGAATTGGCCGCAGAGCTCGCCCAGCCGGTTCTGCGTTACCGAATCGAGCTGATCGATCCCGGAAAGGATGTACGCTCCGGCTGCGAACTCCGAGGACCCCAACAGCGTGTCGTAGTCGATCACCCTAACCCGGCCGACAAGGCCGCGACCGATGCTCTCGAGGTACTCGCCCAGGGCATTTGTCCCAAGTTCCGGGGCCACGTAGTGGATCACGATGTTCGGTCCTTATGTGCCACAGCCGACGGAGAAGGCGCAGTGCGGCTTGGAAGATGGCATGACGCCCGGAGTATGGGAATACCTTCCTGTTGGCACTTGGAGGAGGCGCTATGCGCGCCCTGATCTACCACGCCCCCGGTGACCTGCGCACTGAGCGCGTCCCCGACCCCGCCCTGCGCCAGCCCACCGACGCAATCGTCGCCGTCGGCCTCGCCGCCATCTGTGGTTCCGACCTGCACATCTGGCACGGCCGAGAGCGCGGCCTCGATGCCGGAACCGTCATGGGCCATGAATTCCTCGGCGAAGTGGTGGAAACCGGTCGAAGCGTAACCCGCATTCACACCGGCGACCTCGTTGTCTCCCCTTTTACCACCTCCTGCGGCAGTTGCTTTTACTGCAGCCACGGCCTCTCCGCCCGCTGCACCACCGGCCAGCTCTTCGGATGGGTGGAACAGGGAATCGGCCTCCACGGCGGTCAGGCCGAATTGGTCCGGGTGCCCCTCGCCGACTCCACTCTCCTTGTCCTCCCCCGCGACCTCGACCCCCGCGCCGGGCTCCTCCTCGGCGACGTGCTGGCAACCGGCTACCACTGTGCCGTGATGGGAGGGGTCACCGACCACACCGTGGTCGCGGTGGTGGGCTTGGGACCGATCGGATTGATGGCCGTGTTTGCCGCCCGGGAGCTGGGGGCATCCCGAGTGTTCGGGATCGACGCCGTGCCCGAGCGCCTCGACCTGGCCCGCCGGTTCGGCGCCGAGCCGGTGAGCCTGTCGCGGGAAGCGGTGCTGGCTCGACTGCGCGAGGCCACCGATGGTCGCGGCCCCGATGTGGTGCTCGAGGCAGTCGGTACCTCGGAAGCAAGCAAACTCGCCTTCGACCTGGCCCGCCCGGGCGGTACCATCTCCGCCGTCGGGGTTCACCATGAAGCCGTCTTTCCCTTTTCCCCAGGGCAGGCCTACGACAAGAACCTCACCTATCGAATCGGCCGCTGCCCTGCCCGTCACTACATGGACCGATTGCTCCCGGTGGCCTGGCGGAGACAGCATGAACTCGCCCAGCTGTTTACCCATCAGCTCCCCTTGCCCGCAGGGCCCGATGCGTATCGAACCTTCGATCAGAAACTGGACGGCTGTATCAAAGTCTGCCTGACCCCGAACAGCCAATAGCCAAGAGCCATACGCCGGTCCCTGAGCATTGCCCCCAACCCCATAGCCAGGCTATACTTAAAGGCTATGGCCCTGCCGAACGAGCCCATCGCTCGCACCCCGATGCTCCTGCTCAGCGGAACCGCAAATCGGCCGCTGGCAGAAGAGGTCGCTGGCGAACTCGGTGCTCCGCTTTGCAAGGCCACAATCCGGCGTTTTGCCGACGGAGAAATTTTCGTCAAGATCGACGAAAATGTGCGCGGCCGCGATGTCTACATCATCCAGCCGACCAATCCGCCGGCCGAAAACCTGATCGAATTGTTGTTGTTGATGGATGCGGCCCGGCGGGCCAGCGCGGCGCGGATCACCCCGGTGATCCCCTATTTCGGCTACGCTCGCCAGGACCGGAAGGACCAGCCCCGGGTGGCAATCAGCGCCAAGCTGATGGCCAATATCATCTCCCAGGCAGGCGCCGACCGGGTCCTGGCCATCGACTTTCATCAGCATCAATTGCAGGGATTCTTCGACCTGCCGGTAGACCACCTCTACTCGGCGCCGGTGTTCACCCAGCATTACCGGCAGATGGGTCTCAAGAGTCTCGCCGTCGTCGCCTCCGACGTTGGTGGTGCCAAGATGGCGCGGGGCTTTGCCAAGCGGCTCGATGCCAGCTTTGCCATCATCGACAAGCGCCGCACCGCAGCCAATGTCGCTGAGGTGGTCAACGTGGTGGGAGATGTCGAGGGACGGGATTGCATCATCCCCGACGACATGATCGATACCGGGGGCACCATGGCGGAGGCGGCGGTGGCCCTCAAGAATCTCGGCGCCGGAGATATCTACATCTGTGCCACCCATGCCCTGCTGTCGGGACCAGCGGTGGAGCGGTTGAGCCGGGCGCCGATCAAGGAAGTGGCGGTGACCAACACCATCCACATTCCGCCGGAAAAGCAGTTCGATAAACTCAAGGTGTTGTCGATTGCCGGGCTCCTTGCCAAGGCCATCGGGTACACCCATAGCGATCAGTCGGTCAGCGCGCTGTTCGATTGAAGCGAGGAAAGGGAACCATGGCAATCCAGGCATCTCTTCAGGTCGCTCCCCGTCAAGCCACCGGCAAGGGCGTCGCCCGCTCACTGCGTCGTGATGGCAAAGTGCCCGCCGTCATCTATGGTCGCGGCCGAGCCCCCGAGGCAGTCACGGTGGAGACCATCACCCTGAACCGGCTCCTCGCCCAGATCGCCGCCGCGACCACCATCGTGGACGTGTCGGTCGGACAGAAGCCGCCGGTCAAGGCGCTGATCCGGGAAATCCAGCGGAACCCGGTACGTCCCGCCGATATCATCCACCTCGATCTCTACGAGGTCCACGCCGACGAAAAGATCATCGTCGAAGTGCCGGTCAAGCTGATCGGAACTCCCGAAGGCGTGAAAAACTTCGGTGGCGTGCTCGACCAGATCGCCCACAGCCTCTCCATTCGAGTCTTTCCGGCGGACATTCCGGAGCACCTCGATGTGGATGTCTCCGCCCTCAACATCGGGCAGTCGATTCACGTCTCCGACATTAGCTTCGAAAAAATCGAACTCATGGCCGATGCCCGGCAGACCATCTGCACCATCGTCGCCCCCCGGGCCGAAGAAGTCGTAGCGCCGGTCGTCGATGCCGCGGCCCCGGTCGAGCCCGAGCTCATCCGGAAGCCGAAGCCGGACGAGGAAGCCGAAGAGGGGAAGGAGTAGCTGCTGCGAACGGTCCTGGGCCTCGGCAATCCGGGTCCCGAGTACGAAGACACGCGGCACAACGCCGGCTTTCTGCTCGCGGACCGTTTGGCCGAACGCTGGCAGCTGGGGGCCTTCCGGCGCCACGGGTCGGCCCGGGAGGCCAAGGGCAGCGTGAACGGGGTCCCGGTGCAGATGCTCAAGCCCCAGACATACATGAATCGCTGCGGCGCCGTGTTGGCGTCGCTTCGCTCCAACGAATCTTTTGATCCCAGTGCCCACCTCCTCGTCCTGGTGGACGATGTGGCGCTCGACATCGGCCGCTTCCGCCTCCGCGGGGCCGGCTCCGCCGGGGGCCACAATGGGCTTCGGAGTGTGGAGGGTACCCTCCGCCGCCAGGACTACGCTCGGCTCCGAATCGGCGTGGGCCCGAGGCCGTTGGAGGAGGAGGATCTCGCCAACTTCGTCCTCGACCGCTTCACCCGAGACGAGCGGGCCGCCCTCGATGCGCTGCTTGACCCGATGGCCGAAGCGGTCGAATGCTGGCTGGAGGAAGGGATCGAGCGGGCCATGAACCGGTTTAATCGTTAGCTGATTTCGGAGGCGTTGTGACCCCCACAATTCGGAGTGTTCTTCCTATGACTCGGATGGCCTCGGTTTGCCGTCGGGCTGTGCAGCTGCTCCTGGCGCTGCTGGTGCTGACTCCCGCTCTCGCATTCGCGCAGCAGACCGCGCCGCACGCCGGTGGAGAGGCCAACCTGGTGGTGCCCGATCTCTCCCAGGCCACTTTCATGGGAATCAACGGGCGCACTCTCCTCATGACCGGTCTGATCGTCTGCGCCCTCGGCCTCATCTTCGGACTGGTCATTTACGGGCAGCTCAAGCGCATGAAGGTCCAT
>JANNSC010000222.1:0-18980 GCA_031402135.1 Gemmatimonadales bacterium | reverse complement strand
CTGGCCAGTCTCTCGATCTTCCTCCTGTTGTTCGTTGCGCTGATCGTATTGGTCATGTGGCCGCGGGCGTTGCACCTGGTGCTCCACAAGGTGATTCGATTTGTCGGCAACCGGAGCACCCGCGTCGCAGCTCGGCTGTCCAATCTGGAGAAGGGGATCGATCAGGCCCACGATGCCATGGCCAAATTTAACACGCGGAGAGGGTGGCTCGCCCTCTGCTGGGCGACCCTCATTTCGGGGCCATCCCATGCCAACAAACTGCTGGCGGGATACGTGGCGCTCCGTGCCATCGGGATCGAGGCTCCGTTCGTCGACGTCCTCTTGCTCCAGACGCTGATCACCTTTTTGCTGTATTTCTTCGCGCCGACCCCCGGGGGGTCGGGAATCGCCGAGTTGCTCTCGGCGGCGGTGATGTCGATTTACGTTCCCCGGCCGCTGACGGTCCTCTACACCCTGCTCTGGCGCCTGGTCATCAGCTATTTCACCATTATCTTCGGGTCGATCATTTTCAGCAGCTGGGTTCGCCAAGGTCTCAAGGGGGTGGAGCAGGGCCCCGAAGGCCTTTCGGTGGAGGCCTCGCCGGCCCCCTGAACGGGCGCTTGCCCCCGGTGACGGTTTCCTTGCCACCCGGCCGGCCGGCGCCTACGTTTGTGCACAGGTTTACTCCAGGACGATTCTCATGGATCCAGCGCCACTGCGGCGCCAGGGGTCCTCGCGGAGATCTTCGTGAATGAAGCCCGTTTGAGCAGCGTCCCGGTGCCGCTGATGCAGGGTAATTCCATTGGTTTGGGACGGCAGGAGATCCTTGGCGCCGCGCTTCTCGCGGCGGATTTCTCCCTCGGTTGAGACGCTGATGCGGATCACGTGCGCGGGCAACACGGATGTCGGCGTCGTCCGGTCCGGGAACGAGGACAGTTTCCTGCTCAATTGCGCCCAGGGGCTGTTCATTGTGGCCGATGGGATGGGGGGGCACGCTGCCGGCGAGGTGGCAAGCGAGATGGCGGTTCGGATCGTGGCGGAGGAACTGGGCATTCTCCGCGGGCTGACCGATGCCGAGGCGTCGGCCCGGATGCGCAGCGCCATCCGGAAGGCCAACGCGGCCATTTTCGACCGGACTTTGGCGGAGCAGGACAAACGGGGGATGGGGACCACGACAACCGTCATGGTCCTTTTTTCACGCCGGTTCATGGTCGGGCAGGTCGGCGACAGCCGGGCCTACCTGCTCAGAACCGGCGAGCTGCTGCAATTGACCAAGGACCATAGCTACGTCCAGGAGCAGGTGGATGCGGGGCTGCTGACCCCGGAGCAGGCACGGACCCACCCCTACAGCAACGTGATCACCCGGTGCGTCGGAGCCAATGAGGACGTGGCGCCGGACATCTACTTCGGGAATCTCGAGCAAGGCGATGTGGTGCTTCTCGCCTCGGATGGCCTGACCGGAATGCTGGAGGACCAACAGCTGGCGGTCATCATGGGGACCGAGGACAATCCTGAGTCCTGCGTCAACAAGATGATCGCCGACGCCAACCGGCGGGGCGGGCTCGACAACATCACGGCAATCGTCATTCGGGTGGACGCGACCGAACCGAATACCGCCGAGATGCCGGCGGCCAAATCTGCATGAGGCTCCGATGTCCGATCCACGATTGATCCTGTTGGGGGCGCTCGGCATCGTGGGCGCGCTTTTTCTTGCCATGTGGGCGCGGGGGTTGGCTGCTGGAAGGGCATCGGGGAATGGACCGGGTGTCCCGACGCCGCTGCAGGCCGGCATCGGGTTCATCACCAACTTCTTCGACACCCTGGGAATCGGTTCCTACGCCCCGACGACCGCAATGTGGCGGTTCTGGAAGCTGGTTCCGGATGAACGGATTCCCGGGACGCTGACGATGGGGCATGCCCTTCCCGCGATCATCCAGGCCTTCATCTTTACCGCAATCGTTCAGGTGGAATTCACCACCCTGGTACTGCTGATCGCTGCGTCCATCATCGGTGCCTGGCTGGGGGCCGGAGTGGTGGCCGGTTGGCCGAAGCGAAATGTCCAGATTGGCATGGGGTTCGCCCTCTGCGCCGCCGCGGCGCTCTTTATCATGACCAACCTGGGAATCGGCGCCGCGCCGGGCGAGGCATTTGAACTCCGCGGCGCCAAGCTGGTCGTCGGACTGGTCGGCAATTTCCTGCTGGGCGCCCTCATGACGATCGGAATCGGTTTGTACGGACCGTGTCTCATCATGATCAGCCTGCTTGGCATGGAGCCGCGGGCCGCGTTCCCCATCATGATGGGTTCCTGCGCCTTCTTGATGCCGGTGGCAGGGATGCGATTTCTGAAGGCCCAGGCTTACTCGGCGAAGCCGGCAATCGGCCTGGTGCTCGGCGGGATTCCTGCGGTGCTCATTGCGGCGTTGATCGTGAAATCGCTGCCGCTCACCACGGTGCGCTGGCTGGTCGTGGTGGTGGTGTTGTACACGGCCTTCGGGCTGCTGCGATCGGCGTTCGGGCGGGAGGCGGTGGCGCGATAGGTGGGATTGCCAACTACTTTCCACAGATTACACAGATTACACAGATTACACAGAAAACACACTTTGGGGGTTACAGCATCAAAGAATCAGGGTAATCGGTGAAACCTGTGGGTGTGCTTTGTCCGTGTAATCTGTGAAATCTGTGGACGTTTGTAGGTAGGGCCTCAGGACTCCAACAACGAAACTCCTCGCTCGACCCGATCTCCCACCTCTGCCGCCGACATCTCGACCAATCGGGTGACTGCATCGAGGCTGCGGTCCACCGGCCGCGCCACGAAGACCCGGAGCCGACGGGCGCTGCGATACAGCTCGGTGGCAATGCGGGGAAGCCCGAGGTGGCCGGCGCGGCCTTCGTCGGTCAGGCGCTCCACCGTCCCATCCCGCAAACGAAGCGGAAGATCGACCGACAGCATGTTTTCCCGGGAGGGGAAGTCGAGCAGCAGTTCGCCGGGAAGGAGGCCCACTTCGACCGCGAGAACATCCTCCACCCGCCGAGTGAGTTGGGGGTCGTCGGAGATCCAGGCAGTCGGCGCAGCCGACACCTCGCTGGCCGGGAGATCGAGCCCACGCTTGAAGAGCCGCCGGGCCCGGATCGATTCCGCCAGTGTGCTTCGTTCTCGATCGACCAGGAGTTGCATGAAGCTCTCGTCGGTCAGCTCGGCCACCCCCGCTGCGGTTACCGATCCCCGACGCACCGCGTCTGCGGCGGCGCGCTTGAACATGCAGGTGGCGCTCCGCACGGCGTGATGCCAGTAGACATTCCGGTACATCTGGTACTTGGCAAAGAGGAGTGATTCGAGAGCGCTCACGCCTTTTTCCTGGACTCCGACCTCGGGGCGCCCCCCAATGCCCTCCACGATGGTGAGGGTTGCCAGGAGCCGGTCGACATCGACGGTGCCGTAGGGAACGCCGCACATGCGGGAGTCTCGGCAGAGGTAGTCGATCTTGTCGAGATCGAGGGGCCCGGAGATCAATCCTTGCAGCGGGCTGGCGCTCTTGCCCTGAATGAGGGCGCCGATCTCGGCGAGGAGTGACTCCCCGCCGATTTGGAGCAGCGCCTCACGAAGTTCCCCGTGCCCGAGCCGGGCGACGCCCTGCGCTTCGTGGGAAAGGAAACCGGCTTCCTCGAGGGCATGGGAGAAGGGGTAGTGGCCGATGTCGTGGAGCAGCGCTGCCAGCGCCACCGCAAGACAATCGGCCGGAGACGCCGGTCCCAGCGCCGCCCGGCCTTCCAGCGCGGCAAGGGCCCGGCGGGTGAGGTGATAGGCCCCCAGGGCGTGCTCAAAGCGGGAATGGGTGGCGCCGGGGTACACCAGGAAGGCGTGCCCGAGTTGTCGGACATAGCGCAATCGCTGGACGGCGGGCGTGTCGAGCACCGCCAACGCCGGCCCGTCCAGCGTGATGTTGTCCCAGAGCGGGTCGCGAACGACTTCGAAGGAGTGCAGCTAGCCCCTCGGCCCTGCCGCCGTCACCGCCGCCGGCACCTGGGATGCAAACGCCGAAAAGTTCTTCCGGAACATTTCGGCCAGCTTGGCGGCCTGGGCGTCATAGGCAGCGGGATCGGCCCAAGTGCCGCGCGGACTCAAGACCTCGCTGGGCACCCCGGGCACCGCGGTGGGGACGTCGAAGCCGAAGACCGGATCAGGTACGTAGCTGGCTGAGTCGAGCTGGCCGGAGAGCACTGCCGTGATCATTGCTCTGGTATATCCCAGCTTCATGCGGCTCCCGGTGCCGTAGGCGCCGCCGGTCCAGCCGGTATTGACCAGCCAGACCCGGGCGCCGTGGCGGGAAATATTTTCTCCCAGCATCCTGGCGTACACGCCGGGATGCAGGGGAAGAAATGGCGCGCCGAAGCAGGAGGAGAATGTGGCGGTCGGCTCGGTGACCCCACGCTCGGTGCCGGCAACCTTGGCGGTGTAGCCGGAGAGGAAGTGATACATCGCCTGCTCGGGAGTGAGCCGGGCAATCGGGGGGAGGACCCCGAAGGCGTCGGCGGTGAGAAACACCACGTTCCTGGGGTGCCCACCGAGGCCATCGGGCTTGTGGTTGGGAATGAAATGGATCGGATAGCTGGCCCGGGTGTTCTCGGTCAATTTGTCGCTGTTGAAGTCGGGAACCCGGGAGGCGGGGTCGAGCACCACATTCTCGAGCACGGTGCCGAACATCCTGGTGGCGGCGTAAATCTCCGGCTCACCAGCCGGGCTCAGACGAATGGCCTTGGCGTAGCAGCCGCCCTCGAAATTGAACACTCCGGTGTCGCTCCACCCGTGCTCGTCATCACCGATCAGCTGCCGGGTCGGGTCGGCAGAAAGTGTGGTTTTTCCGGTGCCGGAGAGTCCAAAAAAGATTGCGGTATCCCCGGCCGGCCCCAGGTTGGCCGAGCAGTGCATCGAAAGTACCCCCCGCTGTGGCAGGAGGTAGTTGAGGGCTGTGAAAATGCTCTTCTTCATCTCCCCGGCGTAGCGGGTTCCGCCGAGCAAGATGGTGTTCCGGGCAAAATTGAGCACGATGAAGGTGCCGGTCCGGGTGCCATGTATGGCGGGATCGGCTTGGAGCTCGGGGCAGTGGTACACCGTCCACTGGGGTTGGAATCCGGCCAACTCCGCCAGGGTCGGGCGGATGAACATGTTGCGGACGAAAAGCGCCTGCCACGCATTCGGGGTGATGAACCGGACCGCGAGGCGATACCCCGGGTCGGCTCCGCCGAAGAGATCCTGCACGAACAACTCGGGCTGGTCGGTGAGGTGACGCTGCGCCGCGGCGAGCAGCAATTCAAAGTGCGCTTCGGAGATTTTGTCGTTGCGTTCCCACCAGATCCGGCCGGTCGAACCCGCCTCGTCCACCACGAACTTGTCCTTGGGACTGCGGCCGGTGTGGGGCGATGTAATGGCGGTGAATGCTCCCCGGTCGCTCAACTGCCCCTCGCCCCTTCGCACCGCATGTTCGATTAATTCGCTGGGGCTCAGGTTGGCGTGAACGATCTTTGGCTTCAGGCCGTGGGCAGCGAGGGTGATGGCTTCACGCTGAACCGGGGCGTTTGTGGGCATGAGCGGAACAGACCTCTACCGGCGGGATGGGGCCGGCGGTCAGTGTACATGAAACGTTTCTGAATGAAACGTATTCCTGAAATTCTAGCGGATGGAAAAATCCTCATTTCATCTCCTCGACGCAACCTCTCGGGAGTTCACCCGCGGGCGTAGGCCCGGAGACGGCGGAGCATTTTTCGATCGTTGGTAGTCTCGTCTTCGTCGCCTTTCGGGGTCTCCAGGATTTTCGGGATCGACCGGAACCGCGGATCCTGCATGATTCGCCGGAATGGCTCGGGCCCGAGGGAACCTTCGGCAATCAGTTCGTGCCGGTCTCGCCGGGACGCAAAGGGAGTCTTGGAGTCATTGAGGTGGAGGCAGCGGAGGTGTTGGAGGCCGATGATCCGGTCGAAGCGGTCCCAGACGCCGGCGTAGTCATTGACCAGATCGTAACCGGCGCTGTAGAGGTGACAGCTGTCGGCGCAGAATCCCACCCGGTCGCGGACGTCGGCATCGATTCGCTGGCGCAACTCGGCGAGTTCCTCGAAGCTGCTGCCCAGTGCAGTGCCGGTTCCGGCAGTGCCCTCGATCAGGACCGAAACCGCGCCGGGAACGGTTCTGAGGCAGTGCGAATAGGCTGCGGCATTCCGGATCAACCCTGCTTCACGGTGGTCGATGTAGTTGCCCGGGTGCGACACGACATAGGCAATTCCAAGGCGTTCGCAGCGCCGCAATTCCTCCTCGAAAGATGTTGTGGATCTTCGACTTAGCTCCGGGTCCGGCGATGCAAGGTTGATGAGGTATGAATCGTGCGAAACCACCTCCTGCACGCCACTCTTGGCACGCTCGGTGTGGAACTCGCGCACGGTTTGGTTGGACAGCACGGGCTCCTTCCACTGACTCGGTGTTTTGGTAAAGAGCTGAATTGCGGTGGCACCGATGGCGGTGCCCCGGCCGGGTGCGGTGGGCACCCCGCCCTGGGTGGAAACGTGGGCGCCGAGGCGCTCGGTGCTGTCTCGCTGCACGGGAGTCATGGCTGTGATCGTACGCTTTCGTAATGCAACGAGGATCCGGTGAGAGAGCGGGTCTTTTTGTTCGGCGACTTCGCTGCGCGCCCCGAGGGTCTGGAGGTGGCGCTGGTGCGGTCCGGCTTTGCCCTCGCCGAGGGCGACGTGGCCCACTCCGGCATGTCTCCCGACCTCGCATTGTTGTCGGTTCGGGACCCGGGGCAGGAACTGGAGCGCGCGCTGGCCCGCTTCCACGGCAGCGCCTGGGCCGATGTGCCGGTCATCGTCTTGCTGGCACAGCCGGGGCGCGATGGAGTATCCCGGGCCTTGTCCCTGGGGGCCGCCGACGCGCTGGCCGCTCCGGTGGATACCGGCGAACTGGGGGCCCGGCTGGAGGCGAGGCTTCGGTCCCGGGCCGAAATGAAGCGGGCCGCCGGCGCCGGCTCACTGTCCACCGAGATGTTCCTGGCCATCGAGGATGTCGCCTCGGCGCAGCGCCCCGAGGAAATGCTGGAAAAACTGGTCCGCCGACTCGGTACGGCCCTGGGGGTGGCGCACTGCGCCTGTCTCACCCCGTCGCCGGATCGGCGGCACGCGCGCCTGGTGGCGGTTCACGAGCATCCCACTCTCCGGAATGTGGCGGTCGACCTGTTCCACTATCCGGAGGCGGTCGAAGCGGCGGTGTCGGGACGAACGGTATACGCTCCGGAGGTTCTCCGCGACGCCCTCTTTCTGGCGCATCTGGCCCAGTGGCCCGACTCGCCGGAGGTTCACGAAATTGCCAGCGCCGCCGCAGTGCCGCTGCTGACCAACCATGCGGTGAGTGCGGTCCTGGTGCTGCGTACTCGTCGGGGCGATCCGGCGCTGACTCCGGACCAGGTCCATCTGGTCGAGCAGCTGGTCAACGCGACAGCCGCGCTCATCGAACGGGAGGAGCGCCGGGCCGGCGATTCCCGGCGGCAGAGTCTGGTCAGTAGCAACGACCCTCTTACCGGGTGCGCCAATCTCGATGCCCTCGATCGGCGGCTGCGCGACGAGTTGGATCGGGTCCGGCGGTATGGATCGGGGCTGACCTTTGCGCTCCTCGACATCGATGCGCTCCGGGACCTGAACCAGCGTCTGGGCACCGAGACGGGCGATCAGTTCTTGGCGGAACTGGGCCAGCTGATCCGGCTGGAACTCCGCACCCCCGATTTCGTGGCCCGCTATGGCAGCGACGAGTTTGCGCTCCTGCTGCCGGCCACCGATGTCGCGGGGGCCCGCCAGGTCATCGAGCGGATTGCAACCCGGCTGGCGACCCAGGCATTCACCGGCTTTCCCGCGACCGAGCGGCCCGGGCTGGCTGCAGGGCTGGTGGCGTATCCGCATCCCGGCATCAGCGGCGTCGAGGATCTGTTGGCGCTGGCGGAACGCGCGCTGGCCGGCGGAAAATCCGGAGGTGAGGGCGATCGGGTTGGTTTGGCGGCGTAACTCCGGCCTAGCGGCGACGGAGCCAATCGGTCGGGTCGAGCGCAATCTGGTTCTTTCCGCGGATCTCAAAATAGAGATGGGCTCCCTGGTCGGTATTTTCGCCGCCAACCGTTCCGATCACATCGCCCTTCTGCACGGTCTGGTCGGCGGTGACGCCGGCTCCGGCGAGCTGCATGTAGAGTGACAAGTAGCCATTGCCGTGTTCGATCACCACTGTCAATCCGTAAGTTCCCAGCCGCTGCACCATCGCCACCCGGCCCGACGACACCGCCTTGACCGGAGCGCCCACCGGCGCTCCGATGCCGATGCCGTTGCGTCGGATGACGGCGCCACTGGGCAGAGTGTCCCGCCCGAAACGAAAGAGGATGCGACCGGGCACCGGCCAATCGAGCTGACCGAGATCGGCGGTGGTGAGCTCGCCGCCGCCCGGTGTGGTAGGGCGGGGGGCTTCGGTTCGGGGCGCCCGACGGGCGCGCTCGATGGCCGCCAGGAGATCGTTCAGCCGGGCTTCGTCGCGCTCCAGTACGCTGAGTCGCTGCTGGGTCGTTTCGCTGGATTTGCGCAATCGGCCGAGGCGCGCGGTGCGCTCCTCGGCCAGGGCCTGGTAGCTGCGCAATTCGCTGGAGCGCTCGTCGCGCCGCCGGTCCAGGTCCACCTGGACGCTCACCAGTTCACCCCGCTGCTGCCGGATCCGGCCCTCCAGCCGCCGGATGTCTTCGACGAGGGCCCGGTCCTGGCGGTTTTGGAGGAAGAGATATTTGTATCGAGACAGGAGGTCGCTGAAGGACTCTGCCGTGAGCAGCACCTGGAAGGTGTGGAGCTGGCCCCGCTGGTAGATGTCCACCAGCCGCCGCTCCAGCACCGCGCGCCGATCGGCAAGGTTGTCCTGGGCCAGGGCAAGCTGCTGAGTGGAGGAGAGGAGCCGGTCTCCCAAGCCGCGCATCTGGCGTTCCAGCTCATTGACCAGCCGATTGGTTACTTCGCGCTGGCGCTCGATGTTGCGCAACTCTGCCCCGGCGTCCTTCACTTGTCCCTCGAGGCGATCCTGTTCCCGGCGCAATCGGTCTCGCTCGGCACGGATATCTTCGAGGCGCTGCCGGGATTGCTCGGGATCAGGCGGTTGCTGTTGCGCCGCGGCAAACTCGAGCCGGAAGGGTTCGGGGCCCAGCGCTCCACTCATCAGCAATCCGGCGACGATGGCGGTCCGCGCCCTAGACATGCCGCAGGTGCCGCCCGATGCTGAGGAGGCTGCCGAGCAATCCAATACCAGTCCCGAAAGTGACTCCCAGCAGCAGCTGAACCGGAGAAAAGAAGACCAGGCTATTGCCGAGTTCTCCGGTGGTGCCCCGGAAGAGCAGGTAGGCGACCCAACACATCAACACAGCGAGGAGGCCGCCGAGCACGCCCTTCAGGGTGCCTTCGAGCAGGAACGGCCCCCGGATGTATTGATTGGTAGCCCCCACCAGACGCATGATGGTGATTTCGGTGGCGCGCTGCAGCACGGTGATCCGGATGGTGACTCCGATGATCACGATCGCGACAATGGCAAAGGCCAACCCGATCACCAGGCCGACCACCGCCGCGATGTTCCGGAGTCGATCCAGCCGCTGGACCCAGTCCCGCCCGAAGCGGACGTCGTCCACGAAGGGAAAGCCGCGAATCCGTTCGGCAACTTGCTGGGCATTCGCGGCATTGCGGAATTCCGGCTTGAGCCGGATTTCGAGGGAAGCGGGCAGAGGATTGGTTTCGAGATCGCGGTATGCCTCGCGGAATTCGACCAGCTCGATGCGAGCCCGGGCGAGCGCCTGCTCCTCGCTTACGAAGCGGACTTCGAGGACCTCCGGAAACGCCTGGATATCCTGACTGGCGACGCTGATTGTTTCGGTCGGGGTGCCCCGCAG
Source organism: Gemmatimonadales bacterium (assembly GCA_031402135.1). Lineage (GTDB taxonomy): Bacteria > Gemmatimonadota > Gemmatimonadetes > Gemmatimonadales > GWC2-71-9 > JABFSM01. The sequence goes on along the minus strand of JANNSC010000222.1, from coordinate 9,060 downwards.
TACAAACGCCACCACCTCCACCCGTTCGGCGAGCTTGTGCAGCGTTTCCCGGAAATTCAGCGCGACGAGGCCGAAGAGCCCGATGGTAAAGAGCGAGAAGCTGATCGATGCCACCGAAAGCGCCGAGAGCAGGGGGGTGCGTCGAAAGGTGCGGATCGATTCGCGCAACAGCGGAGGCAGCCTCACTCGGGGTCCTTTGCCACAGGTTCCTGGCCGGAGTCATAGACGATCTGGCCGCCCTTGAGCTCGATGACCCGGTAGCCGGTGTCCCGAACCACCGCCAAATTGTGGGTGGCCATCACCACCACGGTGCCGCCGGCGTTGATCTGCTGCAGCAGCTGAAAGATTCCGCGGGTGGCCCGTTCGTCGAGGTTGCCGGTGGGTTCATCGGCAATCAGGATGGGTGGATCGTTGACCAACGCCCTGGCAAAGGCCACCCGCTGCTGTTCCCCGCCGGAGAGTTCCTTGGGATAGCCCTTTGCCTTCCCGGCGAGTCCGACCTGGGTCAGGGCGCGCATAACCCGGCTGGACATTCCTTCCCGGCGGGCACCGGTCACCTCCAGCGCGAAGGCGACATTTTCCTCGACGGTGCGGTACTCCAGGAGCCGGAAATCCTGGAAGACGATGCCCAGCTTCCGACGCAGCCGAGGCACTTCATTGGGGGTGAGCTTGCCGACCGGAAAGCCGGAGACCCGGACTTCCCCGAAGGTCGGCTTGTGCTCGGCAATGATGAGGGAGAGGATCGAGGATTTTCCGGCGCCGGAGTGTCCGGTCAGAAAGACGAACTGCCCTTTGGGAATATGAAAGGAGACATCTCGGAGACCCTGGACCCCGTTGGGGTAGGTCTTGGAGACGCTGTGGAACCGAATCATTTCCCCAGCGCCTGACCCAGATCGGCGATCAAGTCCTCGGCCTCCTCGATTCCGCAGGACAGCCGGACGAAGCCTTCGGGAATTCCGATCTCGGCCAGCTGTTCCAGCGAACGCCCTGTATGGGAGGTTATCCGGGGTTCCGACACCAGGCTCTCCACACCGGCGAGGCTGGGGGCGTGGACAAACAGCTGGAGCCGCCGGAGGAACCGTTCGACGGCCGGGATGCCGCCCTTGATGGTGGCGCCGACCATTCCCCCGAAGCCATTGAGGGTTCGGACTGCAATGGGGTAATCGGGGTGGGAGGGGAGCCCGGGATAGCTCACCGAGGTGATGCCCGCGTGCCCTTCGAGGTAGGTGGCAACCGCAAGCCCGTTGGCATTGTGGCGTTCCATCCTGACGCTCAGCGTTTTCATGCCCCGCTCGATGAGCCAGGCGGCGTGCGGGTCAATGGCCTGCCCCCACAGCCGCATCAGGCGGATGATCTCCTCGATCACCGAATGGGTGCCCGCCACCGCTCCACCGATCACATCGCTGTGCCCGTTCAGGTACTTGGTGGCGCTGGTGATGACCAGGTCGGCCCCCTGCTCGATGGGCCGGAAATTGATGGGGCTGGCAAAGGTAGAATCGACCAAGAGGGCGACCCCGAACTCCCGGGCGATGCCGGCAATCGGGGCGAGGTCGAGTACTCGCATGGTCGGATTGACCGGTGATTCCACGAAGATGGCCCGGGTGGTTTTGCGAATGGACTTCCGCCATACCCGGGGCGACTTCGGGTCAACGTAGGTGACGGCAATTCCGAAGCGGCCGAATTCTTCGTCGAAGAGCTTCTGGGTGCCCCCGTAGATCCACCGGCTGGCCAGCAGGTGGTCGCCGGGGCGGAGCACCGCCAGATGGGCGAGCGCGGTGGCCCCCATGCCGCTGGCGACGAACACCGCGTCCTCGGCGCCCTCCAACAGGGCGTACTTCCGGGCCAGACTCACCTGATTGGGATTGTTGCCGTCGCGGGTGTAGAGCACTTCAGCATCGGAGCCCACCGGGTTCACGAAGGTGGTGGACTGCACGATGGGCGCAACCACCGGCTGGTTTTCGAGGCGGGCTTCGGGCAGCCCGTGAATGGCTAACGTCGAACGACCGAATCGGGGCAGCGTCATGAGGTGGTGAGGGGGCGATAGGTTCCGCCGGCAGCCTGAATCAGGCGGCGCAGTGCCAGGCACTGCAGGGCATCGGCGGCTCGTTCCACGGTCCAGCTGAGGGCATTGGCGAGCCGCTCGGCATTGCCGGCACCGAGCCGCTGAACCGTTTGAAAGGCAGCCTGGACGTCCGGGGTGGAGGTGCCCAGCACCCGAGGTTCGGCCTCGCCGAGGCTGAGCGCGCTAACCGACAGGCCGTGGCGTTCAAGCACATGATCGATGGCGTCGAGATGACTCTCGGTGATTCCCGACAGCACCACATAGTGCTCCTCCTCGTCCGCGGCGCGGAGGAGAAGCTTGGCCACCACTTCATCGGCACAGCTGAAGTCGAGCAGCCCGACCGCGGTGAAGTCGAGCTGGGTGGTGCGGTGGCTGGCATTGGACATGGCCCCCTCGATCCGGACCCGGAGCGCGGCGCCGGTGGTGCGGGTGACCATGTCGGAATAGGGGGTGGTGAGGGTTTCGCGCAGCAATGGCGCCAGATCGATTCGCTGCATCATCGCGCGATGGCCTCCTGGGCGGGAATGGTGATCTGCACCTGGGTGCCGGGGAAGTAGGGCAGGTATTCGGCGATCGGCTCATCGTCATCCCACGGCGGCACGATGGCGAGCCGGGCGGTACCGCTTCGGACCGAAAGCTTGCCCTGCCACCGTCCAAGGTAACGACGAATGCCCGCGAAGCCCTGGCCCCGGCTGGGATCCCGGAATCGGCTGACATTCTGGAGGATGGCGAGCTCCAGTGCGGCGGCGTCGCCCCATCGGTCGCCGACCTTCCGGGCCTCGGACGCCTCGAGGGATCGGCGAAATCCGATGCCCGAATCGCTCACGGCAATGACCACCACTTTCCGGCCCAGGCGCTTCTTCCAGTTGTAGGCCTGCACCGCCACCCAGCCGCCGGTGCCGGCATGCTCGACGATGTTGCCGCAGGTCTCGGAGAGCGACATCCCGAATCCCATGGTCGCCTTGATTTCGAGGTTCAGTTCCTTGGCCAGGATCGTGGTGGCTCGCTCCTGAATGCGGCCCACCACATTGATTACATCCTCGGCGGCGCGGATCGGGGTGACGGGAAGGAGCACGTCGGAAGGGGCGTCGGCTGCCCTCTTGGGGTACTTGCCCACCAGATCGAAGCACTCCGCCGCCGCGTGAAAGAATCCGGCCCGAGCCCAGTAGCTCCGTACGTCATCCTTCTCGGGGACGGTGAATCGCGGCGGGGGCAGCTTGAGCTCTGCGATGGATTGACCGAGCGAGAGGAGCGCGGTGAGCCCGTAGGGGGACGCCCACTGGCAGGCCCGGGCATCGATCAGCACGCCTTCGGCGGGGGGCCACTCACCCAGCCCCTGGGCCAGGGTATCGAGGGTTCGGTCGTCGAGGCTGGTGGGAACGGTGACGACACGCATCAGAGCGACACCAGTCCGCCCCGGAGGTGGCGCGACAATCCGGACGCGCCCCGGTACGTCAGGTTCCTGGCGCCGGCTTTGATGCCGGCGGCCACCGCAGCTTCCAGCGGTTGTCCGGCCAGCAGGTGGGAGAAGACCGCGGCGCCGAAGACATCGCCGCAGCCGGTTGGGTCGAGCGGAGTGGGCACCGGCTCGGCGGCAACCAGTGCGGTCCGGATCGGCCCCGCATTGCCGGTGCCGTTGCCGGCTTTGGCGGTGACGTACACCGCCCCCTTCGGTCCCAGGGTCACCAGAAGGGTCGAAACGCCGACGCTCAGCATTGCCGCCGCCAGGGAAAGGGGGTCGGGCCCCAACTGATTCATCTCGTCCTCGTTGACTTGGATGATGTCGAAACACCCGAACCAGCCGGCGGCGTTGGGCAACGGTTGCAGCACCCGCATCCCATCACCCTGCATGCCGAGCAGCAGCGAATGCAGATCAGCGTAGATCGGGCCGGAAAAGCCGCGCCGGAGCGCCTCGGCGGTCCCGAAACACATCTCGAAGCCCGACAGAAAATTTACATAGAGTGCGTCGAGATCCACGAGCAGGGGCCCCAGCTCGGCCCAATTCCACGCCGGCACTCCTCCGGCCATTCGCTCGCAGCGGCGCTCGGCCGACTGGTAATGCAGCACCACCCGATTGTTGGGCACTGGGACTTCAATGCATCGGGCGCCCGGGGCCAACCGGCTCAAGCTGCCCAGGAACACCCGCGCTTGATCGGCCAGGTCGGAGCCCACCTTGATGAGCGGGACAATTTCCCATTCCGGGGCCAAGTGCGCGTCGAGGCTGCTGAGCGCGTAGGCGATCCCACCCCACTCCTCCACCACTCCGGCTGCCGGGTCACGGCCGTGGATTTCGTCCCAGACCAGGGAGCCGATGACGCCAATTCTAGGCATGCTGGTCGAACCACGCCTTGGCCGCGCCGACAACGCCGGCGGTGCCTTCGAGTTGGCCCGGTACGATGCGGCAGACCTCCACTGCGGGTTTGAAGGCGCGCCGGGAAACCTCTCGACGGAGCGGCAGGAAAAGGTGATCGCCGGCCCGGGTGACACCGCCACAAATGACGACGACCTCGGGGTTCAGGAGGTTGAGCATGTTGGCGATGCCGACTCCCAGGTACCTCGCGGTGTCGCGGACCAGTTCGTCGGCAAGGTGGTCTCCGGCTGCGGCGGCTTCAAACACGGTTTGCGCGGTGATGCGGGTGGTGTCCCCGGCAACGCTGCCGGGAATAGTCGAGGCGGCCCCGGCTTCCAGCGCTTCCACTGCTCGCCGGGCGATTGCCGGGCCGGAGGCGTAGGCCTCGAGACAGCCATCGTTGCCGCAGCCGCAACGGCGGCCGTTGACCTCGACGGTCATATGGCCGATTTCCCCGGCGGAATCGGAGGCGCCGTGGACCAGCTTTCCGTCGACCACGATCCCTCCGCCGATTCCGGTGCCCAGGGTCAGGCACACCGCATCGCGGGCGCCTCGGGCGGCTCCCACCCAGTGCTCACCGAGCATGGCGCAGTTGGCATCGTTGTCGAGCGCGGCGGGGAGGTTCAGCGCTGAACCGAGGCGGTCCCGCAGCGGCATGTTCTTCCAGCGGAGGTTGGGGGTGAAGATTACCACCCCGCTTTGGCGATCGAGCGGCCCGGGGCTTCCGATGCCAACGCCGAGGATTGCCGCGGCCGGATCTTCCCGCTGGGTGGATTCGATGACGCCCCGGGCCATTGCCACGATGCGATCGATGACTGCGTCGGGCCCGTCGGGTGCGCCGGTGGGGACGGTCACCAGGCCGCGCGCGCAGGTGCCGGTTTCGGTCACCGCCCCTACGACGAGGTTGGTCCCGCCGATGTCGATCCCCAGCACGTAGTTCATGGTTGCTCCACTGTCCTCCCGAGAGATTCCCCGCGCCCGACCGCCTCCAGCACCCGTTCCACACTCAGCTCTTTCATGCAGCGGTGATGCTGGAGCGGGCAGACCTCCGGCCCATGTGAGGAGCAGGGACGACAGGGGAGCCCGATGAGCTCTACCACCACGTCGTCGGGCCCACGAGGACCAAAACCGAACGCCGGCACCGTCGGGCCGAAAATGGCCACGACCCGGGTGGCGACTGCCGACCCCAGGTGCAGCGGGGCCGAATCATTGCTGACCAGTACCCGAGCCCGCTCGATCACTGCCGCGGAAGTCCGCAGCGAGAGATCGCCGGCGGCGCAGTGGGCCCGCCCGGGGGCGGCGGCGGCCACCGCCTCGGCGAGGGGGCGGTCCTCGGCACCACCGATGATCACCACCGGTCCGGGCAGCGCCCGAAGAAGTTGATCATAACCCGGCCACCGCTTGCTGCCCCAAATCGAGCCCGGCGCCAGGGCCGCGAATGGACCGGTAATTCCGTGCTGTTCCAGCCATTCCGCAGCGCGCCGACGGTCGGCGTCGGTCAGGCCGAGGGACACGGTGGCGCGGGTTCCCTGGGGTGGCTCCGCGAGCGCCAGGATCCGTTCTGCCTCGGGGCCAGTGCCGGGCCGCTCGATGCGGCGGGTATAGCTCCACGCCCCGGCGCTCCCGGCGAAGCCGATTCGCTGCGGAATCCGGGCGAGCAGCGCCAGCGCAGCACTGCGCAGCGACCGGTGCGGCAGGTACACGGTGTGGTAGCGCTCGGCCCGCAGCCGCGCCGCCATCCGGACCAGGCCAGCCATCCCGCGATCGTGGCCCCGCTTGTCGTAGGCGATGGACTGCCGCAGGGCGGGGTGGGGATCGAGCAGCGAGCAGCCGGCGGGCGTGGTCAGCAGGTCGACCGATTCCCCGCGACCGGCGAGATGAGTGAGCAGGCCGGTGGTGAGGACGATATCGCCGAGAAAGGCGGTCTGCACCACCAGCGTTCGGCTCACCTTCTAGTCAACCTGCAACACCGCCAGGAAAGCTTCCTGGGGAATTTCCACCGCGCCAACCAGCTTCATCCGCTTCTTGCCGGCTTTCTGCTTTTCCAGAAGCTTGCGTTTGCGGGTGATATCACCGCCGTAGCACTTGGCCAGCACGTCTTTCCGAAGCGCGGAAATCGTTTCCCGCGCGATGATTTTCTGTCCGATGGCGGCCTGCACGATCACCTGGAACAACTGACGGGGAATCAGCTCTTTCAGCTTTTCGGCCACCTTGCGGCCCCACTCGTAGGCCTTGTCGTGGTGGATGATGACGCTGAACGCGTCGATCTGCTCCCCGTTGATCAGCATATCGAGCTTGACGAGATGGTTTTCCTGGTAGCCGCCCATTTCGTAATCCAGCGATGCATAACCCCGGGAGAGCGACTTCAGCCGATCGTAGAAGTCCAGCACGATTTCGCCGAGGGGAAACTCCCAATGGAATTCCACTCGACTGGTGTCGAGATAATGCATGCCGTTGTAGACCCCGCGCCGGTCCTGTCCCAGTTTCATGATGCCGCCGATGTATTCGGCCGGCGCCATGATGCGGGCCTTCACGAACGGCTCTTCGATCCGGACGATATTGGCAGGATCGGGCAGGTGGGAGGGGTTCTCCACCACCTCCATGGTTCCGTCGGTCCGGTAGACGTGGTATTCCACCGTGGGCACGGTGGTAATCAGCGCCAGGTCGAATTCCCGCTCCAGCCGTTCCTGGACAATTTCCATGTGGAGCAGGCCGAGGAACCCACAACGGAATCCGAAGCCGAGCGCTGTGGAGGTTTCCGGCTCGTAGTGCAGGGACGCATCATTGAGCTGGAGCCGTTCCAGTGCGTCCCGCAGGGATTCATACTGGTCGGTGGTGGTTGGGTAGATCCCGGCAAAGACCATCGGCTTGACGTCGCGGTATCCCGGCAGGAGCTGTGCGGCCGGCCGGCTGTTGTCGAGGATGGTGTCCCCGGCGCGGGCATCCCGCACCCCGCGCAAATTGGCCACCAGATAGCCCACTTCGCCGGCGGAGAGTTCCTCGCATTCCCGCTGTCCCAGCTGCAGGATGCCGACCTCAGCGACCTCGTAGGAATCCTCCGGATGGGATCCAAAACGGATGGCCATGCCCTTCTTGACGCAGCCGTCCACCACCCGGATGCTGGGCACCGCTCCCCGGTAGCGGTCGAAGTGGCAGTCAAAGACCAGAGCCCGGAGGGGAGCGTCGATGCCGCCCCGGGGCTGGGGCACCCGCGCGACAATGGCTTCAAGCAGCTCGGGCACTCCAATGCCTTCCTTGGCAGAGACGGCGAGAATCTCCTCCCGGCGGGCGCCGATCAGATCCATGACCTCCCGGGCCCGCTGTTCCGGCTCGGCGCCGGGGAGATCAATCTTGTTGAGCACCGGAATGATTTCGAGCCCGGCATCCATGGCCAGGAAGAGATTGGAGAGGGTCTGCGCCTGTACACCCTGGGAGGCGTCCACCACCAGGATGGCACCCTCACAGGCCGCCAGCGAACGAGACACCTCGTAGGTAAAGTCGACGTGGCCCGGAGTGTCGATGATGTTGAGCTCGTAGTCCACCCCATCCTTTGCGGTGTACTGCATCCGGACGGCGTTGAGCTTGATGGTGATCCCGCGCTCGCGCTCCAGGTCCATGGTGTCGAGGACCTGTTCGCGCATCTGGCGCTTGTTGAGCGTGCCGGTCGCCTCGATCAGCCGGTCGGCGAGGGTGGACTTGCCGTGGTCGATGTGGGCGACGATGCAGAAATTGCGGATACGTGACTGCGACATGGGGCCAATATAAGGGACTGGGCACTACATTTCTCCGATGGCCGCTCCCACCCGTCGATTTGGCACGCACGATCTCGAAATGTTGCTGGTCACCGTGATTTGGGGCGGGAATTTCAGCCTCAGCAAGTTCGCGATGCTCCAGTTGCCCGCCCTGCCCATGAGCGCGCTGCGCTTCACGGTGGCCAGCGCACTCCTCCTCCTGATTGCGCGCCACATGGGCGTCATGGCCCGGCTGCCCCGGAAGACTCTGCTCGCCCTGATCGGGCTCGGAGTCATCGGGAACACGCTGTACCAGGCGCTGTTCATGACCGGCCTTTCACTCACCAGCGCCACCAATTCGGCGATGCTCGTCGCGGCACTGCCGGTCATTGTGGCGCTCTTGGGCACCGCGCTCCGGATCGAGCTCGCCACCCCCCGGATGTGGCTCGGCGTGGGGCTGGGAACAGCGGGCGTGATTCTGGTGGTGTCGGCCGGCGGAGTGCGCTTCAGTTCCGAGAGCCTTCGGGGGGACCTGCTCGTTCTGGGCGCAGTCTGCTGCTGGTCCTTCTATACCGTCGGAGTCCGCCGGATCGGCAGCGGGGTGGACCCGCTGCAGATCACCGCGATTACCACAACGGCTGGGGTGCCGGGGCTGCTGCTGATCGGGATGCCTGGGCTGCTGCGGGAGGACTGGGGCGCGATTGCCCCGAAGACCTGGGCTGCGTTGCTCTACTCCGGACTGCTTGCCCTGGTGCTGTCCTACGTGCTGTACAACCGGGCGGTCCAGGCCATCGGGAGCGGACGCACCGCCCTCTACAATTGCCTCACGCCATTGGTGGCAATGGTGGTTGCCTGGTTCACCCTGGGCGAGTCTCCGACGCCGCTGCAGTTTGTTGGTGTGGCGCTGGTCATTGGCG
>JANNSC010000221.1:0-5509 GCA_031402135.1 Gemmatimonadales bacterium | reverse complement strand
GGCAAGGCGATAGCGCTATCGCCTTGCCGCCTCGTCGTTTCCACTCCCAAACCCAAGTCTGATGCGGTTGCCATCACTGCCGTACGTCCTCCCCTTCGCAGCGTTCCTGCTGCTCTTGGTGGCCGCCCCGACCCTGGCATTGGATTCCCGGTCCGAGGCCGCCCTCTGGGTGCTGGTCCTCACCGGGGTCTTGGCGGGCTTTTCCCGTGGCGCGATATCGCTGAAGCTGGTCTGGCCCTTTGGCAGCACGATGGTCGGGGTGGGGGTCTTTCTCCTCTGGATTGCGCCCGACCTTCTGTTTCCCCAATGGCACCAGCACTGGCTCTTCAGCAACGCCCTCACTGGAAGGGCTGCAGGCATCCTCTCAGTCGAGGCCCGGACCGACGGGCTGGTACTGGCCCTTCGAGCCGCCCGGGCGGTCCTTCTGGTGCCGATCATCGAGGAACTCTTCTGGCGGGGGTGGTTGACCCGCTGGATCGATAGCCCGGAAGACTTCAGCAGGACTCCACTGGGCACGATGAGCCGACTGGCGTTTTGGACAACCGCGATCCTCTTTGCCAGTGAACACGGGGCGCTCTGGGATGTGGGGTTGGCAGCGGGAATTATCTACAATCTCTGGATGCAGCGGACCCGAAGCTTGGGCGACCTGATCCTTGCACACAGCGTAACCAACGCCTGCTTGTCGGCCTATGTGGTATTCGGGGGGAAGTGGAACTACTGGTAGGAAGTTGGAACGGTTCGATCAGCCGGCAACCAGCCGCTAGAGATTCGGCCCCGCCAGCACCCGCCGAGCGCCCTTCCACCAACGGGAGGTGACCCGGGCCAGGTCGCTCTCGATCACGCCCTTCCGGCGGTTGGCGGCGTGAACGTACTTCCCTTCGCCGACATAGATGCCGATGTGGGTGACCCGCCGGCCCTTGCCGAAGAACAGAAGGTCACCGGGGAGCAATTGGGCGGTGTCCTTCGGGACCTCAATGCCGAGCCGGGCCTGCTCAGCGGCGGTGCGGGGCAGATGCAGATCAAACGCCCCCATGACCCACTTCACCAGCCCGCTGCAGTCGAACGCCAGACCCGGCCGGACTGAACCGTATTTGTACTTGAGGCCCACTTGCTGCCGGGCCAGCTGTACCAAGGAGTCCCGCCCGGCCAGCACCGTTCGCGAGAGCGCCGCAAACGGCTTCTCGGCCTGCGCTTCCAAGCCGTGACCGATCATCGGCCCGAGGAGGGCTGCCGTTAGGAGGAGTGCCATGGAGGACCGGGTGCGCATCAGGCCAGATAAATAGCCCCAAATTGGCGTCGTGTCCACCCAAGAAATGAGGTCGCCTCACCCCAGCCCTTCGGCCCCGGGCACCTGACCAATGGCTGAATCCTGCCTATCTTCCCTTGTGCTCAAGACCACCCCATTCCACCCCCGCACAGCGCCACTGGTCCAGGGCCAGTCGTGGCGCCGATGGGCCGGTTTCGGAGTGGCCAGCGCCTACGAACTGGTCCACGACCGGGAATACGCCGCAATCCGGAACGCCGCCGCCTTGCTCGACGTCTCCCCGTTGCACAAGTACCTGGTCGAGGGAAAAGACGCGGTTCGGCTGCTCGATCGGATGGTGACCCGCGACCTCACCAAGTGCCGGATCGGCCAGGTGATCTACACGCCGTGGTGCGACCGCCACGGAAAGATCATCGACGACGGGACCATCAGCCGGCTCGGCGAACAGCGGTTCCGCCTGACCAGCGCCGAACCGAACCTGCGCTGGTTGTCCCTCAATGGTGCCGGGATGGACGTTCGGATCGAAGAGGTGTCGGAGCGGCTCGGTGCCCTGGCGCTGCAAGGGCCGTTGTCCCGCGCGATCTTGCAACAACTCTGCCCCGACGATCTGTCTGCGCTCAAGTACTTCCGCCTGGTCGAGACCACGCTGGGCGGGATCCCGGTCACCATTTCGCGCACCGGCTATACCGGCGACCTGGGCTTCGAACTCTGGGTCGATTCCGAGCTCGCGGTGGCCCTGTGGGACGCGCTGATCACAGCGGGTACACCGTACGGGATCACTCCTGCGGGCATCTGGGCGCTGGATATTGCCCGCATTGAAGCCGGCTTGGTCATGCTGGACGTCGACTACCACTCCTCCCAGCACGCGCTGATTGAGGCCCAGAAGTCCTCACCGCTGGAGCTCGGCCTGGAGTGGACGGTGAGTTGGAACAAGGGTCCATACAATGGCCGCCGAGCCCTTGCCGAGGAGCGGGCCCGGAGCGCGGAATGGCGCTTTGTGGGCGTTGCGGTGGACTGGCCCTCACTGGAGGCGCTTTACGCCGGGGTTGGCCTCCCGCCCCAGCTTCCCACCGTCGCCTGGCGCAACAGCACGCCGATGTATCGCGACGGCAAGCAGATCGGGTACGCCTCGAGCGGCTGCTGGTCTCCACTGCTCAAGCAATACCTGGCGTTGGCACACATCAGGGCGCCTCACTTTGCAATCGGCACCCCGGTAGGGATCGAAATGACGGTGGAACACCAGCGATTGCAGGCGGTCGCCCGGATTACCAAGCTCCCGTTCTTCGATCCCGAGCGGAAGAAGTCGTGAAACGCTACGACGCCGTGGTCGTTGGGGGAGGCCACAACGGCCTGGTCACCGCGGCGTACCTGGCCCGCGCTGGACGGAAGACGCTGGTGCTGGAACGCCGGCCGCTGGTGGGCGGCGCGGCGGTGACCGAGGAAATTTTTCCCGGGTTCAAGTTCTCGGTGTTCTCCTACGTCGTCAGCTTGCTCCGTCCCGAGATCATCCGGGATCTGGAGCTGCCCCGCCACGGGCTGCAGATTTTGCCACTGGAGAGCACCGTGGTTCCGCTCGACAACGGCGATTACCTCGGATCCTGGGCCGATCCCGATCAAACTCGGCGGGAATTGGCGCGCCATTCGCCCAAGGATGCCGAGGCCGCCGTGCTCTTCGGCCGACTGATGCACCATATGGCAATGGCGGTTCGGCCAATTCTTTCAATGGTGCCGCCGGATCCTACCTCGATGTCTCCGGGAGACTTGAAGGGGCTGCTCAAGTTCGGGGGCCACTTCCGCTCCCTCGGCGCCGAGCGATTCCACGCGCTCCACAAGCTCATGACGATGAGCTCGGCGGATTACCTCGATGAGTGGTTCGAGTTCGATCCGCTCAAGGCCACCAAGTCGGCCAGCGGGATCATCGGCACATTCCTGGGGCCACGCTCCCCCGGTACGGCGTATGTGCTGCTGCATCACTACATGGGAGAGATTGACGGCGCCTTCCGGGCCTGGGGCTTCCAGAAGGGCGGCACCGGCGCCATCAGCGAGACGATTTCCCGCGCGGCGCAGGCGCTGGGGGCCGAAATCCGCACCAATGCCGCGGTAGAGCAGGTCATCGTGAAGAATGGTCGCGCCACTGGAGTGGCGCTCGCCTCGGGGGAGGAAATCTCGGCGCCGGTCGTGGTCAGCTGCCTCGATCCTCGGCGAACCTTTCTCCAGTTGGTGGATCCGAAGGAAATGCCCGGTGAGGTGATCGAGGCGATCGGCCGATTCAAATTTCGCGGCTCATCCGGCAAGGTGAACCTGGCGCTCTCGGAACTCCCCGACCTGACCTGTCTGCCCGGGGTTGGGCCCCACCACCGCGGTTCGATATCGATCAGCCCTGGCCTCGACTACCTGGAGCGGGCCTACGACGACGCCAAGTACGGAGAATTCTCCCAGCACCCCTATATGGACGTCATCATTCCCTCGATGATCGATCCGGGGATGGCGCCCCCCGGCAAGCATGTCATGAGCTGCTTTGTCCAGTATGCTCCTTACAATGTGAACGGCGGCTGGACCGACGCGAAACGGGAGGCGTTCGGCGATTCGGTGGTCAACACCCTCGCGCGTTACGCACCCAACATCAAGTCGGCGATCATCGGACGTCAGGTGCTCACCCCCGACGACATCGAGCGCACCACCGGACTCACCGAGGGCAATATCTTTGCCGGTGAACTCGCGCTGCACCAGCTCTTCTTCTTCCGGCCAATTCCTGGTTGGGCCAATTACCGGACCCCGATCAAGGGGTACTGGCAATGTGGGGCCGGGACCCATCCAGGCGGTGGCGTCATGGGTGCCTCCGGCCGGCTCGCCGCGCTGGAAATCATCAAGAGTGGCGCGGCGTGAGCGCTTCCTTTGATGTGGCGGTGATCGGGGGCGGAGTCAATGGCATGGTGGCCGCCGCGACCCTGGCCAAGGCGGGGAAGCGAGTCGTGGTGCTGGAGCGGAGTGATGCGATCGGTGGCCAGGGAAGGATCGGAGAGTTTGCGCCGGGGTTCCGCGCCGATCCGCTCGGTCACGATGCTGGCTGGCTGCCGCCGCCGGTATCCCGCGAGCTGGGGCTCTCGGGCCTGGAACGCGTGGTGCCGGAGGTAACGGTATCGGTTCCGGTGCCGGATGGCCGGTTGGCGCTCTCCCGGGAGCTTTCGAGTGCCGCAGCGGCCATCCGGCGGTTTTCGCCCAAAGATGCCGATCGGTGGGTCGGGTTCTGTACCAGGCTGGCCAAGCTGTCGGGCTTTCTCGAGGCGCTGTACGTATTGCCGGCGCCGGATATCGACTCCTCCTCCCTTGCCGACTTGCTCCCCCTCCTTGGTGTGGCCCGAAAGCTCCGCGGGCTGGGCAAGGTGGACATGGTCGAGCTGCTCCGGACCGTTCCGATGTCGGTGCAAGAGCTCCTCGACGACTGGTTCGACTGCGATCCGCTCAAGGCGGCCATCGGCGCCAGCGGCGTCAGCAACATTCGCCAGGGCCCTCGATCGGGCGGTACCGCCTTCGTGCTTCTGCACCATCACGTCGGCGCCGCGATCGGCGCCATTCGCGGTCGGGGCTACTGGAAGGCCGGCCCCGATGCCCTGAATCGCGCCGTAGCCGCCGCCGCCGCCCGGTTCGGCGTTACCGTCCGGTTGGACGCCGAGGTACAGCACATCACGGTCAAGGATGACCGGGTCACCGGGGTGGTGCTCTCCACTGGGGAAGAAATCACCGTGGCGACGGTGATTTCGGGCGCCGATCCGGCGCGCACCCTCCTCGGCATGGTGGATCCGGTCTGGTTTGACCCGGAGTTTCTGCTTGCCGTCCGCAACATCAAATTTCGCGGAAACACCGCTCGGGTGCTCTATGCACTCGATCGATTGCCCGATTCGCTGCAGGGAATGACGGGGGTGCTGTCCCTGGCCGGCACGCTGGATCAGCTGGAGCGGAGTTACGACGATGCCAAGTATGGCCGCTGTTCGGAGTTCCCCTGTGTCGAGTTACAGCTGCCGTCACTCCGCTGGGAAGGGATGGCCCCGGCGGGAAAGCACGTCGCGGTGGCCCAGGTCCATTCGGCCCCTTACCGGTTGCGAGAGGGCGCCTGGGATGTAGCGCGGAAGAGCGGGCTGGAAGCCCGGGTTACTGCGAGCATCAACCATGCGGTACCGGGGTTCGGCGACGCCGTCCGGCATGTCGAGGTGCTCACGCCGGTAGATCTGGAGGCGCGGTACGGAT
>JANNSC010000220.1:0-7353 GCA_031402135.1 Gemmatimonadales bacterium | reverse complement strand
CTTGGGCGCGGGGGGATATGCCAGGGCGATCTCTACATAGACGGCCCGGGTCGTGGTGGAGTCAAACCGCGTGGCATACTGTCGGTCCCGCAAGCTGGGCAGCGTGCTGCCTGCCTCGAAAAAGCGCACCCGGGTGACCCGTGCGCCCAGCGCCGGAATTGCCGGTTCGATGGCCTGGCCCAGGAGTACCGGTGCCGAAGCGAGCAGGAGGGCCAGAAGAAAGCCCAGACAGGAGGGAGGCATCACAGGGAAATATACGGTCGGGAGCAATGCTTCCACCTCCCCGCGCCAATCGGAGCTTCAGGAGTCCCTGGGACAACCTCAGCCCATTGCACTACTTTCCCTCCGATGCCAGTCCGCCCCTCCCGCCCCGCCTCCGGCGGCTGCCTGATTCGCTTGCCCCGGCCTCGCGGATGATCGAAGTCCTTACCGCCGAAACTCCGGACGCGGTCGAGGCGGTGCGGTTTCTCGTCCTGGCGCACGCCGCCTCCCTCCGGGAGCACCCCGGTTCGGAACAGGTGCGCGCTGATGCCGAGGAGCTCCCCGGCCCCTATGCCCCACCCCGGGGGCGACTCTATCTGGCCCGGCTGGACTCGATGCCGGCGGGGTGTGTCGCGCTGCGCCCGCTTGACGGCCCTCTGGGTGAGGTCAAGCGCATGCACGTCCTGACCACCGCTCGCCGCAACGGGGTGGCCCGGGCGCTGATGCAGCGCCTCCTTGCCGACGCCCGGCAGATGGGATATCACCGGGTCCGGCTCGGCACCCTCTCCGACATGACCGCCGCGCAGGCTCTCTACCGGGAACTCGGCTTCGTGGAAATCCCCAAGTACCGGCCTGAGGAGATGGTCGACACCATGTTCTTCGAATGCAATTTGCAGGCTCGCTAGGCCTTTTCCATTCCACCTCGACAGGAACTTCCATGCGCATCCAATTCTCTCTGCTGGCCGCACTCACCGCACTTCCCGGCATCGCCGCCGCCCAGGGCGTTGCCACCGCCAAGCCGTTCTTTGACAACATGAAGAGTGTCATCACCCGCTCCGCCGAACTGATGCCGGAGGCCGATTACGCCTTCAAGCCGGTGGCGACGGTGCGCACCTTCGGACAATTATTGGGACACCTGGCCAACGAGAACTACGATTTCTGTGCGGCGGCAAAGGGTGCGAAGAATCCCAACAGCGTGGACTTCGAGAAGGTGACCGTCAAGGCGGAGATGGTGCTGGGGCTCAAGGCGGCGTTCGCGTACTGCGACGCGGCATACACGATGAGCGATGCGACCGGCGCCGAAGACACCGCCCTGTTCGGTCAGAAGATGACCAAGCTCCGGGTTCTGGTCTTCAACGCCATCCATGACGCCGAGCACTACGGGAATATCGTGACCTATCTCCGGATCAAGGGACTGGTGCCGCCCTCCAGCGCTCCGTAGCTGTCATCGCGACGGGCCGGCGGCATTGCCGCCGGCCCCATCGCTCACTTCGGCCACGGCACCCCCTGATTTCGGACGACCCGCTTGATCCCCTGATAGACGAACTTCTGGACCCGTTTCCCTTCATAGGTCTCGGTGGTGTAAAGGTTTCCCTTGGAATCGGCGGCAATGCTGTGCACCGCAAAGAACTGGCCCGGCTGCCGCCCGCCGCCGCCGAACATCGTGAGAATCTCGAGCGACTGCCGGTCCATCACGTAAATTTTCTCGTTCTTCCCATCGGCCAGGAAGAGGTACTTTTGGGCCCGGTCCCGCGAGAACGCGATATCCCACACCGAACCGTCGCCGCGGGTACGCGGTGCCACTCGCTGTTCCTTCACAAAGCTCCCATCCTTCCGGAACACCTGAATCCGGTCGTTGGGCCGGTCGCACACATACACCAACCCGTCGTCGGTCGGCTCGGCGCAATGCACCGGATTGCGGAACTGCTGCGCCAGCGGAGCATCGGGGTTGTAGGCACCGAGGGACGCATCGTCGGGCGGCTTGCCGTAGGCGCCCCAGTACCGCTTGATCTTTCCCGTATCCATGTCGATGACCGCCACCCGCTTGTTGGCGTACCCGTCCGAGAGATAGGCCTCATTGGCCGATGGGTCGAAGGAAATCTTGGCCACCTGCCCGAAATGCTCCATGCTATTGCTGTTGGTCGGCTGGTTGGGCTTCCCGACCTGCATCAGGAATTTGCCGTCGTGGCTGAACTTGAGAATGTGTGAGTCGATTCCGGTGGTGTCGCTGCCGTTCCCGCCGATCCACACGTTGTCCTTGTGGTCGATCGAGATGCCATGGTTGGAGATCGGCCACTGATAGCCCTGGCCGGGTCCGCCCCAGGAGTTCACCAGGTTCCCCTCAGGATCGAATTCCAGCACCGGTGGCGCCGCGGTGCAGCACTCGCTGTTGGGAGGATTCAAGGCCGCCCCTGCCTCGGTGCGGGCGTTCAGTGTCGACAACCCGCGATGGACGATAAACACATGATCCCGGCTGTCGACGCCGACGCCGATGGTCGAGCCCAGCCGCCAATTGTTGGGTAGTGGCTTGGGCCAGAACGGATTCACCTCGAAAGCCGGTGCGTCCACCTGCGCCTGTTGCGCCGCCTCCAGCGCCCCTTGAGCCACCCAGAGCGCGGTCCCCAGCAGCACCATCGAGCCCAACACCAGTACGCTGCGCGTCCGTCGCATGTGCTACTCCTTGTCACGAAGAATGGCCCCGTGCCCAATGGGGGCGCGAAAGAGTATACTCTCGATATGATCCCTCGGACATCCCGGGCGGCACGCTCTGCCGCCCTGCTGGCCCTGCTGCTGCTCGGCAGTGCGCGCCCTGCCCTGGGCCACGAGATCCCCGCTCGGGTGTCCGTCTCCGCCTGGGTGAAGCCCGAGGGGCAGTCCCTCCGGGTCCTGGTCCGAGTGCCGCTCGAGGCAATGCGCGATGTCGAGTTCCCCCTCCGGGAGATGGGTTTCCTCGATTTCGAGCGGGTGGGCCCACGGCTTCACGAGGCGGCGCAGCTGTGGATTGCCGGTTCGCTCGTGCTGCAGGAAAATGGCCGCCCCCTCGCCGATCCCCGAATCGTCGCGGCACAGCTCTCGCTTCCCACCGATCGTTCCTTCGCCAACTGGACCGACGCCCTCGCCCATATCACCGGCCCGCCATTACCGGTCGCAACCGAACTGGTCTGGCAACAGGCATTGCTCGATGTCGTTCTGGAATATTCGATTGGGTCCGATCGTTCCGATTTTTCCATCCAGCCGGCGCTGGCGCGTCTCGGCCTCCAAACCACCACCGTGCTCCGCTTCCTGCCGCCCGGAGGCACCGAGCGCGCCTATCAGTATATCGGCGATCCCGGTCTGGTCCGGCTGGATCCCCGCTGGCACCACGCCGCCCTGCAGTTTGTCCGACTCGGCTTCCGTCACATCCTCGATGGTAGCGACCATCTGCTCTTTCTGCTCTGCCTGCTGATCCCCTTTCGGCGCATCCGCCCGCTGATCGTGATCGTTACCAGCTTCACCGTCGCCCACTCGATTACCCTGGTCGCCTCGAGTCTCGGCCTCGCGCCCTCCGGGCTCTGGTTCCCCCCGCTGATCGAAGCCCTGATTGCCCTGTCAATCGTCTTCATGGCAATCGAAAACATCATCGGGGCCCGGCAAAATCGGCGCTGGCTGCTCGCCTTTGGATTCGGGCTGGTGCACGGCTTCGGCTTCTCATTCTTCCTGCGCCAATCGCTCCAATTCGCCGGCGGCCACCTCGCCACCTCCCTGCTCGCCTTCAATGTCGGCGTCGAACTGGGCCAGCTCCTCGTTGTATCCATCGCCGTGCCGTTGCTCGCCCTGGTGTTCCGGCGGGTCGTTGCCGAACGCGTCGGGACCATTCTCCTGTCGGCGGTGGTCGCCCATTCCGCCTGGCACTGGATGACCGAACGCGCCGGCACCCTCAAGGAATATCAGTTCGAGTGGCCGGTGATCGATGCGACGTTTCCGAGAGGTGCTCTGCGAGGACTGCTGTTGCTGGTGATTGTTCTCGGCGCCGGGCGGCTCATGCTGGGGCTGGCCCGTCGGCTGACTCCGGCCGACCCGCAGGGCGAGCCGGCCGTGAGAGCCAAGACCTAGACCTCTGTCGGCCGGTCAGCGCGGCCCGGCAACCACCCGATTCCGCAGCACGCCAATGCCCTCGATTTCGACTTCGACCACATCACCTGGCTTCATCGGGCGGGTTGTTCCCGGCGTCCCGGTGTAGATCACATCGCCCGGTTCCAGCATCACATACCGGCTGATGTAACTCACGATGGTGGCCACGTTGAAGACCAGGTCCCGGGTTCGCTGGGACTGCACCACTTCTCCATTCAGGCGGGTCTGCAACAGCAAATCGTTGTAGTCGAGCCCGGTCACGATGACCGGCCCGAGGGGGCCAAAAGAGTCCGACGCCTTGGCCCGGAACCATTGCAAATCCTGCCGCTGCCAGTTGCGCTCGCTCACGTCATTGCCGACGGTGACGCCGAAGATGTAGCTCGCGGCATCCGCTGCGGCCACATGGCTCGCCTTCCGTCCAATCACCACCACCAGCTCCCCCTCGTAGTGCAGATTTTCTGCGTCCGACGGATAGATGATGTCTGCTTCGGGCCCGATGATGGAGCTGGGCAACTTGGCAAAGAGCCCGGGGTACGCCGCCGCCGGTCGCTCGCCGAGGTGGGATATGTAGTTGAGGCCAACGGCGATGACCTTCCCAGGTTGGTACGGTGCCAGCAGCATCGCCCCGGTCAGGGGAACGCTCCGTCCGGTTCGCGACGGCGAGCGGAAGAGGTCTCCCGACAATTCCCGAATCACTTCGCCCTCGAGAATACCAAACGACACGGTGCCGGCCACCGAGTACCGCACATACTTGGTAACTTGGGCCTGCCCGGTGGCAAGCGGCCCCATGAGCAGGGCGGCCGTGGTGACAATTCCGCGCAATGAGGACAGCATGAGGGTTGCTCCCGATCCGGGGTTCCGGCCCCGTGCCTGCCGGGACGCGGCGGTGTATACTCTGCTCCTGGTATGCCATCCAACCACTCCCAACTAACCGCTCTGGCCGCCCTCCGTCCAGAGTCCCCCAAGCCCGGACT
Organism: Gemmatimonadales bacterium; assembly: GCA_031402135.1. GTDB lineage: Bacteria > Gemmatimonadota > Gemmatimonadetes > Gemmatimonadales > GWC2-71-9 > JABFSM01. The sequence continues at coordinate 2,287 of JANNSC010000220.1, read as the reverse complement.
CACCGCTCGGAGGCCCGGGTTGCGCCTACTGTTCGCGGGAGGCATACTCGCCTTGGTGGCGCAGCCGTCATTGCCCGGGAAAGCCGGCCCCGAAGCAATCGCTGATTCGGTTCGCTCCACCAGATCCGGTGCATATACCGCGGTACAGGCCGGCCTCGGGAAAGAGTTGTACCTGCTCAATTGCGTCAGCTGTCACAGCGCAATCTCCCACACCGGCCCGGCATTCGTCGCCAAGTGGGAAGGCCGCCTGCTCTGGGAGCTCTACCGGTTTGTCAGCGAATCGATGCCCAAGAGCGAGCCGGGCAGCCTTTCCCCGAGCGAGTATTCCAAGGTGCTGGCCTATGTGCTCCGGATGAATGGCGCGCCGGTCGGGCCCGATGAACTCATCCCCGATTCGACAGTACTCAAACAGATTCGCATCGAACTCCAGCCTCGGTGAATGATCCATGACAAGCCATCTGAAAGCCCGGTTGACCCTCCTCTGCGCAGCAGCCGTACTGGGTGCTTCCCCGATGCCGGCGCAAGCCCGTGGCAACGTCCCCGGCGAATGGCGCGCCTGGGGCGCCGATCTCTGGAGCACCCGGTATTCTCCCCTCGACCAGATCAACGCCGCCAATTTCAATTCGCTGAAACCGGCGTGGCAGTGGAATGCCGGCGCCTTCGGAAGCGACGAGTACTATCGCACCACCCCCCTCTACGCCAATGGCCGCCTCTTCACCGTGGCAACCACTCGCCGGGTGGCAACAGCGCTCGACCCCGCCACCGGGGAAACCCTCTGGATGTGGCGCCTCGACGAGGGCATCCGCTGGCAGAAGGCCCCTCGGCAGTTCGCCGGCAGGGGTCTCGCCTACTGGAATAGCGATAATCAGGAGCGCGTCGTCGTGGTGACACCGGGGTACCACATGGCCTCGCTCGACGCCAAGACCGGCCGCCCCGACCCGAAATTCGGAAAGGACGGCGTGGTGGATCTGATGGACGGGTTGGGATTGCCACTGGTGCCTCTGGCGGTGGACGACTCCGGTTCCCTCATCATCAGCGACGCCGCACCGGCCCGAAAGGCCCGTCCCGGGGAGCGCTGGAACCCCGTCACCAAGACCGGCGCCGACGGCACCATCGGAATCGATCCCGCCTACGGGCAGATTGCCAATAGCTCCCCCGCCATCATCGTCGGCGATGTGATCATCGTCGGCAATTCATCAATTCACGGCTACTACCCGATCCGGGTCCGCAACATCCCCGGCTTCATCCGCGGATTCGATATTCGCACCGGCAAACAGCTCTGGAAGTTCAACCTGGTGCCCCAGCCCGGGGAATTCGGCGCCGACAGCTGGACCAACGGTTCGAAGATCGGCACCGAGGGCGTAGGCAAGAATGACGCCTGGGCCACCTACTCCGCCGATCCGGAGCTGGGGCTGGTGTACATCCCCGTTGGGATGCCGCTGATGGACGAGTACGGCGGTCACCGCCCCGGCAACAACCTCTTCGGCAATAGCATCGTGGCCATTGACGTGAAAACCGGCCAGCGGAAGTGGCACTTCCAGATGGTGCATCACGACATCTGGGACTACGACACCCCGATGGCGCCCAACCTCCTCGACGCCTCCATCAACGGCCAGCGCCGCAAAGTCATTGCCCAGACCACCAAGCAGGGCTGGATGTACGTCTTCGATCGTGCCACCGGAGAGCCGATCTGGCCCATTGTCGAAACGCCGGTGCTGCAAAGCGACGTGCCCGGTGAAAACGCCTCCCCCACCCAGCCGATCCCGTCCAAGCCGGCGCCCTACGCACAACTGGGGCTCCAAGCGGAAGATCTCATCGATTACACCCCCGCCATCCAGGACTCTGCCCGGAAGCTCGCCCAGCGTTGCCGCATGGGGCCGTATTACATCCCCGGCGTGGCCGGTGACGGCTCCTCGCCCAGCGGTCTCCGATGCGCATGGTACGCTCCGGGTGCCAGCGGGGGTGTGAACATCGATGGTGGCGCAGCCGTCGATCCCGAAACCGGCATGATATACGTTGCCGCCCTGACCGGCTTGAGCACCATTGGCCTGCAGAAGGATCCCTGCTCCGAATTCCGCTACAGCTCCCCCCGGGACAACTGTGGCCTGATCGGCGCACTTCCGCCGCCCCCGGGGTACACCGCCCCGGCCGCCCGGGGCGGTGGGTTTGAGGATCGCGACAATTTCGCCCAGATCGGCGGTGTGTCCATTCTGAAACCGGCCCAGCTCGGCGGCATCACCGCCTACAACTTGAATACCGGTGATAAAAGCTGGTGGACCTCCAACGG
>JANNSC010000219.1:0-2548 GCA_031402135.1 Gemmatimonadales bacterium | reverse complement strand
GCCCCGGGAATTGTCCACGCCGCGGCAATCGCCAGCGCGAGCCCCAGCCCTCCAAGCAGGAGCCGCCGGAAATGGGTGCCGGTCATTGGAGTGACTCCAGCTCTTCGCGCACCCGCAGCACCAGCGCCTGCCGGTCGGGCCCCGGCAGGAACGCCGCGGCAAAGGCATTGAGGATCATCCGGTGGATCTCCTCCTCGGTAAAACCGAGACTCTGGTGAGCCAGCCAATACTCATCGGTCAGCGAAACGCCACTCATCAGCCAGCTGTCGGTACAGAGCGTTACGGCGAGCCCGGCATCGAAATAGCCGCGTACCGGGTGCTCCGAGGCGTGCCCGACGACCCGGGTCTGCAGGTTGCTGGTGATATTGCTCTCGATCAGAATCCGACGGTCCCTGACAAAGTCCTGCAGGGCCGGGTTCTCCCGGAGCCGGGTCCCGTGGCCGATGCGCATCGCGTGGCAGCGGCGAATCGCCTCGGACACCGAAGCAGGGCCGTACGCCTCGCCGGCGTGCACCGTAATCCCGAGATTTCCTGCCAGGGCCACATCGAAGGCCACGCCGTGCACCCCCGGAGGGAAACCAGCTTCGCCGCCGGCCAGGTCGAACGCCACCACACCGAGCGGCTTGCAGCGCACCGAGAGCTCGGCGATCTCAACCGACCGGTCGGGTGGGTAGTGCCGCAGCGAGCAATTGATGATGCGGGTGATTACTCCGAAGTCCCGCTCGCCGCGGTGGAAGCCCCGATGCTGGGCGGCGACCACCGCGTCCATCGACATCCCGCCATGGGTGGAGAGGTGGGGGCAGTAGCGCACCTCCATATATCGAAGGTTGTCTCGGGCGGCGTCCTCGACCATTTCCCAGGAAACCCGCTCGATCGCCTCGGGTGTCTGCAGCAGGGAAACGGTAACGTCGAACCGCTTGAGATAGTCCTCGAGGTTTCGGGCATCACTGACCAGCATGTAGCGCCGGAGCTGCTCGGCGTCGTTGCTGGGGAGCTCGACTCGCGCCGCCCGGGCCAGGTCAATCATCGTTTCCGGGCGCAAGGAACCATCGAGGTGTACGTGCAACTCCGCCTTGGGCAGGCGGGCAATGCCTTCACGAGTGAGCATCGGCCTCGTCCTTTTCTCGGCGGGCGCTTCCCACCAGTCGGAGGATGGCTCCGGCGTGGATCGGTGCATCGGAAGCGAGCCGGATTCCCCGACCATCGGTAACATGCGCCGAGCCGGCGGCAAACTGCTCCGCAGCGTCGGCGCCAAGGGCGCTGACGGCGTCAGCGACGGTGGCGCCCGGCGCGAACCTTAGCACCTGGTTGTCGATGAAGACTGGCATCAGTTCGGTCATGGCGCCACGCTGACGAAGCGGGGGACCGACGATGCAACCACCGGCTGGCGCCGGCTTTTGAGGTACGCAATCAGCGCGTCGAGGTCGGTCTTGCCGGTGCGGCGGTCCCGGAGCACCCGCAGCATGGCCAAGCCGTCACCCCCGTCCTTGAGAAAATCGGAGAGCCCGAGCACGTAGGTGCGGGCTGGCCGAATTCGGGTCCCGTCGAGCCGCCGGATCGAAACCACCCGGTCACCGGCCGGCTTCCGAGGGTCGTAGCGCACCGTGAGCCCGGAAATGTGAAAACCAGGCGATCCTCTTCGGACCGCGTGCTCCATGACCTCCTTCAACAGCGCTCCGGTCACCCACACCCGGGTTATGTTATTGGTGAACGGTGCCAACTCGAAGAGATCGCCGTAGGAAACCATGCCGGGGTAGAGGTCTCGCCGGATTCCGCCGTTGTTCATGATGGAAAAATCGATGCCTACCACGGCGGCCCGCTGGGCATCGGCAATCAAGTTGCCAAGGGCGTACTGATCGCCCTGCCGAAGCAGCGAGTCCCGCAGCACCGCGACCGGCTGCATTGCCAACCGATCCACCATCGGGCGGTAGCGGGTCAGGATGGTTTCGACCCCGCTGTCCGGGGTCACCTGGTCCACCCACACCGTCTCCACCCACATCTTCCACGTCGTACTTCCATCGGCCTTTCGGATCAGATCGGCCTGCCCATACGCTGTGCCATTGCTCCGAGCCTGCATGATCGGGATGCCGTTGACCACGGTGTTCATCAAGGTGTGGGTGTGCCCCGCAACGATGAACTGCACCTCGGTCGAATCGAGTTCCTTCGCCAGGTCCACTACCTCGCCGTGGCACGGCAGTGAGTCACAGAAGCCGCCCTCGTGGGCAATCACGATGGTGAGATCGGGCCGCCGGGCACGAGCCGAGTCCAGCGCGTCCTGGATCGGGGCAGCGCCGCCCCGCCAAACCAGCCCCGCAGCCTGCCGGCTTCCCACCATCTGCTTGGTCCGGATCGGCATGTACCCGACCACGGCAATCCGGAGCCCGCCCTTCTCGATGATGCGCCACGGTTGTGCCCACGCCGGCCGGCGTCCGGTGGTGGAGTCGAAGACATTGGCGGCGAGCCAGGGGTAGTTGGCCTCGCCCATCCGGGCCCGGAGAGTGTCTACCCCCCAGTCGAATTCGTGATTACCGATGACTGCTGCGTCAAA
>JANNSC010000218.1:0-4509 GCA_031402135.1 Gemmatimonadales bacterium | reverse complement strand
GGACTGTCGGGTGTGCGCAATTCCACCCCGTTGATGTCCAGGATGTAGTTGCCGTTTGCAATCTTGAGACCGGGGGCGTCGAGGGGCGCTCGGAGTTCCGGATTCCAACTCTCACCGGTGTAGATCCGGGTGATGCGCCAGCGAGCTCCCTCGGGTGAGAGATCGGCGCCGAGGAGCCCGACCCGAGTGGTGTCCACAGCGGGCGAGTCTCCCCCGCCGACGAAGGAATGTCCGACCGAGAGCTCGCCGCCGACCTGATCGAGCAGGTAGGTCAGGTCGGTGCGGTGCTTCACGAAGGGAAGGAGCGGGGAGTACCGCTGATAGACCGCGGGCCAGTTGGCGCCGTGCAGGTTGGGATCGTAGAAGAAGTCCCGCTCCATCCGCCATGCTTCGTCGAAGATCTGGGCCCACTCGAGGGCCGGATTGAGCTGCATTGGAAGCGCCACCGTGAGGCGGCCATCGCCGGCGCGGGGCGGGGCCTCGGTGCCGACCACACTCCATTGCCCACCCGCCTGCACCAGGAGCTTCTTGCCATCAGCGGAGAGGGAGTGGCGCACCACGCCGGTGAGGAAGCTCTCGGCTTTGCGCTTGGACAGTTCGTATTTGTGGAGCGTCGCGCCGGGCTGGAAGGGGATCTGCTCGGCAAGGAAGACGACACCGGTGGGCCCGGCCGCAAGGCCGGCGTAATCGCGCACCGGCACTTGCAGCGGCAGGATCCGGTGATCGAGACCAGGGAAGTCGATCCGCAGAACGTTGGAGTCCGGTTTGGCAGCCGTGGCTGCCGTAGCTGGTGCGGGGGCACCGGCCGGCGGGGTCGCTGGAGGTGCCCCGGCCCCGGCCGCCGCGGGCGGCTTGGGTGGTACCGCAGCGGCTCCCTCTTCGTCACTCTGGGGAGGGAACGGGGTCGAGTCGGTGGCGCGGAGCAGTGCCACGTAGGCCCCGCGGGTTACCTGACGCCCGATGCTCGAGATGTTGGCCCACCCGCTGGCCAGGCCCAGGTCGGTGCTGGCAAGGAAGTAGAGCAGGCGATTGTTGCGATCCCACGCCGGGCTGATGGCGTCGGCGAGGGGATCGGTGACCGGCGTGGCTTTGGCCTCGGCGACCGACCAGACCACAATGCGGCGAAAGCGATTGGCAAAGGCCTTGGAATAGGCCAGCCACTTCGAATCGGAGGACCAGACCATGCCGATGCTGCCCAGGCCAAGCAGGTTGCCATCGGTATCGGCGGTGACCATGCGCCCGGTGGCTACCTCCAGGACCCGGATGCGGGCATGGTCGTCGACGAAGGCGATCCGGCTTCCGTCGGGCGACCACTCCACTTCAAAGGCGAATTTCGCATCGCCGATGGAGATCTCTTTCGGCGGAGTCAGGCCCTCCTGGCCGCCGATCAGGAGCTGGTACCCCTTGCCGGTGTCGGAGAACCACGCCACCTGCTTGCCGTCGGGCGACCAGACCGGAGTGCGGTCGGCGGCGCCGGGACTCCGGGTCAGGTTCCGTGCATCGCCCTTTTCCACCGGCACGGTGAAGATTTCACCCCGGGCCTCAAAGAGGGCGCGCTTGCCGGTGGGAGAAAGCGACGCGGCGGAAATCGAGCGGCTAACCTCGGTCCAGCGGGGCGCGGCCCAGGGGAAGTCGCCGTGCACGGTGATGTCGACCCGCTTGGGCGAGCCGCCGGCGGGATCGAGGAGCTGGATGTAGCCGTCTTGCTCGATAACCAGGGTACCGCCGCCGCCGGACAGCGATTTCACGTCGGCATTCTTGAACCGGGTCACCTGGCGGACCGTCTTGGCGGATACGTCGTAGGCCCACACGTTGACCGCGTAGTCGCGATCGGAGAGGAAGAAGACGGTGTTGCCCATCCAAACTGGCTGGGTATCGCTGGTCCGCTCGTTGGGGAGGCGGACCTCTTCGTTGCTGGCGGGATCCAGGATGGTGAGCGGGGTGTTCTGGCCGCCGCGATAGTTGCGGAATTCGATGTCCCAGCGGGTTATCCTGTCGTATGCCAGTCGTTTGCCGTCAGGAGACCAGGACCCGCGAATGGCCATCGGCGCGGTCAGGCGGCTTTCGATCCCCCCCTCGGCGGGCACGGTGTAGAGCCGGGCGAACGCGGCTGGCGCGGTGTTCCGGTTGGAGGAGAAGAGCACCGACTTGCCGTCTGGGGTCCAGCCGCGAGCCTCGTCGTTGCCGGGGTGCCAGGTCAGCCGACGGGGGTCACCGCCCTCTACCGAAACGACGTAGACGTCGTTGTTGCCGCCCCGATTCGAGGTGAAGGCGAGCCAGCGGCCGTCGGGGGATAGTTGCGGGCTCGATTCCACCGCCGGGGTGCTGGTAAGCCGGCGGGCGTCTCCGCCGGCCCGGGGGGCGATCCAGAGATCACCGCCGTAGCTGAAGGCGATCTGGCCGGCGCTCACGGTCGGTTGCCGAAGCAGCCGGGTGCCCTGGGCCGCGGCGGGAACGGCAGTGAACGCCAGGGCGGCGACCAGCAACGGGGAGGCGTGCTTCATGAGTGTTTTCCCGGGACGGTGAGTTTGGCCAGCATGCGTTCGATCCGGTCGAGATGCGTGACGGTTACCGTTACCGCGCCGAATTCCGCTTCGACCTTTCCTCGAAAAATAAAGGGGCCCTGATCGAAAAGGATGTGGCCACGGCTCCGATGGACGTCAGGAAATAGTACCGTCTCGATGAGCCCATGGCCATCGTCGAAGGTGGCGAACTGCATCGGCTCGTCCTTGGCGGTATGCACCGGCTTGGCGGTGGTGAGCATGCCACAGCAGAGAACGTGCTGGCCGATGTATTCGGGGAGGGCCGAGGCGGGCACCAGGCGGAAACGGCGCAGCCGGTCCTGCTGGAGGTCCATCGGGTGACAGTCGGTGGAAAAGCCCAAGAGCGAGAGTTCTTCCCGGCGGCGGCGCTCGGCGGAGTACTCGGGGAGAACCGCCGGGCGGCTCTCGACCTGGACGGCGTGGAGGTGGGTCTGGTCGGCGGCAGAGCGCTCCCGGCGTCCCGCAGCCTTGTCCACTTCCCAGAGCAGCATCGGCCGGGTCATACCGTGGGCAATTGCGTCGAGCGCGCCGACCTTGATCAGGACGCGCAGATCGTCGGGTCGGAGCTGGGTGCGGTTGCGAAAGTCGTCGAGGCTGGTGAACGGTTCCCGGCCGGACGCCCGGTCAGACGCTAGGACCTCGGCTCGTTCCGGCGCTTGGACCGAGTTGCCTTCGGGCGCTGCAGTTCGCGGGTACGCATCAGCATCCAACTCATCCGGCCGCTCACTGACGCGCCCTGTGGCAACCCGGTTCCTCGCGCCGTTCACCGAGCGGTCTCTGGCGCCGTCCTGGGCGGCGGTCCGTGCCCCGAGCATCCGGTCCACCGCATCGGCACTCAGCCCCTTGATGAACTGGAAGCCGATCTGAATCGTGCCACCGGTTCCGGTGGTTCGGAAATCACTGGCATTCACATCGGGGGGGAGCATGGTGATGCCGGCCCGTCGGGCTTCCGCGACATACGCGAACGGCGCGTAGAAGCCTCCTCCATTACTCAGCACCGCCGCGAAGAATTCGGCCGGGTAATGGGCCCGAAGATAGGCCGACTGCTGGGCCACCTGGATATAGGAACAGGAATGGCCCTTGCAAAAACTGTAACCCGCAAAGCTCATCACCATGTGCCACACCTGCTGGGCGACGCCGGGGTCCCGCCCCAACGCCGCCGCCCCGGCAAAGAACTCCTCGGCATACGCCGCCAGCGCCTTGACCGGCCGTTTCTTGGAGAGCGCCTTGCGCAAGCCGTCTCCGGTGGCGAGCGGCATCCCGGCAAACGCCGCCGATACGTTGACCACATCCTCCTGGTAGACCATCACCCCGAAGGTCTCGGAGAGCACGTCTCGGAGGCTTTCGTGGAGCGGCTCATAGCAGCCGCCGTGCAGCCGCTCGAGGTAGATCCGGATGAACCGGTTGGAGGCGGGGCGGATGATGCTGGTATTGAGCACCAGCAATTCGAAGTCCTGGGAACCGCTCTTGATGCAGAGCTGCCGGGAGGCCGGCGACTCGGTGTAGAACACCCCCATGGTGCGGCCGGTACGAAAGAGCTCGCGGGTGGCGGCATCCTCGCCGGCTTCGGCGCTGGTGTAATCGAGTTGGCGGCCGGTGTTGGTCCGTACCATGGCAATGCCGTCGCGAATGACCGCGAGGGAGCGGTTGCCCAGCAGGTCGATCTTGACCAATCCGGCGTCTTCGGCACCATCCTTCTCGAACTGGATGACCGGGACAGTGAGGCCGGGATAGCCGTCGAGCAGCTTGGCCGCCGGCTCGATCGGGACGTAATCGGTGAGCGCACCCGGCACGATGACCACTCCGCCGGGGTGGAGTGACAGGTGCCGAGGGGTGCCGACCAGCGTGGTGGCGCGCCGGGCCAGTTCCAGCCAGGTGGCGGGAAGATCCAGACCGGCAAAATTGGGGTGCTGGGCAAGGAGCTGCTCGATTGGTACCGCGTCGCTGTACCAGGGGATCCGGCGGG
>JANNSC010000217.1:0-4179 GCA_031402135.1 Gemmatimonadales bacterium | reverse complement strand
TCAGAGAATCCTCCCAGGCAGATTCGCGCCGAATTGATTCGGCACCGGGCAAAGGTGTGTGCTAGCGCGCGGTCGAGAAAGGTGACATCCGGGCCGACCCTACCACGGATGACGTCCCAGGTGGGGCCGCGCGAATCGGGGGCCAGCAGGATGAACCCGCGCGCTTCCGCGCGGCCCGGATAGCTGGCCCACGACAGGCCGGAGCCCCCAGCGCCGTGCAACGCGACAAGGAGCGGCGCCGCGATCGCGGGGTTATACGACGCCGGAACGTAGAGAACCCCATCGCGGTCTCCACTGCCGAGTCCGAGGTAACTCAGCCCCGGCGCCGGGACGCTGGTGGGAGTTCCGGGCCGGGCCGTGAGGGGTTCGGCCTCGGTCGGGGCAGTGGTTAATGAACAGGACACCAGCGCTGGCGCCGCCGCGGCTGTTGCGTGCAGAAAGTCACGGCGCGAGAGCGAAAATCGGTCAGCTTTCATGAAGGGTGCCATTCGTCGTTGGCTTGGCGCGCTTCCGGCCGGCGCGGGGCTGTCCCGTCGTGTAACCCCGGGCGCCACCGCACGTCCGGGACACAACCCCCCGCTCAGGCGGAGCTTCGACGTTACTCCCTTAGCCCATACGGATCGAGCATGCCCTTGGTGCCAAATGGTGCCGGGCGGCGTCTCGCTCAAATCCGTCTCGAATCGTAGGCCCAATGAAGCAGCGCCTGCCGCTGCCGTCGTCGGCAGCTGAGATCACCCCGGTCGCAGGCATTCCGAAGCTGCACCGCGTGCCGGCGCATCGCGCGCCAACGTCGGATTTGGCGCGCATCATCGGGGCAGCGGCGCCCCAGGTAGTACCGGCAGTACCACTGGAACCAGCCTCGGGGATCCTCATGGTAAAGCCATCCCTGCTTCCGCCATGTCGCCAACGGTTGGGAGGCATTGACCCCGAAAAGATTGAGCGTGGGGTCGTGGTGGTCGGAGCACAACTTGGCGCTTCTGAACCAGCTGGCGGGAAACTCTGCCCGGCAGTCTGTCAGGTACTTGCCGCCGAACACACCGAGGGTGAGCATCTGCTTGGGAGTCAATTCCGGCCGGAAGTCGGGATGGAACCGGCGCCCCCGGGGCGCGGTGAGCGGGTACGCATAGCCGTGTTGCATGAGGTCGTTTACGATCACCCGCCGCATGCGATCCTCATCTCGAAATCGAGCGCGCGATCCCCGACAACATTCCGGCGAACACGAATTGGTGCAACACATAGGACGAGTACCAGTACGCCAGTCCCGACAGCCCGACCGGATCGAACACCGCTGTTTGCCGGATAACCGAGCCGGTGCCGTCCGGTGTCACCTCGAAAATGAGCCACGCCCGCCCCGGCAGCTTCATTTCGGCGGCAAGCATGAGGCGGTTGGGCGGGTCGCACACTTCGACTCGCCAACAGTCCAGCGGATCTCCCGGCACGAGGCGCTCGGGGTCCCGTCGCCCCCGCCGCATTCCCACTCCACCCACCAGCAGGTCCAGCCACCCCCGCAGTTGCCACAACCAATCCCCGTAGTACCACCCGTTCCTGGCTCCCAGGCGGAGGATCGGCAGGAACGCGATCTCGGGCGGCGCCGCCACCTGAACTGTGCGGGAATCCACCAGCCGGTTTCCGAACCGGGTGCCACCCCACTGCTTCGAGGTTCCTGCGGCCGAAACTGCACTGGTCCAGGAGGTCGCCGCGGTTTCGCGGTCCTCATTCGCCAGTGCCCGTGCGATGGCCTCAGCCACGCCTCGGGGCCGAACCTCGAAGGCTCGAAGGGCCGCGGAATCGCGCACCACCGTGGCATGGCGGAGACTGTCAACCAGCCGGCGACCGATCCGGGCGTAGAGCGGGGTGACCAGGCCAAGCCACAGGCTCGAGAGCCGGGGTGTCAGCACCGGGACCGGGATCATGATGCGTCGAAGTCCGCGTTGGCGGGCGTACTCCTGCATGATGTCGCGATAGGACATCGCATCGCGGCCGCCGATTTCGAAGATGCAGTCTTCGGTGCCGGGCAGTGCAAGCCCCGCCACCAGATACGCCAGTACATCGTCGATCGCGATGGGCTGTGCCAGAACCGAGACCCAGCGCGGCGTCACCATGCATGGCAGGCGCTCGACCAGCGCGCGAATCATTTCAAACGACAAGCTTCCCGAGCCAATGATGATGGAGGCCCGGAATTCCATGACCTGCGTGGCGCCGCCATGGTGGCGGAGAACCTCACCGACCTCCTGCCGGCTCCGGAGATGGGTCGACAGTGTCGAGGCACTCTCCCCGAGTCCGCCAAGGTAGATGATCCGGGCCACGCCGGCTTGGCGGGCGGCTTTGGCGAAGTTCTCAGCGGCCAGCCGGTCCATCTCCTCGAAGGGTCCAGCGGCGCCCATCGAGTGCACCAGGAAGTAGGCCGTGTGAATCCCGGCCATCGCTGCATCGAGGGATTGACGGTCCAAGACATCTCCGGCAACGATCTCGGTTCCCGGTGGCACATGGGCCGCCAGGAATTCGGGACGCCTTGCAAGGCAGCGAACCTCGAGCCCCCGCTGCCGGAGCAACGGAAGCAATCGCCCGCCGATGTACCCAGTGGCCCCGGTGAGGAGGATTGTCGGATGGGTGGTCACGGCTGGGTAGCTGATCCCGGGGGCGGTGCGCTCGCCTGATTCGGCGACCTCACCAACCGGGCCACCTCGAATCCTTGAGCCTCCGCCGCGGCAACCAGACGCTGATAGGTCGCTTCATCCAGTTCCAGCGTGCGAGAGAGGATCCAGAGATACTCGCGGCTCGGGTCCCCCACCAGTGCCGCGCCGTAGTCCTCGGTGAGATCTAGAATCCAGTAGTTCCCCCAGACCATTGACAGAAACGACAGAAACGCCGGAGCGAAGCGTACCTTCAGTTGTGAGGTGGGCCCGTCGCGATGAGCCAGCTTCGCCCGCCCCTCGGCCCTGGTCATCTTGCCGTCGGCTTGCCGGCAGCTGTTCACGACCCGTATCTGGCCGTTGGGCAGCAATGCGTATTCCGCCGTGGTCTCGGCGACGCACTTGTTCTGGAAGCGATTGGGAAACCGGGCCACCTCGTGCCAGCGGCCGGCGTAGCGGGTCAGGTCAACACGCGCCACCGATCGCACTTGGCCACGCGTGGTGTCCTGGGCGGCGGCGAGGGCCAAAACCATCAGGAGCAATTTCAGTTCCGGGGCAGAATGACGCTGTAGATCATGTGGATGATACCATTTGACTCGGCGATACTCGCATTGGCTTGTGCTCCGGTGCGATGGGAGTGGGTCGAACGAAGCGTCATCCCCATGCGAACCGGCATCGCCCATCCGCCCGTGCTGCTTCGCAATTCCTAAGGACTCCTAACTCATGGTCGGGTTCAAGGCTTGATGTTGGTGTCCAACCGTCGTCCAGATAAATTAGCCGTTAAAAACTGGATTGTCAAGCCATTTACAATGAGTATTGCTTGACAATAACTAGACGCATCGTTACTTTGGAGTGATTATGAGTCCAGAATCGACGTCCCAAGAGGCCCGCCACCCTATCCGGGTGGTATCCGAGCGCACCGGACTTTCCCCCGATGTTCTCCGGGCCTGGGAGCGCCGGTATGGTGTGGTGCTTCCGGGGCGAAGCGAGGCGGGTCAGCGGCTGTATTCCGATGCCGATATCGACCGGCTCGCGCTGCTGGTCAAGGCGACCCAAGCCGGCCGGTCGGTGGGGCAGACGGCGGCGCTTTCGGTCGAGGCGCTGCGGCAGCTGGTGGCAGAAGATGCCGAGCGCGGAACATCCCGACCGACGCCGGCGGCGGATCATCTGGAGCGCGCGACGGCGGCGATGGCAGAGTTGGCTCCCGAGCGACTCCAGGCGGTGCTCCGCACCGCCCTGCTCTCGATCGGCACCTCCGGATTTCTCGATGATGTGTTGACGCCGTTATTGGCTCGAATCGGCGCGGCGTGGCACGGCGGGCGCATCGGCATCGCGCACGAGCACGCCGCCTCTGCGGTGGTCCGCGCGGAGCTGGCCTGGCTTGTGGATGTGCTGGTCGTACCGCCGGGGGCACCTCGGGCGGTCGTGGCCTGCCTGGCTCTGGAGCGCCATGAGTTAGGGGCCGCTCTCGCCACGGCGGCTGCGGCCCACGCCGGGTGGCGGGTCACTTACCTGGGGCCTGATCTGCCGGCGGCGGCGATTGCCG
>JANNSC010000216.1:0-1629 GCA_031402135.1 Gemmatimonadales bacterium | reverse complement strand
GTGCAGGCAAACGGGGTGAGATTCAAGACCCTCGCCAGGAATGTGGTGATCCAGTCTGGGAGAGCGTGACACGGCGTTGCGTTGGATCGCCGCCCGGTGCCTGGCCCATACCCTGGCCATGGACATCCAGATCGCCAACACTCGTATTAAGGCGTGGGCAAGGGTACCGGGTTAGGTCTTTCCATCCTGCGACGGGTGCTGCGGCAGCACGAAGGAGAGATCGAGGTGGAGTCCCGGAGGGCTGCACCCAGTTCCGGGTGATGCTTCCCGCGGAACGATTGATCGGGCGGCGGACCGAAGCCCCCCCCGCCCACAACCCCCAATTGTATTTCGTGAAACCCGTCAAACCGAAGCAGATCGAGTAGCACGGGGTTCTCACTGCCCGGACTCTCAGAGGCGCCGGAAAACCCCGGTGTACAGGGCTCGAAAGGGCGCCCCGATCTGGCGGTGGTCATACACCCGATCGAGAAACCGGGTGACGACGTCCCGGCGGCGGAGTGCGGCAGCTTCTTCGGCTTCTCGAACCGGGTCCAGGTCATCGTCGGATTCCGGTTGATCTCCCACACTTGGGGGACCCCGTCGAGCACGCCATAGTCCATCCGGCCATAATCGACCCCCGCGATCGCAAACACCTTCTGGAGCCACTCCTGGTGCAGGTTGCCTCGGGCGTGGTCCACCGCTTCCCGCGCTCGGGAAACGTCGGGGAAATCGTCGTCCGACTTGAGCATCCACTCAAATCCGGAAATCAGGTGGACCGGAACGATTCTGTCGCCCAATTTATGGGCAGCATACTTCCGGAAGTACCCCTCCGCATCTGCCGTGTGGCAGTACTCGACAATCAGCAGATCCCGCAGGCGGTGGGCCCGCAAACGGAGCCGGGTCAACGCCCGGTCGAGCTCGGCCGGCGTGTCGATCAGGCTGGTCGGATTTCCGGTGTGCAGCGATTGATGGCGCACGAACACCGGATATCGGCGGACCGAGGCAGCATCCGCCGCACGGTACACCTGAAACCGGTTCATGCCTTCCTGGGCCAGGCGGCGCAGCAGCTCGAAGCGGTGGAAAATCCGGTTGGGGTCGTTGAGCAGGGGGAGCCCGGGCTGCAACCGGGCGAGTTGTTCCCGGAGCGAGGCCACTGCGTCACGGTGTGCGGGGCTGAGCATTTCCAGCCCGGCAAAGATGTGGACCCCCCGCAGGGTCACCACCCGTGGTCCCAGTTCCTCATAGGAGCGTACTGTCACCCGCCCGGCGAGGGCCGCTTCCTGCTTTTCCAGATAGAGCTGGATGGTGAGGCTTCCCGCCTGGGGCACAGCTGCTGATTGCGAGGGTAGTGGGGCCTTGGCGGGCTCGCGCTAGAATTTTCTTCCCGCCTTGACCTGCGCATCAAACTCCTTGAAGCGGATCAGGCGGCCATTTTCTTCGTCCCAGAGCCCCAGCCGCAACGTTTTCAGCGCCCCGGCGAGGGTCAGCACGGTAACGTCATGAAATAAATCGTTTTCGTCGTGGCAGCGCTTGAGATTGTAGTTGGGGATGCGGGGCCCGAGGTGATGGACATGATGCAGCCCGATGTTGCCGGAGAACCACTGGAGCACCGGATTCAGCTTGAAATAGGAACTGCCGCGAATTGCCGCC
>JANNSC010000215.1:0-2452 GCA_031402135.1 Gemmatimonadales bacterium | reverse complement strand
CTTGGCGACCTCGAACTTCGGCTCGCCGGTATCCGGAATATCGGATATCGAGAGCTTCACCGGCGACCCCGGCTGGTCCGACCACCGGAGCGACGTCGGGTTCCCCACGAAGTCGCCCGGCTCGACATGGGTGATACTTCCGGAACCGACCCAGTCGCCCTGGTTCTCGGAGTAGAAGAGGTCACCCTCCAGATTGGAACCGAAGCTCGACGGCGAGCGAAATCCAGCGGCAACGGGCGTCATCTTTCCGTCGGTGCCAATCCGCAACAGCCACCCCCGCCATTTCACAAAGCTGTCGCCGTACCCAACCCAGGCAAGGTTGAGCGTGACGATCATGTCCTCGCCCCCCTTCGGCGAGAAGACCGGGCCGAAGGAATACTCGTGATAGTTTCCCGACAGCGGCCAGGGGTACACCGTCTCGTATCGGTCGGCTCGCCCGTCTCCGTCGGTGTCGCGAAGGCGGGTCAACTCGCTGCGTTGCGCAGTGTACAGGGCGCCATCGTGAAAGGTGAGGCCAAGTGCCTCGTGCAGGCCCTGGGCAAAACGGGTGAAGTGGGGCCGGCTGCCATTCGAGCCTTCAGGGTTTCCGATCAGCCACACTTCGCCTCGGCGGGTCGCCACCGCGAGCCGGCCGTCAGGGAGGGTCTCGAGCCCGCCGACCTCGAGGACCACGTTCTCCGGAATAGGGAGGGTGACCATCCTGTAAAAGTCGCTCTCGCTCGGGGCGCGGGTGCTGTCATTCACAGGCCGTTGCGCCGATCCGGAGCCAACGACCACCGCAAGCAGGGCCATCCCGACGGCACCGACGAGCGCCGTCCTGGATCGGGATCTCCTGCGGGGCCGGGGGACTCGAAGTGAATTGATCATGGAATGTTGGCTACCAGACGATGGTGTAGGAAACCCTGGCCTCGCCCCGATCGAAACGCACCGGGAGGAGCAGTTCTTCACGGCCGCGGTTCTGCCGGATCACCGGCGGTGCGCCCCCGTCGGGCAGGATGACGTAAAAGGCGCGGTCGCCAACGACGTAGGATCCGTCGCTTTGGCGAGTAACCCGCACATCTTCCGCGACCTGGAGATAGAGCCCGGCGGGTGCCGTTGCCGCGTCGGCAGCACGCAGGTGCAACTCGCGCCGGAGCGAGAGGCCATCGGCAGTCGGACGAATCCTGTCCTCCACCGCCACGTCGCCGATCTGATAGAGGAAGGTCGGGTGCCCCGTCGAGTCGACCTCATATCCATCCCGTCGAAACTGCCTCGCATCGACCGAGTCCGGCCAGGCCGCGTTGATGTTGGAGAGAAACGCGAGTGCCGGCGTTCCCGGCAGGGTCAGCGTGCTTCCCAGCGGCTCGGCAGTCTGATCGTCACCGCGCGAATGCCACATTTGCGTCGTCTCGAGGAAGGGCCCTCGCCAGGCGTGCAGCAACGCGCCTTGCGCGAGATCGTAGCTGAAGTGCACGCCGGCCGGATCTGCCACGGAAACCGCAGTGACGCGTTTGGTGCCGCGATGAAACAGGAAACTTCGGAGCACCACCGGATTCAGCTCCGGCTTCACCACGATCGGACCCGGCGGGGGCCGTACCGAGCCCGGCCCGCTCGGCGCGTGGAGGGCGTGCCGAGCCACCTCCGGTCCCTCGACCCAGAGTTCGACACCGCGCCCGTTGAACTCGGGACGGTTCTTGTAGAATGTCAGCTGGAAGGGATGCGGACCGCTGTTCAGTTCCCGGTCGCCGTACCCGCGCCGTTCGGCACCGGAGTGCACCACGACGGGTTGGCCGTCGATCGTGAGCGCGCCACCGCCGATATTCGGGCCTTGGGTCTCCGGGTCGCTGCCGATCCAGTCAAGACCGAGCTCGAAGCGATAAAGTCCCGTCTGGGGCGCGCTCATGGTGCCGTTGTAGGAGATGGCGAACTTCTCGGCCTCGCGGGCTGGCAGTGAGGAGATGGCGATCGCATTGCCGGCGGCGTATGCCGGGTTCATCGAATCGCCCTCGAATGCTCGGTACGTGAGCGCGGCCAGCTTGACCGAATCGGTGTATCGCTTGTATTGGATGTTCCGCAGCGCAATCGGACCGTGATCGCCCTGGATCATCAGGGGCCCCCTGGGAACTTCATCGAGGAAGGCTGCGGCGCGGGTTGGGCCGGTGACGTCGACGTTCTCTTGCACCACCACGCCGTTGAGCTTCACGATCACGAAGCGCGCATTGGTGATCTTTCGGTTCCCCGCAAAGGTCGGCGCGCGAAATGAAATCTCCAGATGCTGCCAGAGTCCCGGCGCGCGGCTCGCGTTTTGACGGGGTGGAATGCCCTCGTAGCCTTCCCGGCCAGCTCCCCGTGCGTCGTCCCAGCGCTGATAGATCCCGCCCAGGTCGGCAAAGGTCGGCGCCTTCACTCCCCAACTGTCGAGGAGTTGCACCTCATAGCGTCCCATGAGGTAAACGCCCGAGTTCGATTCCTT
>JANNSC010000214.1:0-2663 GCA_031402135.1 Gemmatimonadales bacterium | reverse complement strand
CTCGACCGCCAGCCGCTCGCCGAAACTGTCCCACGCCATGACGAATCCGGTCCAGGCGCAAATCAGGCCGGCCCCGAACAAGAACAGCCCCGACATCCATGCGAGGGTGCGGGGCCCCCAACTCCGGTCTTGGGCAAACATGCGGAAAGCATGCAGCGCAGCGGCGACGACGAACAGGTCGGATCCGTAGCGATGGAGGGTCCGCATCCAGCCGCCCAGCCAGGGATCGGCGGCGAGCCGCGCTACAGAGGCGGCTGGTGAGCCAACCCGATAGTACAGAACGAGATAGAGCCCGGTTCCGAGCAGGACCAGGAGCATGGCGACGGCCACAGTTCCGGCCTGGTGGATGGGGTTCCGCTGCCACCCGTACAGCCTGGTCACGACGGCATCGAGACCGATGAGGAGGCGACGGAAGGGGCGCTTGAGAAGATGCATATTGACGAGGAGCCTAGTTTATCATATGATCATGATGTTAGCAAGATTCCTCTATCCAGTCAGAATATATAGATGTGGCTCAATAGTACTGCCCAGAATGCGCTCCGCGCCGTGCTCTACATCGCCGAGCACGGGGCTGACGGCCCGGTGCGGGTCGATGACATTGCCGCGGCGCTCCATTCGCCCCGCAACTACCTCTCCAAGACGTTGCACGCCCTCGCCCGAGCCGGTGTGCTGCGCTCGGCTCGCGGTCCCAAAGGCGGATTTCAATTGGTGGATTCACCCGATCAACTGACCTTGGCGCGGGTGGTGCGCCCGTTCGAGCCCGCTGGCGAACGGCGCTGCCTGGTAGGACGAGCCAACTGCGGTGACGCGCATCCCTGTCTGGCCCATCACCGCTGGTCCAACGTCGCGGCGTCGGTCGAGGCGTTTTTTGGGCAGACAACGGTGAACGACTTGCTCACGCAAGGCACTCGACCCCACGCCGCCTGATCGTTGCCATTCGACCACCGAAAGGAGAATCCCCATGCCCCCACCGCCCCATCCACCCGAGGACCCCGTGGAGCGCCTGCCACTTGGGCAACGGCTCTTCGACAACGTCTTCCTGCTGCTTGCCCTGGGCATGTTGATCATGTTCGTGGTGTACACCGGCTGGGGGATATGGGAAATCATCTCGATGCCGAAGGCCACCCTTCCTTAAGAGGCTGTGATGCTGACCAAAGTTCATACCGGTCTCGAGCCGGTACCGGGTATCTGGTGGAGGCCGGCGCACAAGGCGGAGAAGATCTGGGTTGCCATTGCCTTCGGATGGTGCATGGTGCTGTTCGCCATGATGCCGCTGTGGCACTATCGAGGTGGCCAGAACCCGTCGGGGGTCCGGCGGAAAGTGGAACCGAAGGCGTACTACGCCCGCACGCTGGCCTTTGCCAAACAATACAAGGTCGGGGAAGACCAGGGCTTGCCGATTGTCCAGCCCCCTCCCGGCTCCGACGTGTATCTGATCGGCCTGACGTTTCAGTGGTACCCCATCCTCAAGCTGCAACGGGGCAAGGAGTACATGCTGCATCTCTCCTCGCTGGATGTAAACCATGGTTTTTCGCTCTTCCCGGTAAACGTCAACTTCGCGGTGGTGCCGGGTTACGATTACGGCCTTCGAGTCACCCCGACCGCTTCGGGGGACTTCCGCATCATCTGCAACGAATTCTGCGGCATTGGCCACCACACCATGGTGGGCCGGGTGATCGTGGTGGACGAGTCGGGGGAGCCGGTGGCCGACAACTCGAACGCCCGAATCCAGTCCGGAGGTGAACGATGACCGCGCCTGCCGCAGCCTCGTTCCGGACTTGCCCGGCAACCGGCCGAACGATTTACCGGCAGGCCGAGGGACTCATCAAGGCGAATGCGGTGGTCGCGGTAGTGTCTCTCCTGGTGGGTGCCATTGCCGCGCTGCTGCTGGTGCTGACTCGATGGCAGGCGGTGCACCTCCTTCCGGCGGAGTGGTACTACCGGCTGCTTGGGGTGCACGGCATGAATATGCTGATCTTCTTCATCATCTATTTCGAAATGGCAGTGCTCTGGTTTGCCAGCACGGTGCTGCTGAATGCCCGGCCGGCGGCGCCGAAACTCGGATGGTTCAACTTCGGGCTGATGCTGGCGGGTACGCTCCTCGTCGAATGGGCGCAATGGAGCGGCAATGCGGACGTACTCTTCACGTCCTACCCGCCGCTCAAGGCCCATCCGCTGTTCTATCTGGGCGTCATCCTCTTTGCGGTGGGTGCTCTGCTGGTGGTGTGCCAATTCTTTGCCACGCTGGTGATTGCCAAGCGGGACAAGACCTACGTTGGCTCGGTGCCGCTGGTGGTGTATGGCGCGGTGACCGCAGCCATCATTGCGGTGATCACGCTGGTGCACGGCGCGCTGGTGTACATCCCGACCTTCCTCTGGTCGGTGGGCCTGATCCCGGCGGTCGACCCGCAGATTTATCGGCTGTTGTGGTGGGCGCTGGGGCACTCCTCGCAACAGATCAACGTGGCTGCGATGGTGGCCATCTGGTACATGCTGGGCGGCTTGACGGTCGGCGCGGTGGTGCTCAACGAGAAGGTCAGCCGCTCGGCGTTCGTGCTGTACATCCTGTTCATTTCGATGGCATCGGCGCACCACCTGCTGGTGGATCCCGGGTTCAGTTCGGCGTGGAAGATCGTGAACACCTCCTACTTCATGTACATGGC
>JANNSC010000213.1:0-4307 GCA_031402135.1 Gemmatimonadales bacterium | reverse complement strand
GACAAAAGGGAACCCCGGGGCATCATCATCCGGGCCGGGAGTCCCCGGCTGGCTCGCCTGCCGTTCTGGGCCTATTTGTGGAGTGAGGAAGCCGACTCGGGAGCTTGCGCCGGAGCTCCGGGGGGCCGTATCCTCGAATCTTCCTCTCTTCCGGACGAATCGACCCAAGGATGCCGAGCTTCACCCTGAACGGTGCCGTAGTTCCCTTCGAGCCCGGCGCCACCATCCTTGATGCGGCCCGGGCCAACGGGGTCGAAGTTCCTACCCTCTGCTGGTATCCCAAGCTTCCTAACGTCGCCAACTGCCGGATCTGCCTCGTCTCGGTGGCAGGTACGCCCAAGCTGACGCCCGCCTGCGGGACCCCCGCCGCGGACGGCCTGGTGGTCGAAACCGAATCGGCGGAGGCGGTGGAAAATCGCCGCAGCGTCCTCCAGCTCCTGCTGGAACGTTATCCCGGGGAGCATCTGCAGAACGGCGGCCGGGAGCATCCCCGGAACGAATTTGAGCGCTACGTCACCCGCTACGGGGCCACCGAGCCCGCCAGTCGCGATCTCGCCCTCCGAGGCGGCGACAGCCGTCCCGGCGACGTGATGATCAGTCACGATATGTCGCTGTGCATACTCTGCACTCGCTGCGTGCGGGCCTGCGAAGATATTCAGGAGGTGGGAGTGCTCGATGTCGCCGAGCGGGGCGCCCACACCGAGATCATTGTCGGTGGCGATGGCGATCCCGACCATGCCGGGTGCACCTGGTGCGGCGAATGTGTCCGAGTCTGCCCCACGGGCGCCATCTTCGAAGTAATGCCCCGCCAGCGGTTCGACGCGCAGCAGATTCGGGAACCGGAGCGGGTGGTCCGTTCGGTGTGCCCCTATTGCGGCGTCGGCTGCCAGATCGACCTCCATGCCCGGGGCAACGAGGTGGTGCGGGTTACCTCTCCCTGGATCGAGGAACGCACTCCCAACCAGGGGTCCACCTGCGTCAAGGGCCGGTTCGGCTATGACTTTCCCCAACATCGCGATCGGTTGACCACGCCGCTGATTCGGAACGGCTGGGAACAGCGCGGTGGCCAGTGGGTCTGGACCGGGGAATCCCCGCGGTACCGGACCGGGGCATGGAATACCGTAGCCGAGGACGGCGCCGGCCGGAAGCCGCGCCCGCCCAAGCGCCAGGTGGGCAAGCCACCTCAGACCGGCCAGGTGGTGATGGATGACGGCGATGTCCGGGATCGGGTTGCCACGCCGCCGGAGTGGTACCAGGAGTTCCGGGAGGCCACCTGGGAAGAGGCGATGAGCCTCACCGCCCAGGAGCTGCTCCGGATTCGCGATACCCAGGGGCCCAAGGCGCTGGCGGCCTTTAGTTCGGCCAAGTGCAGCAACGAAGAGAACTATCTGCTGATGCGAATGGTGCGGGCCGCGTTTCGCAGCAACAACGTCGATCACTGTACTCGGCTGTGCCATTCCACTTCAGTGGCGGCCATGAACCGGGCGCTGGCCACCGCAGCGGCGTCGGGGTCGATGCGGGAAATCGAGGAGGCGTGTGACGTCATCTTCATTGCCGGCGCCAACACCACCGAGAGTCACCCGGTTTTTGGCGCGCTGATCAAGCGGGCCCACGCCAAGGGGGCCAAGCTCATCGTGGCCGATGTGCGGCGTACCGAGCTGGCGGGTTTGGCTGACATTCACCTCCAGATGCTGCCGGGCACCGACGTTGCCCTCTTCAACGGGATGCTGGCTCACATCATTGCTGCCGGGTTGGTAGACCAGCGATTCCTGCGCGACCGGACCATTGATTTCGAGAAGGTGAAGGCGGCGGTGGCGCCGTACACCCTTGCCGTCTCGGCGAAAATCACCGGGATTCCTGCCGACACCATTCGCCGCGCAGCAGAGATGTATGCCCGCGGGCCCAACACCTCCACGCTCTGGGCCATGGGACTCACCCAACACGCCACCGGCACCGATATCGTCACCAGCCTGCTCAACCTGCTGCTCTCCTGCGGCATGATCGGCCGCTGGGGCGCGGCGATGATCCCGATCCGGGGCCAGAACAACGTGCAGGGCGCCAGCGACATGGGGGCGATTCCCTTCGCCTACACCGACTACCGGCCGGTCACCGATGCCGCCAATCGTGCCGAGTATGCCGCGGCGTGGGGGGTGCCGGCGGAGTCCCTCTCGCTCGAAAATGGATTGATGGTGACGGAAATAGTGAAGGAAGGCAGTCCGGTCCGGGGGATGTATGTGATGGGAGAAAACCCGGTGCTCTCCGATCCCAACGTGGCCAAGGCGGAGGAGTGGGTCCGGAAGCTGGAGTTCCTGGCGGTCCACGATCTCTTTCTCACCGAGACCGCCCGCTGGGCCGATGTGGTGCTCCCCGGCTCCTCCTTCGCAGAGAAGGAAGGCACCTTCGCCAACACCGACCGCCACATCCAGCTGTCCCTCCCCGCCGTGTCTCCCCCGGGAGGCGCCCGCCGGGACCTCGACATCGTAATCGATCTGTCTCGGCGGCTTGGCTTGGCCACCAATTTTGACGGACCCGGGGATGTGATGGACGAGATTGCCCGGGTGACGCCGAGCTGGCGGGGGGTTTCCTATGAGAAGCTCCGCCGGGAAGGATCGCTGCAGTATCCGGTGCTGACGCCAGATTCCAAGGGCACTGCCTTCCTTTTCGACGGTCAATTCCCGACGCCCAGCGGCAAGGCGTTGCTGGTGCCGGTGGAGTTCCTTCCCCCGGCCGAGCTTCCCAACGAGGAGTACCCGTTTTTCCTCAACACCGGCCGGCAGATGTACCACTGGCACACCGGGACGATGACCCGTCGGTCTCAGGGGCTCGACTCTCGGGAACCGGTGCCGATCATGGAAATCTGCGCTGCCGATGCGCTGGCTCTGGGTGTGGAAGAGGGCGAGACGGTGCGGGTCTCATCCCGTCGGGGCACGCTATTGATTGGGGTGCGGATCTCCGATCGTCAGGCACCGGGCCAGGTCTTCATTCCCATGCACTTCCGGGAGGCGGCAGCAAACCTGCTCACTAACCCGGCGCTGGATCCCTACGCGAAAATTGCCGAGTTCAAGGTGAGTGCGGTGCGGGTGGAGGCGGTCGGAGTGAAAGTCGGCGAACGGTGAAGCGGGCGGTAACGCTCAGCGGGGTTCGCTGCGCAGCCGGAACCAGATTCCGGCCATTTCGAGAATGGCCTTGAAGAAATCGAAGGCTCCCACCTTCGAGCCCTTGACGTCCACCCAGACGTTCAGCGGATACTCGTAAATCCTGCTCTCCGGAGCCGCTACCCCCCTGGCGGCGAGCCGCCGCAGGAACCGCCCGATCAGTTCGACGTCGAATACCCACCGACTGCTGAACGGGTGCCGCAGCGAATCGGCAAGCTCCGGGCTGGTCCGAAAAAGCTTCGCGCCACACTGCGTATCATAAATGGCGATGCCGAGCGTCAGCGAGGCGCAGGTAGCGAAAAGCCGTCCGAGGTAATGGCGGCTGGCGTGGCGTGCGACGTGGCGTCCAAGGAGTTTCACCCTGGCGCCTATCACCCAATCGATATCCGGCCGCTCCCTGAGCAGCCCGGCAAACTGATCAATCGCGTCGAGTGGCGTTGCCAGGTCGGCATCCCAGAATCCGACGATCGCCGAATCCCCCGCCAGGGCCAGACTCAAACCCTGCCGCACCGCCTCGGCCTTGCCCCGGTTGGGTTGCAGGTCGAGGATTTCGACCTGCTGGGGAAAGCGATCGGCCAGACCAGTGAGCACCTCCAAGGTCCGGTCGCGACTCCCGTCGTTGACCAGGATGAAGCCGACTTCGGAGTGGGAAGACAGGTACGACACGAAGGAAGCGGTCGGGAACCGCTCGGCCTCATCATAGCAGGGGATCACAATTTTCATCGGCACATTCCCCTTGCGAAGACTCCGTACGAATGCCTGAAGATACCCCGAGGAAAAGCAAGTCCCGTACCATCCTCGCCCGTACCGCGCGATGGGGCGCAACAGTAGATTCAAGGCCTCTCAAAGAGGTCGCCATCAGAACCATGCGCGCAATCGTCAAGCCCGGTGCGGGCGTCGGAATGGAAGTCCGGGATGTCCCCGTCCCTGCCTGCGGCCCCAGCGACGTGCTCATCCGGGTCCACGCCGCCGGAGTCTGCGGCACCGACCTCCACATCTGGGAATGGGATGCCTGGGCCAGCAACCGGCTCCGTCCGCCGGTGACCATCGGGCATGAATTCGCCGGTGAGATTACCGCGCTCGGAAATGAAGCCGCCGCCGAGGGGCTCCTCCAGGTCGGTGATCTCGTCACCGCCGAAGGCCATATCGTCT
>JANNSC010000212.1:0-5373 GCA_031402135.1 Gemmatimonadales bacterium | reverse complement strand
GAGCTGAAAGCGCTCGCCCGAGGCGCTGTCCACCCGGGAGAGGACGTTGGGCATTCCTCCACTCGCCGAGACCTGCATCAGCCCCGGCGAACTGCTGAGGGAGCGGGGGGCAAAGACGATCGACTCATCGGAGAGCCAGGTGATTCCCGCCGAAGTGCCGACCCCGATCGGGCAGATGACCGCCAAGGAACTCCCGTCCGTAGCGATCTTCTTGAGGTTGCCGTCGGGCGCCTCGAAGGCAATCCAGTTTCCGTCGGGGGAAAACTCCGGGTATGCGGCCCCTTCAGTGCCGGGCAGAATCCGCGCCGTCAGCTGGTCGAGATTCCGGACGGCGAGCGCCCACCCGCCGGGATGGACCGCGGCAAAGACCGCTCGGCTTCCGTCGGGCGAGAGGGCGAGGGCGGTGGAGGTTCCCAGCACCGGAAATGCAACCTGGAGACTGCCGATGGTGGTGAACTCGAGCCGGGTGACCGGGAGCTCGGCGGCCGGCATGGGGCGGGTCCAGCCCCACACCGCCGCCGCCAGCGCCGCCAGCGCCAGACCAGCTAGAATGGGCGTGTTACGGCGCGCCCCCGCCGGCGCCGGCCGGCTGCCTGGCCCCGTTGCGGTTGCGCCGACGGTGCCGAAACGCTCCGGGGCAAGCGCCGCGCCGAACTCCGCCGCGCTCGCAAAGCGATCGGCCGGGAGCTTGGCCAGCGCAGTCAACACTGCCTGCTCCACCCCGGGTGGCACCGTGTCCCGGAGCATCGACAGCGGGGTGGGCCGCTCGCTCAACACCTTGGCGACGATCGCCTGGACACTCGATCCGGTGAACGGGGGATCGCCGGCCAGCATTTCGTAGGTGACGGCGCCGAGCGCGTAGATGTCGCTCCGGGCATCCACGCTGCGCTCCCCCATTGCCTGCTCGGGGGACATGTACTGCGGCGTGCCGAGCGAGAGCCCGGTCTGGGTCATGCGCGACCCGCCGGCGCTCTGCACCGCCAGAGCGATGCCGAAGTCGGCCACCAGTGCGTGGCCGCTCTGGAGCAGGATGTTTTCCGGCTTGATATCGCGGTGGATGATGCCGAGCCCATGCGCTGCGCCCAGCGCGTCGGCCACCTCGCGGGCGATCCGGAGCGCCTCCTCGAGGGGGAGCTGGCGGTCCCGCTCCAGCCGAGTGCGCAGCGTTTCCCCCCGTACATAGGGCATCACATAGAAGAGGAGGCCGTCGGCGCTGCCGGAGTCGAGCAACGGCAGGATGTGGGGATGCTGCAGCCGGGCGGTGGTTTTAATCTCGGAGAGGAAGCGCTCGCCCCCCAGCGCCGCCGCCAGTTCGGGGTGCAGCACCTTGATGGCGACGTCGCGCTCGTGGCGGAGGTCGTGGGCCAGGTACACGGTGGCCATGCCTCCCTGCCCCAGCTCCCGCTCGATGCGGTAGCGACCGGCCAATGCGGCGGTGAGGCGGGCGGCGCCATCGCTCATGACTCGTACACCCAGCGGCCGCCGGCCATGGTGCGCTCGATCGGGACATTGACGATCTCAATGGCTGGCACGGTGCGCGGGTCTCGGCCGAGCACCACGAGGTCGGCCACCTTGCCGGCGGTCAGCGAACCCTTCAGTCCTTCCTCGTACGAAGCGTAGGCCCCGTTGACGGTGAGCACCCGCAGCGCCTCCTCCAAGCTGATGCGCTGGTTGGCGCCCCAGATTGTCCCCCGGATATCGGTGCGGGTGGTCATGGAGGTGAGCGCCATCATCGGCTCGAAGGGACCCGGGGGATAGTCGCTTCCCATGGTCGCCGGGATCCCGGCGTCGAGGAACCAGCGCATCGGGAACATCCGTTCGGTTCGCGCGGCGCCATACTCGGACATCTTCTCGCCGTGGAAGTAGACGTAGCTCGCGAAGGGAGTCGGAATCGCCCCCAGCGCCTTGATCCGTCGGACAAGCTCGGGGCTGAGCACGGTGCAGTGCTCGAACCGGAAGCGCGGATCCCGCCGAGGTATCTCCCGCTGCAGCCGTTCATACAACCCGGCGACCAGATCGATCCCGAGATCGCCGTTGGCATGGGTGCCAATCTGCCAGCCGGCCCGGTGCGCCTTCTCGAACACCGGCCAGAGCGCCTCGGCGTCGTTCACCATGATCCCGAAGTCGTTGGGCCTGCCGGCGTAGGATTCGGAGAGCCGCGCGGTCCGCTCCGAAATCGAGCCATCCGAAATGCACTTCACCGCGCCGATCCGCACCCAGTCGTCACCCAGTCCAGTGCGGACACCCGCGCCGATCATCGTGTCGAGATACTTCATCTCGATGTGGCAGTAGATGCGGGTCCGAAGTTCCCCGGCGTCGCGAGCATCCTGGTAGGCGCGCAGGTCGTCCGGTGAACCCTGCGCATCGGTCGCGGAGGTGATGCCGGCGGCGGCAAGCCGCCGGGAGATTTCAGCCACTCCGGCCTGCATGTCGGCGCGTGAGTAGGGCCGCCGAGCGAAGCCCGCGATGAGCTCTGCGGCCGACTCGGCGGCGCGGCCGCTCAATGCGCCGGTGCCATCGCGTTCGAACCGTCCCCCCACGGGGTCGGCGGAGGATTGGGTAATCCCGGCCCGCTCGAACGCCAGCGAGTTCACGTAGGCAGTGTGGCCGCCCCGGTGCTCGACATAGATCGGATGATCGGCGGACACTGCGTCGAGATTCGCGCGGGTCAGGAACCGGCGCTCGGCAGTCTTGGTATCATCGTACTTGAATCCCAGCACCCATTCGCCGGGCGGCGTGATCGCGGTGCGCGCGCGCAGCGCCGCCTGGATTGCCCCGATCGAGCGCAAGTCGCAGTCGACCTCACGCAGGTGCCGGATGCCGGCGTAGGAGGGATGATTGTGGGCGTCGATCACCCCCGGAATCACCACCTTGCCACCCAGGTCCACCGTGCGGGTGCCGGCACGCGCGAGGGCGCGGATGTCCGCGGTGCTGCCGACCGCGAGGATCCGCCCCCCGGCGATGGCGATCGCCTGGGCGCTGGGCGTCGCCGGGTCCTGCGTCAGGAAGCTGCCGTTGACCAGGATCAATTCCGGCGGCTCGCGCCAGCTGGGAACTGCGGCCGCGGCCGCCATGCCGGCGAGGAAGTCGCGTCTCGTGGTCATCGGTTCTCCTATGGCCTCCGGGTGCCCTGAGCCCGCCGCACCAGTTCCTGGACGTTCTGGATGACCATGATGTGGGTGGCGCTCACGAAGCCTCCGCCAATTCCAGAGCCTGTCGGAATTGTGCCCTCAGGCCAAGCTCAGAAACCCAGTGATCCAGGTAGGATCGATCCAGAGTGTCCCCCTGAACTCGGAGCAAGGCGGCAACATCGCCGATCTGGCGGGCCTGGTATTCAATCGTCACTCGACGATCGAATTCGACCTGACTGAATGGACGCGTTCGCTTGAGGATCAGGTCCACCTTCCAGCCGTAGTTGGTGTCGATCACGTTGAACATCGACCGCTGCGCAAAGACCTCGGCCGATGTGTCTTCCATCATGGCAATGTACCGATCCCGCGAAAATCCGTGAACTCCGCTGCCACGCTCACCGCTTGACCTTGGCCTTGAGCTCCTGGAAGAAATTCTCCACCAGGATCAGCTCGTCCGCGTTGACCCGGTTTGCCCCCACCGGCCGCGCCATCAGGAATCGCTTCCCATCGGGGGCCACGTCGTACCCCAGGAATCCCCCGTTACGGATGTACAGTGTGACGTTGAACAAGCTCTTGGGAGCAGCGGAATTGAACACCGGTCCAGGCACGACCGGAACCGTCACCAGCGTCCCGTCCCCGGATTGAAAGAACAATTCCCGCCCATCGCGGGACCAGCGGGGTTCGATTGCCCCGGTGACCGAAACTTGCCGCTTGGCGGGGCGAGTATCTGGGAAGGGCCGCACATAGACCTCCCATCGGCCCGATTCGTCGCTGGCGTAGGCGAGCCAGCGCCCATCGGGCGACAGGGCGGGATAAGCATCCACATACGGCCCTTTGACCAACTCGGCCCTGGACGAATCGCCATGGGTCTGGAACCCATACAGATCGGCCAGGGAGCCGAAGACCAGCCAATTCCCGTCCCTGGAGTACTCCAAGGAGCCGAGCCGGCCCGGATCGCCCCGCCACGGAGTGGGGAGGACGCTCCCGTCGGCCGGGCCGGTCCAAATGGCGTTGCCCGCAGTGGGAACGAAGGCGACCGTCTTGCCGTCGGGGTGCCAGGCCACAAAGCGTCCTGCGTCCGGGGTGAGTTTCGCCGCGGGACCCCGGTCTAGTTGCTTGACCCAGAGACTGCTTTGGCTGCCATCGGACCGGGTGACCGCTACCTGCCGAGCGTCGGGGGATAACCTGGGCGTCCCGAAGAAACCGGTCCAGCTGGAATCCACAGCAGTGGCGACGCCATCGCGGGAAACCCAGACCA
Organism: Gemmatimonadales bacterium; assembly: GCA_031402135.1. Classification (GTDB taxonomy): domain Bacteria; phylum Gemmatimonadota; class Gemmatimonadetes; order Gemmatimonadales; family GWC2-71-9; genus JABFSM01. Next base: position 984 of record JANNSC010000212.1, on the reverse strand, counting down.
GCTCCCAATTTCCGGTGGAAACCGTTCCCGAGGCATACAGCATCATTCCGTTGTTCGAGACCGACAGATCCACCCGGTTGGTGCCCCGCACCGACACCCCCCCCGCCACCGCCACCCCTTCTCCGGTCGGCATCATCCGGGCCTGATCGAAGGGAGCCGCCATGAGGGTCCCGTCCGCCGTGACATAAAGCAGGTGCCCGGAGGGGATGTACCGCGCCATGGCGCCAGCGACGAGGATCCGGTGCTTCCGGGTTTCGAAGTCGTACACCGCGATCTGGGCGTCTATTGCCGACGCGCCGCGCTGGACGGCGGTGAAGAGCAGGCCCTTTCCGTTGGGGAGTGGTGCGGGGCCCACGTGGTAGATCTCCCCGGCGGCGGTATCCGGCATCGTCACCGGCTCCGGGCTGCCGCCGGTCTCCTTCACCCGCATGAGGCCATCGCCCTCGAGGTGGCCATCGGTATAGATGTATCCGTCGTACCCCCAGCCGAGTCCCCCCCGGTCCACCAGCGAGTCGGTGAGGGTGACGGGGGGCCCTCCGGCGAGCGACACCGCGCGTACGGTGCGCGGCGTCCCCGCAATGAATGCCAGGCGGGTGCCGTCGGGGGAGAAGGACGGGTTGTACCCTCCCTCCGTTCCGGGGAGTGGCACTGCCTTGAGCTCATTCCAGGAACGCAGCCAGAGGTACGCGGGCTTTCCCCCCACGGCGGCGCCGACATACACCATCCGCGAGCCGTCGGGGGAAATCGCCACCCGGTAATCGTTCGGCGCGCCGAGGGCCTGCCCGTCGCCGAAGGCGAGACTCATCCGCCGGACCTGCTCGGAGGGAACCGGCCGTAGCCAGCCCCACCCTGCGGCGATCAGCAGGAGGGCTGCGAGCCCGGCCACTCCGAGGAATGCCGGTCGCGACACCGGTGCTCCGGGTGCTGCGGCGCTCATCCGGGTTACGGCGGCGGTTCCCATCGCCGTGAACCCAGGATTCGCCA
>JANNSC010000211.1:0-3016 GCA_031402135.1 Gemmatimonadales bacterium | reverse complement strand
CCGCCCTCGGCGTCATGCCAGCCGCAGTGCGGCCCGACACCACCGATTCCCGCCCGCGGCTGGCCGGCTGGCGCTACGCCCCGCCGCCCCGGATCTCCAATCGGGTCGGCATGAACAGGTACTCGTGGAATTTGCGCGCTGAAGATGCGGTTGGGTTTACCGGCATGATCTTCTGGGCCGGCGGACTCACCGGTCCGGTGATTCCTCCCGGATCGTATAGCGTGCGGGTGACGGTCGGCGAAAAATCCGAAACCCAGACTTTCCAGGTGCTCCGGGATCCTCGGGGTAGCGCCACTCCGGCCGATCTCGATGCCCAGTATGCGCTGCTGCTGCAGATTCGCGACAGAACCAACCAGGCCAACAACGCGGTACGGACAATCCGAAACGTGCGGGCACAACTGGCCGACCGGAGAGGGAAGGCGGGCGTCCGAGGGGCCACGCTGGAAAAACTGGCCGGTACCCTGGAAACCCAACTCGCCGCAGCGGAGCAGGAGATCTACCAGGTTCGCAATCGCAGCGGACAGGACCCGCTCAATTATCCGATCAAGCTCAACAATCAAATTGCCGCGCTGTCCGGTGTGGTCGGGAGTGCCGAGGCCAAACCGACGGCACAGTCCCTCGAGGTGTTCCAACTTCTCTCGGAACAGCTCAGCGTACAGTTGGGGCGGATGAACGACGGGCTCGGAGGAGGACTCGCAGCGGTCAACGCCGAACTGGCCAAATTGGGGCTGGAGCGGATCACCCCCGGCACAGCCGAGATCGCAACGCCATGAGCAGATCACCGCTGCCCTGCCGCTTGGCCATGACAGCGGTGGTCGTGGTGGCGTGTGGTCCGGGGCGTGCTATAGCACCCCCGGAAGAAGCCTTGTCGCTCCCGGCGGACACCCTGAATGTGGGATGGGGCCAACTCCCCGTCGCGGCGCCGCTCGGTGCTGGTCGATGGGTGGTGGTGGCGGCGGACTGGGATGCCGCGGTGATCGCCGATTTCAACCGGAAGACCATCGCTCCGCTCGGCGGAGCAAAGCAAAAGGCCTACCGGCACCCGTTTCGGGTGTTCGTTGCGGGCGACACCATCTATCTGGCCGATTGGGGACTGCGCCGCACCACGGTGTGGAACGGAGCCGGCACCTTGCTCGACTCGATTCCCGCCGCTGACGCGCTCCGCGGTGGGCTTCCCAGCGGGAAGGACGCCGCCGGCCAGCTGTATTTCGAGGTGAAACCGGATCCGGGACGCGATGGTCGGGGGAATGCCGATTCGACGGCCGTCGTGAAATCGCCGAGGTCGCTGGCGCGGTTTGATACCGTGGAGCGGCTGGCGCCGCTGGATCTCAGGCAGATGCAGCGGGAGCAGAATAACCGATTCGAGCGGCTGCTTCTTTCCGGCAGCGACCTGTGGGGGGTGTGGCCCGATGGGACGGTCTGGATTGTTCGTCTGTTGCGGAATCAGATCATAACCCGGAGTCCCCTCGGCAAGACCAGCCGGGGTCCCGAGCTGCCCGATCCGGTGTATGAGGTTACCCAGGCGGACCGGGATCGCTATCTACAGGGCTTTCCCGCCGAGGTACGCCCCAAGGAGACCGATTTTCCGTGGGCCATCATTCACCCGCCGTTCCTTTCGGCGTTCATGGCTCCCGGGGAGACCATCTGGTTGGAGAAGAGCAAGCCGGCGCGGGACTCGGTGCGCCGAATTCAGGTCCTGACCCGCACCGGGAATCTGAGCCGGGTCCTGCGGCTTCTGGGTGAAGCCCGGCCGATCGCGGTGGGCGGGGAGGCGCTGTTGCTGGCGGAGCAGTTTGCCGGCGGCATCCGGCTGATGCAGGTACGGATTCCTGTGGCGCAACCGGTGGCCTCCAAGCCATAGCGCCTATCCCGGATCACTAGCTGCCGTCCTCCTCGTCTTCCTCCCCCCCCTCCGCCGCAGACTTCGGCGCTGCCTTGGCGCCGCGCCGCGCCTTGCCTTCCTCGTACCAGCGCCGGGTGACTTCGCCGGCCAGCCCCTGGTTGCCGAGGCCGAAGGCGAGCCCGGCAGCGAGCGCGATGGCACCCAGGATCAAGGTAAACGCCGCCGTGACGATTTCCTCGGCGACGCCGAGCTGCTGCACCGCCATGAACACCGAGATGATCACCACCGCAGTCTTGGCAAACTTTGCCAGCACCGGTACTCCCTCGACCCCACCAGCTGACGCGAGTACCAGCGCTCGGACAAACTCCCCGACGATCATGCCGAGGATCACAATCACGATGGCGGAGACCAGCGTCGGGATGTAGGAAAGCATCGTTCCGAACATGGTGTTGATGCTTTCGAGGCCGAGGGCGGTGCTCGCCAACAGGATCACCACCAGCATGACCAGCCAAAACAGCAGCTTGCCAACGGCGTGAATGGGATCCAGCCGCGTTCCACTGCGCTCCACTGCTTCGGTGAATCCTCCCGCCTCGACCATCTTGTTGAAGTTGAGCCGTTTGAGGAGAGAGTCCGTCCAGCGTTCGACCATCTTGGCGAGGAAATACCCCGCCACCAGGATCAAGAGCGAGCCGAAGAACGCCGGCACGACGGCCGCCAACTGATCGAAGCCGGCTCGGAGTCGCTCGGCGATCGGATTCACGAGGAGACCTCGATGACGACCTTCCCCATTTGTTCGCCGCTCTGCAGTCGTTGATAGGCTGTGAGGCCCTGGTCCATCGGCACGACCAAGTCCACCACTGGGACGATCGCTCCGCCGTTGGCCGCCGCCATCATGGCCTCAAACTCCGGCACCGACCCCATGGTGGAACCCATGATGGTCCATTGGAACCAAAACAGCTTTCGGATATCGATCTGAACGTGGGGGCCGGTCGTGGCGCCACAGGTGACCAAACGCCCGCCCATGCGGAGCGCTTTGAGCGACTTGTCCCAGGTCTTTTCGCCGACGGAATCGACCACCACATCGGCACCCCGCTTGGTCAAAGCGCGAACTTCCTTGGCGACGTCCTGGGTGGCATGATTGAGGACCAGATCGGCGCCTAACGCTTTGGCCCG
>JANNSC010000210.1:0-11743 GCA_031402135.1 Gemmatimonadales bacterium | reverse complement strand
TCTCGGGTCCGGGCGGCCGGGCGGCAGGGTCGATCAGGAGCAACTCGCGGCAGAGCAGATCGAGGTCAGCGGGGATTCCCTCGACCACTGACGCAGGACCGGGAACTTCCTTCTGGGTCCGCGCCATCATCATCTGGAAGTAGGCGCCCTGGAAGGGAAGCTTGCCGGTCAGCGCCTGGTAGAGGATCACGCCGACGCTATACCAGTCGCTGGGCCAGCCGACATCCTCGCCGAGCACCTGCTCGGGCGACATGTAGGCGGGGGTGCCCATAATCTGGGTGGAGCGGGAGACATCGCCGGGGCCGAGGTGGGCGACCAATCCGAAGTCGAGGATGACCACCCGGCCCTCACGGGTGACCAGGACGTTGGGCGGTTTCAAATCCCGGTGCAGCATGCCGCCGGCGTGCAGGGTGAGAATGCCGTCACTCAGTTGGGCGAAGGCGTCGCGCAGCCGGTTCTCGTCGAAGGGAAAGCGAAAACTCGAGGCGGTGTCGACCTCGCGCCGGAGGTACCCGAGGAGGTCGTCCCCATCCACCAGCTCCATGGTGAAATACCACTCGTCATCCTGGGAAAGGAGTTCCTCGAGCCGGACCAAATTCTTGTGGCTGATGTCGGCCAGGGAGCGGAATTCCTGTTTGAAGCGGAGCAGCGCGGCGGGATCGGCGTAGCGCAGCTGCTTGAGGGCGACCCGGCGGTGACGATCGCGATCCCAGGCTTCGTAGACGACGCCAAATCCGCCTTCGCCGAGGCGCTTGCGAATTTCGAATCGTTCGGGGATTGCGATGGAGTCCTCGCGGCTTATTGCTTCGAGGCGGCGGTGATCCGGACCGGGGCCGGGCGGGCATCGTCAACATCCTCGGCGATGTCATCGGCCAGCCGGCCGAGCGGGTCGGTCAGGTAGATCGGCTCGAAAAGGTGCTGGTACTGCGAGGCGACAGTAAACGCCGGGCGGTAGACCAGATCGAGCGGCTCGGTGGTACTCACATGGGTTCGGGGCGCCGCACTGGCGCCGACCCGACCGGGAAGTGTGCCGGAGAGCGGCGCCGCGAGGAAGAGCCCATTGAGCAGCGACAAGATCATCTGATCGGCGTTCAGATGGTGCCGATATTTCCAGGCGAAGCGGGCGGCGTGACTGAGGATTCGGCTGCGATACCCCCGCATCGTCTGGAGGTCTTTGGCGAACGCCGCCGCCTCGGCGAGAGAATCAACGGGGCGCAACGAAATCGTGGTGGAGTCGAGGTCCCGAATTCGAGTGTCGGGGAGGATGTTTCCGGTATCGAGTTTGTCGTAGAAATACGGCGTTCCCGGAAAGGGAATTGTCAGGGAAAGGTAGGATGGCAAGGTGATGTCGGAGCAGGAGACGACCATGTCAAGTTCGCGCCGGGCTTCGGCGATGCTCCGGGTGCTCAGGTCGAGCATCAATCCGTAGAGGAATACCACTCCGCTTTCCAGGCACTCGCGAATCATGCCAACCTGATCCCGCAGGCCGTTCTGCTTCTTGTTCTGGCTGGCGGTCCAGTTGACGTCGAAAGACTCCACGCCGGAAAAGAGGGCGCTGCAGCCGGATGCCTTGACCAGGCGGAGATTGCGGGGGTCGGAAAAGAAATCTCCGGTCAGCAGCGCCGCCCAGGAACCGAACTGACCGGCCTCCCACCGCTCCCGCGCGCAAGCGACCCGCTCCTGAAAACTGGCGCGATCGCTGCCGTAAAAGTTGTTGTCGTTGAAATTCAGGATCCGCTTGGGACCGACGGCGCGCAGTTGCTTCCGCAGCGTCTCGATCGGATGGATATCGTACTTCCGCCCTTCAGCACTCAGGGTGCAAAACGAACACTTGAAGTTGCAGTACCGGGTCGATTCGGCATAGCCCACCAGCGGTCCGATATAATGGCCCAGATCGAAGCGGGGCGTCATTTCCTCATTGGCATAGGCGGCGCCGAACAATCCGGAAACAACCTCCCGAATTTCTTCGACGTCGCCGAGGCACACCACATCCATGAAGGTGGCGCAGAGTTTGGGCAACGCCCTCGGCACGTGACCGCCGCCCACCACCAGGACCCGGGGATTCCGGGTCCGGGCGTAGGCGGTGACGTGGCGCATCCGGTCGAGCGAGGTCATCAGTCCGGTCAAGACTAGCAGGTCGGGCCAGCCGAGGAGCTGGGGATCTTCGAGCGGCCCGTCGGAGTGTTCGTTGTGGATCTTGATGTCCCAGAGGTGGGGATTGAACCCACCGGCAAGGAAGACCGGACCGATGTTCTGGGGAACCTTTCCCCTTCGGGCGACGGCACGGCGAGTCTCATCGGCATAGCAATTGACGATGAGGACGCGTTTGCGGGGAGTTGTCCGGGAGGTGATCACCGACGAAAAATTACCGCCCGGAGGGGGGGAGAAGCAAACTTTGCTGCGACCCCAGTGGTGGCGAGTAAACGGGGGAGTCTGCCTCCCGCGCAATTGGGCCGTTGCTGCGGTGATTGGGTGATCGAGCGGGCCCTGGGGGCCTCAGTTTGGACTGATGGCCCCCTCTTGCGTTTCGACTTCCGCCGAGCCGATACTATGTCGATGCCAGCGCCTGGGTATTACACCGCCGAAATGCTGCTCGCCTTCCCCGAGGACGGGAACCGCTACGAAGTGGTGCATGGAGAGCTGTTGGTGACTCCGGCTCCCCGACCGTTGCACCAGCGGGTGGGCCGCAGGCTCTTGGTCGCCCTCGAGGAATACCTTCGAGTCCATCGGGTGGGAGAGCTCTTCTACGCCCCTGCCGACATATCGTGGGGCCCGGATATCCTGGTTCAGCCTGACCTTTTCGTGGTGCCTCTGGAGGAGTCGGCAACTCTCGATTGGGCAAGGATGCGAACCCTTCTACTGGCGGTGGAGGTACTGAGTCCGTCCTCGACCAGGGCGGATCGATTCACCAAGCGGCGGCTCTACCAGGGGCAGTTGATTCCGCAGTACTGGATTGTGGACGCGGATCAGGGGCAGGTCGAGGTGTGGACCCCGGACGCGGTGTTTCCGGTGGTGGAGCGGGACAGAATAATCTGGCATCCAGAGCGGGCGTCGGAGGCCTGCGTCATAGCGCTGGCAGCGCTCTTCGCCAACGATGAGCGACCACTGCGCAGGGCACCTGGCACGGAGGAGTAGGCTGGGGTACCAGGCTGGGCCGGGAGGGTTCAACAATTTGAGGGATCTTTGAAGACCCCGCGACGCCATCCGGCATCGCGGGGTTTCACGCGGGGCCCAGAGTAACTTTCAGCATGGACCTCGAACTCGTCACCATCGGCACCGAACTGCTGCTCGGCTTCACCGTGGATACCAATTCGGCATTCATCGGCCAGACCTTGGCGGCTGCCGGGGTTCGGATTGTCCGGCGCACCTCGGTCGGTGACGACCCCGAAGCGGTGCGTGCCGCGGTCCGGGAGGCGCTGGGCCGGACCGGGCTGGTGCTGACCACCGGAGGCCTCGGCCCGACCAGGGATGACCTGTCAAAGCACGCCGTGGCGGAAGTCTTCGGGGCGCCGCTCGAATTCCATCAGGAAATCTGGGACGACCTGGTGGCGCGGTGGACCCGGATGGGGCGCACCATCGCCGAGCGCAATCGTTGCCAGGCGGAGGTGCCTCGGGGCGCGGTGGTGCTGGCCAACCGCTGGGGCTCGGCGCCGGGACTGTGGATCTCCGGCGGCCTGGGCGAAGTGATCATGCTCCCCGGCGTGCCGGTCGAGATGCAGGGGCTGCTGACTCACGAGGTACTTCCGCGCCTGCTGCCACGGGTTGGGGGAAGGGTGGTGCGGTCCCGGACCATCCGCACCACTGGAATCCCGGAGTCGACGCTCGCCGAGCGGGTCAGCGACATCGAGGATGGCGTTGCGCCGGTGACGTTGGCGTTCTTGCCGGGGCTCGAGGGGGTGGATTTGCGGTTGACGGCGTGGGGCGTTCAACCGGACGAGGCAGACGGACTGCTCGAGGAGGCGAGCCGCAGGCTGTTCGGTCGGCTGGGTGACAATGCCTATGCCACCGGTGAGACCGACCTTGCCGAGGTACTGCTTAGTGCGTGCCGGGAGCGAGGCCTCACGGTCGCGGTCGCCGAGTCGTGTACCGGTGGAATGATAGGAAACCGGATTACCTCGGTTCCAGGCAGCTCCGACGTGTTCCTCGGCGGCGTCGTTTGCTACGCCAATTCGGCCAAGGAGCGCCTGGGCGTGCCGGCTCGAATCCTCGCTGACCACGGCGCCGTAAGCGAGGAAGCGGTCCGGGCAATGGCGAGCGCCGCTCGGGAACAGTTTGGCAGCGACTTGGCGGTTTCGGTGAGCGGCATTGCCGGTCCGGGCGGGGGCAGTGAACGGAACCCGGTCGGGACGGTGTGGTTTGGGTTTGCGGCCGCCTCGGGGCTTACGGCCCACCGGTATGGGTTCCCTGGATCTCGTCACGACATCCGGGCGCGAGCCACCCAGTTTGCCATTTTTGGGCTCCTTGCCCGGGCCCGATCGGCAGGTGCGGGTGGCACCGGGACTGCTAGATTACAGGGTTCGAACCGCCCCCCAGAGGGAGCCCCGTAAGTGACGATGGAAAAGGGATTTGAGGAGGACGCCCCGGCGGAAGCAGCTCCCGCCGGTATTTCAGGGCTTCCGGCCGAGCCGGCGGAGGGGGCAGCACACCGGCTGGGTGAACAGCTGCGAGAGGCCCAGGATCGGCACCTTCGGCTGGCCGCCGAGTTTGACAACTTCAGAAAGCGGGTTGCCAAAGAGCGTCTGGAGCTGACCGACCGGGCTCAGGCGGCGCTGGTCATGAGGCTTACTGATATTCTCGACGATGTGGACCGCATTGCGGCCAGTGATCCGTCCACTGCCGCCGGCGCCTTGCTGGAAGCGATCCTCCTGGTGGACAAGAAGCTTCGCAAGGAGCTCGAGGCCGCCGGCTTGGAACGCCTTGATCCGGTAGGCCAGCCGTTCAATCCGGCGTTTCATGAGGCGGTGGCAGTTCTTCCGGCTGCTTCCCCGGAGCAGGACCACCAGGTGGCCGCCACCTTCCAGGTCGGGTACCGCTTCCGGGGGTCGCTGGTTCGGCCGGCTCGAGTGCAGGTGTACTCGACCGAGGGCCACGGGTAAGTGGCATCCAAGGATTTTTATCAGGTCCTGGGCGTCGCCGAAAAGGCGACGCCTGAGGAGATCAAAAAGGCCTATCGGCGGCTGGCCAAGCAGCACCATCCCGACGCCAATCCGAATAATCCCAAGGCTGGGGAGACGTTCAAGGAAATCTCCGAAGCGCATGGGGTGCTTTCGGACGCGGAGAAGCGCAAGAAGTACGATTTGATGCGCCGGCTGGGCGCGTTCGATCCGGCCAATCGCCGGTCGAGCGCCCCGGCAGGCGGCGGGGGCCGCGGGGGGGCGGGCGGTGCTGCGGAGACGTTTGATTTTGGCGACTTCGGCTCGATGGGGCTGGGCGACATTTTCTCTTCCATCTTCGGCAAGGGAAAGAAGGAGGAGCCGAAGGGGGAGTCGGTCGAGGCGACGCTGGAGATTCCGTTCCGCACCGCGGCGCTGGGCGGCAAGGTGCCGATCACGCTTACCATGAACGACACCTGCGCCACCTGCAGCGGCAGCGGCGCGGCGCCGGGGGCAACCGCCGGGCAGTGTTCGGAGTGCAAGGGGCGGGGCACGATTTCCTTCGGGCAGGGCGGCTTTGCGGTAAACCGGCCGTGTCCGCAGTGCCGGGGGCGGGGCAAGACTCCCTCACAGAATTGCCCGTCGTGCGACGGGGTGGGCGACCGACGCGCGGAGAAGCGGGTTATGATCACCGTGCCCCCAGGCACCGAGAGCGGGCTCAAGATCCGGCTCAGGGGGCAGGGTGGCAGCGGTTCCAGCGGCCGGCCGGCCGGCGATTTGATGGTGACTTTTCAAGTGGAACCGGATCGGTTTTTCCGGCGGGATGGCCTCGACGTGCTCTGCGAAGTGTCGGTGAATGTGGCCCAGGCGGTGTTTGGCACCCGGCTCAAGGTCAAGACGCTGGATGGGAAGAAAGTGGTGCTCAAGATTCCAGCCGGGACCCAGCCGGGCCGCCGGTTCCGGGTCAAGGGAGAGGGTGTCGTCAAGGCGGAGCGGAAGGGCGATCAGATCGTGACGGTGCACGTCACCATTCCGGAAAATCCGACGCCGGAGCAGGCCGAGCTGTTCAAGAAATTTGCGGAGGCGGCGGGGATGGCGTTTTAGGGTTCAGGCCCGTCCACCCTCGCGATAGTATTCCACCATGGCTTTGTGGGTGGCAATTTCCTTTTCGCCGGGCACCCGCTGGGTCCAGGTGCCGTCGGATCCCAGATCCCACGCCTGCCGGTTGTCGCTCCACATCAGCTCAAGCAGCTCGCGCACTCGCTCCCGTTCCACCGGCGAATCGAGCGGGACGGCCGCCTCAATTCGCCGGTCCAGGTTTCGGGGCATCCAGTCGGCCGAGCTGATCGAAACTTCCGGGTCTCCCCCGTTGGCAAAGTACCAGACCCGGGAATGCTCCAGGAAGCGCCCGATGATGCTCACCACCCGAATCCGATCGCTCAGTCCGGGAATGCCGGGCCGGAGACAGGAGATTCCCCGGACCAGGAGGTCCACGGTCACGCCGGCACTGGATGCCTGGTAGAGCAGCGCGATGATCTCGGCATCGACAATGGCGTTCATCTTGGCCACGATCCGGGCCGGCCGGCCCGCCTCAGCGTGGGCCATTTCCCTCCGAATCCGCTGCACCAGCCACTTCCGCATGCCACCGGGGGCCACCACCAATTTCCGATAGCCCTGGGGAGAGGCGAAGCCGGTAAGCACGTTGAAGAGATCGGAGAGATCGGCGCCGAGGTTGGGGTCACAGGAAAAGAGTCCGAAATCGGTGTAGAGCCGAGCGGTCCGGGGCGCGTAGTTCCCGGTGCCGATGTGGACATAGCGGCGGATCTGATCGCCTTCCCGACGCACCACCAGGATGACCTTGGCGTGGGTTTTGAGCCCCGCAACGCCGTAACTCACGTGGACGCCGACGTCCTCGAAACGCTGGGCCCAGCGGATGTTGTTCTCCTCATCGAACCGGGCCTGCAGCTCAATCAGCACCGCCACCTGCTTGCCCCGCTCGGCGGCGCTGGCCAGCATCCGGGCGATGTGGGAATCACCCCCGGTCCGATAGAGCGTCATCTTGATGGCCAGCACGTCAGGATCATCGGTGGCGGCCTGGATGAACCGCTCGACGCTGGCCGCAAAGCTTTCATAGGGGTGATGGACGAAGAGATCGCCTTCGCGAATCACCTCGAAAAGGTTGCGCCCGCCAGCCAATCGCGCCGGCACCACCGGCATGAACCCTGAGTCGCGCAGCTCCGGGACATCGAGGGTCGCAATGGTCATGAGATCGGGGGCGTCGAGCAGTCCCTCCACCTCGTAGACATCCTCCGGGCTGAGTGGCAGTCCGTCGATTTCCTGATCGGCCGTGAGCTCGGCGAGGAGGAGCTGGCGAAGTGATTCCGGCATGCCGGGATTCACCTCCAGCCGCACCACTTCGGCAAATCGGCGATTCCTGACCTCTTCCTGGATCAACGCGAGCAGGTCATCGGCCTCGTCAGGGTCAATTTCGAGATCGGTGTTCCGGGTTATGCGGAACGGGTAGCACCCGAGGATTTCCACCCCGGGAAAGAGGGCCTCGAGGTTCACGCCGATGACCAACTCCAGCGGGGCATACCGGTGGCTGCCCGGCAGCGGGACCCAGCGGGGAAGAATCTTGGGGACCTTGACCCGGGCAAAGCGCTCCTCCCCGGTGTCGCCCCGGAGGATCACCGCGAGCGACAAGGAGAGGTTGGAGATGTAGGGGAAAGGGTGGGCCGGATCTACCGCCAGCGGGGTCAGCACCGGGAACACATTGGCGGTGAAGTACTGCTCCAGGTGGGCCGAATCGGCCGCTCCGAGTTCGGCGGCGCTGCCGATGATTTCGATGCCCCGGCTGGCGAGGGCGGGGAGCACCTGCCCAGTCAGGCAGGCGCCGTGGTCCCGCACCAGCTCTCGAACCACTTGGGCGATGGCCCGGAGTTGGATCTCGGGGGACATCCGGTCGGGGGTCAGTTCGCTCAAGTGGGCTGCCACCTGTTCCCGGAGCCCGGCCACCCGCACCTGAAAGAATTCGTCGAGGTTGGACCCGAAAATGGAGAGGAACTTCAGCCGCTCCAGCAGCGGGGTGCGAGGATCCTGGGCCTCGTGGAGGACTCGCCGGTTGAATTCAAGCCAGGAGAGTTCGCGGTTTATGAGCAGTGCCGAGCCCTCGACCGGCGGTTCCACCGGCAGTCGAGCGGCCGATTGGTCCGGCTGGGCGGCAACTTCTATCTGGGCCAAAACATCTTCGGGCATAGGGGAAAGATACGCCGGCCCCGGGTCGGGGAGCCGGCGCTGTTACAGAAGCGCGACGAAAAGTACAAAATACCCCTAGGGGGTATTAATTCCCGGCTTGGGCATGAGATACTGATCCATCCAGTCGAGCACCGTCCCCCACCAGAGCCGACGATTCCGGGGCTTGAGCACCCAGTGGCCTTCGTCGGGGAAATAGAGGAACTTGGCGGCCACACCGCGGACCTTGAGTGCGGTAAACGCCTGATAGCCCTCCGAGACGTCGAGGCGGAAGTCCTGCTGGCCATGAACCACGAGCATCGGAGTGCTCCAGCGCTCGGCAAAGTTGTGGGGCGACCACTTTTCCAGCATGGCGCGGGTGGCGGGGTTGGTAACTCCGCCTTCCCCGAATTCGTGGTTGGGGAACCAGAGCTCCTCGGTGGCACCCTGGGCCGATGCCAGATTGAAAATGCCGTCGTGGGAAAACATCACCTTGAAGCGGTTGGTGTGACCCTGCATCCAGTTGACCATGTAGCCGCCGTAGGAGGCGCCAGCAGCCGCCATGCGGGTGGAATCGACGTAGGGCAGCGCCGCCAGCACGTCCAGCCCCTTCATCAGGTCCTCGAACGGGTAGTCGCCCCAGTGCTTCGAAATGCTGTTGACGAACTTCTGGCCCCAGCCGGGCGAGCCGTGGAAATTGACCGCTGCGACCACGTAGCCCCGGGCGGCAAACATCTGGTAGTTCCACCGGGCGCTCCAGGCATCGAGCATTGGCGCCTGGGGTCCGCCGTGCACGACGAAAATCAATGGGTACTTCCTGGCCTTGTCGAAGCCCGGTGGAGTCAGCAGCCACGACTGCACTGAATCGCCCAGGGCACCGACAAAACTGAAACTCTGCAGCGGCGGCAGATCGAGCGTGGCGAGTGCCGCGGCATTGAGCGAGGTGATTGCCACCAGGCCGCGACCATCGAGACCGACCCGGTACACTTCGGGGGGCTGGGTGGCGGTTTGGCGGAGAAAGACGATGCCCTGCCGGTCGGGCAGGACGCGCATGCCGGTGTTGAGTCCGCCCGATATCAGCAGGGTGCGCCGTCCGGTGACAACCTCGAGGTCGTACAGGTTGTGGGAACCGCGCTCCTCCATTTCCACCACGATGCTGCGGCCGTCCGGGGTCCAGGCAAAACTCTGGACGTTCAGATCCCAGGAACCGGTCAGCGCCCGATGCAGCCGAGTGGCGCGGTCGTACAGCATCAGCTGCTGTCGGTCGGCCTCGAATCCCGGCGTTTCCATGGAGAGATAGGCGATCTGCCGTCGGTCAGGAGAGAAGGCGGGGGAATGGTCATTGCCGCGGCGGGTGGTGACGACCTGGGCCGGACCGCCATTCCCCTGGAGGACGAAGATGTCGTTGTTGGTGCTTTCCGCCACGTTGGGATCGGGGTTGTACACCACCGCCACCTCTGCCCCGTCGGGTGAGACCGCCACATCGGCGCCGCCGAGGGCGAGGGTGGGGACGTCGTGGTCTACTGGGGTGAGGTCGGTAAACGTCCGGGTGGCCAGATCCCAGCGGAGCAGGTGGGAGCGCTGGCCTACCCGCCATTCGTTCCAATGCCGGTAGAAGAGATCGTCCCAGATCCTGGCCTGAGTAGGGAACTGTCCGTTGCGGCGGTCGATTTCGTGGTTCCCCGGGGGCCATTTGACATCGCTGGCAACATAAACCGCACGGCTGTCCGGCGAGGGGTAAAAACTGTTGACACCGGATTCGATGGTGGTGAGCTGGACCGCATCTCCCCCGGAGAGTGCCATTCGCCACACCTGGGCGCTGCCGCCGCGGCTTCCGATGAACAGGAGCGAGCCGCCATCGGAAGTCCAGCGGGGCGAAAGATCGTTGCCCGGTCCGGCGGTGACCGCCCGAGCGGTTCCGCCGGCGGTGGGTACTACCCAGATCCGGGTGACACCCCGATTGTCCTGACGCGACGGCACTGTCACCGTGAAGGCCACCGTGGCTCCATTGGGCGACAGCTGGGCATCGCCAACGATCTGCAGCGCCAGGAACTTCTCGAAGGTGAGCGGCTGTCTGGCCTGGGATGCGAGAGATCGGGGAGCGGGGAACAGAGCGATGGCACCGACAGTGAGCGCGAGGGTGCGGCGGTTCATGAAATGACACCTCCACCGAGGACCTGGCCCTCGGCTGAATAGAGAACGCCCGACTGTCCCGGGGTGATGGCACGGAGCGGTGCGTCGCTTTCCAGCGTCATGGTGGCGACGCCGGCGGCGGTGACGGTGGCGGCGAGCGAGGCGGCGCGATAGCGAATCTGTACCTCACAGCGGGCGCCAACGCCCAATGGCGCGGCGAGCCAATTCAATTCTTCCAGGCGCACGGTGGTGCCGCCGAGTTCATCGGCGGTGCCCACCACCACCGACCGATCTTCGGGATGGATGGCCAGCACGTAGAGGGGCAGGGACCGGCCACCCGGCAGGCCCCGGCGCTGGCCCACGGTGAAGCGGGCAAATCCGCGGTGCTCTCCGACCACCTCCCCACTTCTGGTGACGAAGGGGCCCGGGGTGAGCGCCGGGGCATCGGCGGGGAGGTGCTGCTCCAGCACGCTGGCGTAGTCGTCGTTGGGGACGAAACAGATTTCCACCGACTCGGGCTTGTCGGCGGTGGCGAGGCCGAGTTTCCGGGCCAGGGCGCGGGTCTCCGCCTTGGTCATCTCTCCCACCGGCGTCAGCATCCGGGCCACCACGGCGCGCTCGATGCCCCAGAGGAAATAGCTCTGGTCCTTGTTGCGGTCGTGGCCGCGAAACAACATCCCATCGCGGGCCACGGCGTAGTGCCCAGTGGCTATGGCGTCACAGCCGAGCGAATTGGCGTGGGCCAGAAGGTCCCGGAATTTGGTGAAGGAATTGCAGCGCACACAGGGGATGGGGGTGCGGCCCCGGCTGTATTCGTCCACAAAATTCTGGATGACGTGCTTGGAGAAGCGATCCTCGAGATTGAGAACGTAATGGGGGATGCCCAGGGTGGCGGCCACATCCTTGGCATCGTTGATCGAATCGAGCGAGCAACAGGGACGATCGGCGACGGTATCGCCGTGGCAGAACAGCTTCATGGTTGCACCGACGACAGCGTACCCCTGCTCCACCAGGCGCGCCGCCGCGACCGAGCTGTCAACGCCGCCGGACATGGCGACCAGGACCTTGTCAGACACGGCCCAGCACCACGGAAAGCTGGCGGACCTTCTCGACCACCTGGGGGAAGAGCTGAACCACCCGGTCGATGTCAGCCGCGGTGGACTCATGGCCGAGGCTCAGGCGGATGGAGCCGAGGGCGAGGGCGTGGGGAACCGCCATGGCGGAAAGAACGTGGGAGGGCTCCATGGCGCCGGTGGAACAGGCCGAACCACCGGAAGCGGCGACGC
>JANNSC010000209.1:0-2602 GCA_031402135.1 Gemmatimonadales bacterium | reverse complement strand
AGCATGGCCTGGACCGCCTGAAGGCCGGGTTCCCCCTGACGCTGCGGCTGATCCGCGAGATCCACGAGATCCTGGTCCGCGGCATCCGGGGTGGAGACAGGACCCCCGGTGAGTTTCGTACCTCGCAGAATTGGATTGGCGGGAGCCGCCCTGGCAATGCGGCATTCGTTCCCCCGCCCCCCAATGAGGTCGTGCACGCCATGAGCAACCTGGAGAAATTCCTCCACCGGGACGACCTGGCCATGCCAACCCTCGTCAAAGCAGGGCTTGCCCATGCGCAGTTCGAGACGATTCACCCGTTCCTCGATGGCAACGGGCGGGTGGGACGGCTGCTCATCACCTTTCTCCTGTGTGCGGATGGCGTCCTGACCCAGCCCTTGCTCTACTTGAGCTTGTACCTGAAGAAGAACAAGCTGCGGTACTACGAGGCCCTGCAGAGAGTGCGGACCCACGGGGCCTGGGAAGAATGGCTCCTGTTCTACCTTGAAGGCATCGAAGAGGTCGCCCTCGAGGCGGCGGAGACGGCACGAAAGCTGATCGCCCTCTTCCAAGCCGATCGCAAGCGGATTCAAGGCATCGGCCGGGCTGCGCCCACGGCGCTCCTGGTGCACGATCACCTGACCCGGCGGGCGGCAACCACCATCACCACAGCGGCCGCACGGGCACAGGTCTCCTTTCCGACTGCTTCCGCGGCGCTGCGACGGTTGATGGACCTCGGCATTGTCCGGGAGGCGACCGGCCGCCCCCGGGCCCAGCTCTTCGTGTACCACAAGTATCTTGCCGCCTTGAACGATCCTGCGTAGGCGGAACCGCCAAACTTCCCATGGCACCGATGACACCGACGATCGACTGGAAAAAGGTCCTCTACCTGACCCACGTCTCCCGCTTCCTCGATGACACCGAGGAACAGCGGCTGGTGCCCGAGAAGAAAGTGGCCTACCAGTTTTCGGCCCGAGGCCATGACGTCGCCCAGCTCATCCTGGGGCAGCACCTGATCCACCCCCACGACGGCATCGGGGCGTACTACCGCTCTCGGCCGCTGCTGCTGTCGCTGGGTCTCTCGATTGCCGACGGCTTTGCCGGTCCGATGGGCAAGTCGGGCGGCTTCAGCGACGGGCGGGACATTGGCGTGGTGTGCAACCTGCCGAGTGATCCGGGGCCGGTGGTGCTGCCGATGTCGGGCGACGTAGGCAGCCAGTACACCCCCACCGCCGGCTGGGCCCAAGCCATCACCTATCATCGGGATGTCCTGGGAGACAAATCGTACGACGGCGCCATCGGCTGCGTGCTGGGGGGCGAGGCCTCCGCCGCCACCAACGGGTTCTGGTCGGCGCTCACCATCGCCACCACGCTCAACTTGCCGATGCTGTTCTACATCGAGGACAACGGCTACGGGATTTCGGTGCCGGGCCGGCTGCAAACGCCGGGGGCGAATATTGCCGCCAACCTCGCCTCGTTCAAGAATCTGCTGGTCTGCGACGGCGACGGCACCAACCCCGAGGAAGCGGCGAAGCTCATCGGTGAAGTCATCGCCCACGCTCGTTCAGGAAAAGGTCCGGCGCTGCTGCGGCTCACCGTCCCCAGACTCTCCGGCCATTCCGGGCAGGATACCCAGGCATACAAAGATCCCGGGCTGTTGACCAAAGAACAATCGAACGATCCCTTGCCCAAGCTCGAAGAATATCTGTGTAATCTGGGTAATCTGTGGACAACTGATCCACAGATTTCACCGATGGCACAGATTGAAAAGGTGAAGGCGAAGGCGTTGGTGGATGGTGAAAAGGGGTTGCAAGAGGCGCTGGCTCGCTCGGAGCCGTCCACCGAGACCGTACTACGATTTAGAACAGCATCCACAGATTTCACAGATTACACAGATTTACAAAAAAGAGGGGGGTTGTTTCCCAGTAGACATCGGTTCCCTGCCTCGAGTGAAGTCGCTGCCCCTGAGGGCGCCCGGATCAACATGCTCACCGCCATCCGGAAGACCCTCGAGGCGGAGCTCAAATCGAATCAGAAGGTGCTGGTATTCGGCGAGGACGTCGGCCCCAAGGGCGGGGTCCATGCCGCCACACTCGGCTTGCAGGATTCCTTCGGCGACCAGCGGGTGTTCGACACCTCGCTCAATGAGGAAGGCATCATCGGGCGGGCGGTGGGAATGGCACTCGCCGGTTTGATGCCGGTGCCCGAGATCCAGTTCCGCAAATACGCCGACCCCGCCACCGAGCAGCTCAACAACTGCGGCACCATCCGCTGGCGCACCAACAACCGCTGGGCGGCGCCCATCGTCGTCCGGATGCCGGGGGGCTACGCGCCGAAATGCGGCGACCCCTGGCACAGCGTCTGTGGCGAGGTGCTCTGGGCCCACGCCACCGGGTGGCAGGTGGCCATTCCGAGCAACGCCGAGGACGCGGTGGGGCTCCTCCGCACCGCAATGCGCAGCAATAACCCCACCATTTTCTTCGAGCACCGGGCGCTGCTCGACGGCAGCTGGGCCCGGCGGCCGTACCCGGGGGATGGCTTCGTGGTGCCGATGGGCAAGGCGCGGGTTATCAGCTCCGGGGACAAACTCACCGTGGTGACCTGGGGCGCCATGGTGGAGCGC
>JANNSC010000208.1:0-3110 GCA_031402135.1 Gemmatimonadales bacterium | reverse complement strand
GGAGTATGGAAGGATCGACTACGGATTGCGGGATGGCCAGCCTCAGGTCTGGGAGATCAACACCAACCCGACCATCGGCGCGAACTTGGCGTTTGATGAGTCTGTCACGACAAAGGCGGATGCATATCCACCTGGGGCCGTCGGCGACGCACTGCGGCGGATGGAACGGGGCAACCGCTTGTTCTACGACAAATTTCGGGTGGCGGTGGAAGCGCTGGCCCACGCCACCAACCAAGCGATTGCCGCGGATGGTGCCGGTCCTGCCCCAGCAAGGATTGCAATCACCTGGGTCGAGCGAATGCGCCTCAGCTTTGAACGGTCGAGGCGAGATCAGGTGCTGGCGCGGAGGACGGCGGTGGCGATGCTCGCCGCCCCCTTCCGGGCCGGTTATCGAATGCTCCGCACCGCTGGGCTTTCGGAAGTTCCTTCGGTCAATCTTCTCGAATAGTCGGCGCCGGATGGTGGGATCGCCGCCAGACCAGCAAGACCGGCACACCGCACAGCGTGATCAACACGTTGATGCTCGCGACGGCGGGGGTTTCAATCAGGGCGTTGCCAATCAACAGCGCGGAGAAGGGCGTGAATCCGCGCCCGAACGTCGCAGCGAGTTGTTCACAGTTGCGTATCCCCACATCGCAGGACGCAAGCAGGGCATGCAACACGATTGCGAAGGCGGGCGTTCGTCGGACCGGAAGGACCCCGCCGATGCGGGCAAGGAAGCTTTTATCCCGGGCCATCGCCAAGAGCACCCTGGGGTACGACAGCACGTAACCGGCCACTGATCCCACCGTGGCGCTGGCCATCAGTGCGCGGGGCCCCGCCTGCTGCCGGTCAGGTCACGCTCAGGGGTCAGCGGGTCAGCGGGTGAGAGGGTGTAGCCGGGTGGGGCAAGGTCAGCATCACTAGGTAGGACGATATTCTTTCCTGAATGACCTCCTACATGGGAAGCGGAGCGCTTGTGAACCCGATTCAGCATTACCTGCAAAAGCAAGGCTTCGTCGTGCTTGATGGCGCCCTGGCAACGGAACTGGAACGGCACGGCGCAAACCTGGATGATCCCCTCTGGTCGGCGCGCTGTCTGATCGAGGCACCCGAACTTATTTATCGGGTACACCGGGACTACCTCGATGCCGGGGCCGATGTGCTCACCACCTCGACCTATCAGGCCAGTGTACCAGGCTTTCTCAACCGCGGGTGTGATGCACCGGCGGCAGAGGGATTTCTCCGCTTGGGTGTTGCTCTCGCCATACAGGCCCGCGACGACTTCTGGGGTGATGAAGCGAACCGTGCCGGACGCCTGAAACCCCTTGTCGCGGTGTCCATTGGCCCGTTCGGGGCGTGTCTGCACGATGGCTCGGAATATCACGGTCGATATGCGGCACCCTGGGCAGTAGTCGAAGCCTTCCACCGCGCGCGACTGGAGATACTCACTGCTGCCGGTGGGGACTTGCTGGCCTTTGAAACCATCCCCTCGCTGCAGGAGGGTGAGTTGCTGCTGCGCGTGCTCAAGGAGTTTCCGAAGCAGTATGCATGGTTGAGCTTCAGTTGCTGCGACGAGGCGCATGTCAGCCACGGCGAGGCGTTTCAGCGCTGTGTGGAACTGTCAGCCGGACAGGCACAACTCGCAGCCATTGGCATCAATTGCACCGCACCGCATAACATTCAGCCACTGCTGGGTGCCGCAAAGGGCGCTGCATGCCCTTTGCTGGTCTATCCCAACAGTGGCGAAACCTGGGTTGCCGGCGGCAACCGCTGGGCCGGGCAAGGCGGGGAACACTTCGACACGAAAGCGTGGTTCCAGGCCGGTGCGCGCTTGATCGGCGGCTGCTGCCGTACCGGGCCGGCAGACATTGCCGCGATTCGATCGGTCCTCAGTGCTTTGTCGGAGCAGGGCGGTACTGCTTAGGCCATCACAAGTGATCCCAACACGCCTGCAAAATCATGAGCCTCATTCATGGCTATCCGAATCACGAACCCACTTTCCGGAGCTCCGCGTTGAAGCCATAGGGGTAGGCCGATTCTCAAGGCCGGCGCCGTTGCTCTCCGCACGGCTGAACTCCTCTGTTTGGACCAATTCGTGTCACGACCTCACGCCTCACCTGGTACAACGAATCAGCCCCGCCAGCGCAACCGCTGGCGGGGCCTTTCGTTGCTGCAGTGGGCGATGAGGGGATCGAACCCCCGACCTCGCGCATGTGAGGCGCGCGCTCTAACCAGCTGAGCTAATCGCCCAAATTGGGGAGGGGAAAGTACCCACCCAGGGGGAGGGGGTCAACCGGAGGAACGGCCGTTTCGCTAGATCACGCCCCCGCGCCGGAGCCGCCCCAGCGCATCGTGGCGCTGCTCGTGGGTCGCCAGCAGTTCCTCCGGAGAAACTGTCGCCACTCCCGCCTTGGCCACCTCGATCCCCGCGGCGTAACTGGCCAGGTGGGCCGCCTCCCGTACCGGGGCGCCGGCCGCCAGCGCAACCGCCACCCACGCCGTGACGGTGTCGCCGGCCCCGGAAACATCGAACACCTCGCGGGAAAGGCTGGGAATGTGGGTGGTCATCTCGTCTCGGGTTACCAACACCATGCCGTCGGCGCCGAGGGTGAGCAGCATGTTCTCCACCTTGAGCCGTCTGATGGCCTCTTGCAGAGCGTTTTCACCCTCCAGGTCGAGGGTGGCGCCCAGCGCCGCCTCGAGTTCCTTGCGGTTCGGCTTGAACACCGTCGCCCCGGCATAGGCAAAAAAGTTCCGGAATTTGGGATCCACCACTACCGGAATGCCTCGGCGACTGGCGGCGCTGATGGACCGAACAATCAACGCCTCGGTGAGTACCCCCTTGTTGTAGTCCTCCAGCACCAGCACATCGGCATCGGCGATCGCCGCATCGGCGGCGGCAAAGAGCCGCTGCTCATCGGGTCCCTCCAACGGAGTGTCGATCTCCTCGTCAATCCGCACCACCTGCTGGCCCCGCGCCAGCACCCGGGATTTGGTAGTGGTGGGGCGCCCCGAAATCGTGACCAGGTGGCGATCCTCGAGGCGATTTGCCGCCAGCTCGGCCCGAATCGTGGCCGCGTTGCTGTCGTCGCCCACCGCGCCCACCAGCCAGCACCGGGCGCCGATGG
>JANNSC010000207.1:0-4670 GCA_031402135.1 Gemmatimonadales bacterium | reverse complement strand
CCAGCGGGTCCTTCAGTAATAACGAATGCCTGAGCGCCCTCGACCAAAACACCTTCACCGGCTGCGGCGCGCTGGATCATGAAGTTGAGCAGGTTGGCCCGGACGCCGACACCGATCGAAGTGAGTGGGGTACGCACCGTGGAGAGCGGGTCGCCCGGGGCGCGCTTCCACTTCACGTCGAGCCCCTTTTCCCAGGCGAGCGCAGCATCGAAGAATACGACGCCTTCGAGATCGGGAAATCCGTTGGGGAGCAGCCCGAGCGGGCCGAGGACCGGGAAGCGGAGTTCGGCCGAAGCGGTGGCGATCCGGGTGCCGGTGAGCTGATCCAGCGCGCCGCAGCCGGTGAAGGTGTTTTGGTCGAGGGCGCTCAGGCATTCGTTATTACTGAAGGACCCGCTGGTGTATCCCCGGATGAAATCGGAACTGCCGGCGAAGAACCGGAATTGCTGCTCATCCCGGCCATGCTGGCCATAGTACTGCAGCTTGGTCGCGAAGGTGAAGGCGTTCAAGATCCGATCGTAGCGCCGGTAGTCGAAGTTGACGGTGGTGAAGCGCCATTGGCCCACCCGCTGGGAGAGCTCGAGGCGAGAGCGACGTCCCAGTGCCGGGCCGACTGGGCCGTAGAGCGAGTTGTCGAAGATCAGGGCAATCGAGGGTTGCACGAAGCTCACGTTTCGCCCTTTGATGGTTTCGACGAAGGGGTCCTGGGACGGTGACCCGCTGGTCGGATCGAAGGGTTGGATGTAGAGCTTTCGGTCGTCGGTGACATTGACGAATGCCGCCCCGAGCTCGAGGCGGCGAAATCGGCTGAAGGGGTAGTAGCCGAGCCCCTGCACGGAGCGCTGGATCAGGCGCCGGATGCTCTCGACATAGGACACCTCACCCTGTCGGGGGCCCTCCTGATATCCGGCGCCCTCGTAATAGAAATAGGGATCTTGGCTGACTGAAGCGGCCCAGTTGAGCCGCCGGGTCAGATTGACGTACTGCGCGTTGAAGTAGGTCTCGCTCAAGCGGCCGTTGAGCGAGGTCGCAAAGCCGAGTTGGTGGTTGCCCAGCATGTCGCCCAAGACGATCGCGGTGGAGCCGCTCAGACCGCGACCAAAGTTATCGCGGGTGTAGCCGATGGTCGGTCGGCTGACATACTCGGGTTCGAGGACGGTCCGGTATTCTCGAAAAGTGAATTCGTTGGTGTCGGGCGGCAGGAAGGTCAGCGAATCGAGAATCCGGGCCACCGAAACCGGTTCATTGGCAGCCAGCACGCTGTCGGAGAGCCGGGGCAGGGAGTCGGCGCGCCGGAAACCGCCGGGCGCGCGATACACCGCACCACCGCTCAGGATTTGGGGCCCGGATGGTGGCTCGATGGCTGACACCGCGGGGCGGGTGGCAGCGCCGGCAGGGGAGATTTGCGCCATGGCGCGCTGGGCGATGACCGCATTCGGCTGCCACGGTTGTTTTTCCAGCGACCGGGGCGCGGTCAGCGTGTAGACGTCGTAGCGCCCCTGCTCGAAGTACACAAAGGCGAGCTTGTCGGCGTTATGGGCCCAGGTCAGCACCGGCGAGAGCGCCGTAATGCCTTGCACGCCGGTGTAGAAATCGGTGAGTTGGTAGGTCTGGCGGTCGGCCAGTTCGTACATATAGATGTTGGCGACGCCATTTCGATCGGAGACGAACGCCAGGGAATTGCCGTCGGGCGACCACTGGGGGCTGAGGTTGCGGCCGGCGTCGAGTCCCTCGGGCAAGTCGATCTTCCCGGAATCGAGGCGGTAAAAGGCGATCCGTAGAGCGCCCCACTTGAGCGCCTTGAGATCGGTGCCGGGCCCGCGGTCGGTACTGAAGGCGATGGTCTTGCCATCGGGCGACCAGACCGGGTGAAGGTCGGCTTCCTTGTCGTTGGTGAGCCGGCGCAAATCGGTGCCGTCCACTTTGACGGTATAGAGATCGGAGAGTCCACCGTCCAGTCCGCTGAACACCAGCCGCTCGCCGTCGGGGCTCCAGGTGGGGGTGGTCACTCCGGCGAGGGGCAGCCGGATCTTCCGGAGTTCCTTGCCGTTGCCGGCCTCGACGATGACGATGTCGTCCCGTCCGGCGCGTTGCGCCGCCAGAGCAATGAATTTTCCATCGGGCGACCAGCTGGCCGAGGAGGTGATGAACCGGAAGGTTTCGAAGGTCCCGTTGGAGGTCGACTTGAGCAGGCGGCGGAGCGGCTTGCCGGTGGTGGCATCGGCCAGCCACAAATCGATATAGTAGAAATCTTTCTCGCTCAAATAGGCGATTTTCAGCCCGTCCGGTGAGAGAGCCGGCGCCAAGTGCCAGCCGCCCCCGGACTTCTTGAGGGTCAGCAGCTCGGTTGCGACGGCACGGCCCTTGGTCCGGTTACCGATTTCCGGGAGGTACTGCTTCTGGACGGCGTCCTGCCACTGCGCCACCAACTGAGGAAAGGAGAGCCCCAGGACCCGCTGTAGGGCCATTTCAACTCCGCCACCGGAACCGCCGAGCTTGGTGATTTGGGCGATGGCCTCATCGCCCCAGCGCTGGCCGATGTAGGCCAGGAGGGCGTGACCGAAGCGATAGGGAAAAAACCGGTAGAAGTCCTGCGCATCGGGTAGCTTCCCCTCCAAAGCAGCGTCCCGCAGCCACATGGCGGTGTTGGGGTCGACCGGACCGAGCGACAAATACTCTGCCATGCCTTCGCCGAACCAGAGGGGTGCATTGGCGTTGATAATGCCCTGAATCCCTCCCCGCTGGCTCCAGATGTCGAATTGGAACTGGTGGATCATTTCATGCTGCAGGACGTGCTGGTTGTCCTCATAGGAGCCGGTCAGCGGAAAGATGTTGCGGTGCCGGAGAAAGTCGGTGAAGCCGCCGGTACTCTCATCGATTTCCCCGCCCGAGGTGTTGGTCTGCTGGAATTCGGAGTGGGAGGCGTAGGGAATGATGGGCTTCCGCTCATCGAAATTGTGATTGAGCAGCCTGGACAGCTTGGCATAGGACCGTTCCGCCATCCGGGCGATGTCGAGGGCGGCTTCGCGTTCGGCGGGGTAGTAGTAAACGTCGAAGTGTTCGGTCTGGATGATCTTGAAATCAAACCGCCCGTATTGGACCTTGTTGCGGCCGAAATACTGGGCCGAGAGTGCCGCAGGGAGGGTGGCAAGCAGCAGCGCTGCC
Source organism: Gemmatimonadales bacterium (assembly GCA_031402135.1). Taxonomy (GTDB): domain Bacteria; phylum Gemmatimonadota; class Gemmatimonadetes; order Gemmatimonadales; family GWC2-71-9; genus JABFSM01. Next base: position 1,505 of record JANNSC010000207.1, on the reverse strand, counting down.
ACGCCAAGACGCCGGATCATGGGGACTTCCTTTCGGCCACCGGCACAAACCTCGGAGCGTCGTTCCATAGCCGCTCCAACTGATAGAAGGCCCGGGCCTCGGGGTGAAATAAGTGGACAACTATGTCCACAAAATCGAGCAGTACCCAGCGACCGGCGGCCAGTCCTTCAATGTGATGCGGGTGCATTCCCGCCGCCGCAAATCGCTCAATTACCGAGTGCGCAATGCCCCGAACGTGGGCATCCGACGTTCCGGATCCAATAATGAACCAGTCGGTCGCATCATTCAGCCCACGCAAGTCGAGCGCCATGAGATCGCGCGCCTTGATGTCATCGGCCGCCTCCAGCGCGAGCATTGCAGGCACCGACGGCTGTCCGGGACGAAGCTCGGCAGAGCGCCGCCGGGTCACGCCGGCGCGCCGCCGCTGGCCGGCCGGGTCGGGGCCTCGTCCTCAACCTGCCAACAGACCGCCCAGGCCCCCAGGCCGACATGGGTCCCCAGGACGCCGGTCGCCAGGGAGACGAAACAATCCCGGGGTTGATACGCCGCTACCAGCGCGGTCCGGACTCGCTCCGCCACCTCGGGGGCCTCAGCATGAACCACCCCGAATCGAACCGTCTTGGGCCTCGGCGTAAGCTGCTTGTCTACCAGGGCGAGGATCCGATTGATCACCGCCTCTCGGCCGCGAACCCGGTCCACCGGGACAATGCGTCCGGTCTGGTCGAGGCTCAAGATGGGCTTGACGTCCAGCATGCCGGCAAGCCACGCCTTGCCCCGAGTGACCCGACCCGACCGGATCAGGTTGTCGTACGTGTCCACCGTGATCAGGACACCGGACTGCTTCCGGAGTCGGTCCAGCTCGAGGGCAATCGGGGCCGCCCGCCACCCCGATTCGGCCAGCTCCGCAGCCCGGAGGGCGAGCAGCCCGAGACAGAGTGAGGCGGCCCGGCTGTCCACCAGGTGAATTCCCTGGAGATTGGCCGCCCGAACCGCCGCCTGAGCCGCCTGGAAGGTACCGGAGAGCACCGACCCGAGGAGCACCGCGAGCACTTCATCGGCCTCCCCGAGCGCCGACCGAAACACCCGGACGAAATCTCCAGGCGTCGGCTGGGACGTGGTGGGCAGCTCCTTGGTGGCTCGCAGCCGGCGATAAAACTCCTCGGGCTTGATGCCGACCCGGTCCTGGAAGACGGAGTCCCCGAACACAATCTGGAGGGGGACCAGGGCAATGTGGTGCCGGTCCAGAACCGCATCGGGCAGGTCAGCGGACGAATCGGTGACGATGGCGACAGGGCGCCGGGCCTCGTGTTGGAGAGCCCGGTGCTGGGCCCGCATGTCGTCCGCCTTCGAAGAACTCAGGGTACCCCATCGACCGGCATAGGTGAAGACGGCCTCGGGGGTATCGGTATGCACATGCACCTTCAGTATATCCGAGACCACCGCCACGACCACGGAGCCGCCGAACTGGTGTATGGCGGCCCGGACCTCGTTGGCGGTGGGGAGCT
>JANNSC010000206.1:0-2492 GCA_031402135.1 Gemmatimonadales bacterium | reverse complement strand
GAGCCCGGTGGCGAGGAGCGCGAAGAGTCCCATCAGCCAGGCCCGAAAGCGCTGGGGCGCCGAGGCCCCGCGCACCACATCTTCCATGGTACGTACCCCACTGAGGGGTAGTTCCGGGTTGAGACCGGCGACAATGCGCCGCAGGTCAGCGACCAGCGAAAGCGGAGTCACCGAGGTACGAAGCACCAGCGAAACCTCGCTCACGCCCACTTGGTCGCTCAAGGCGTAGATGGTGGGTCGGGGATCGTGGTCGAGTCCCCGGTCGCGAACATCGGCAACGACGCCGATGATCTCGCCCTGAGGGCGGTCGTCGCCAGGACGGACGCCCATGCGTACCGCGTGGCCGAGGGCCTTGCCGTCGGGCCAGAATTGGCGAGCAGTGGCTGCGCTCACCACAACGACGGGCTTCCCGCCGCGGCGATCGTCGCTGGTGAACCCACGACCCTCGACGATTGGGATTCGTTGAGTTGTGAAGTAATCGGAGCTTACCACTCGGAGCTGCGCCGATTGGTTGTCCCCGTCGGGAACCGGAACGCTGTCGATGGTAAAGCTGCCGCTGAATCCGAAGTCGGTGAGCGGAAGGCCGAAGATGAGCGCCGCCGAAGTGACACCAGGGATCGCCTGGAGTTGGGCCAGCAACTCACGCTGAAACTGGACGATGGCGTCGCTGCTGGGGTAACGTGTGTCAGGCAGCGACATACCGGCCACCAGCGTCGAGGAGGGATCGAACCCAGAATTCACCAGTTCGACCCTGGCCTTGCTCTTGACCAACACCCCGGCCACGGTGAGCAGCGCCAGCGCCACGGCAGTCTCGAGTGCCACGAGCCAGCGGTGCGGTCCCCGCTGGGTCCCCGTGCTCCGGCCACCTCCGCCGAGCACTGGGCGGAGGTCTGCGCGAAGCACCCGGCGGGCCGGAGCAAGACTGACCAGCACCGCCACCAGCCCGGTAATGCCCAGGGCAAAGAGCAGGGACGGTATGTCCAGCTGCACCGAGTCGATCCGGGGCACCCCTTCGGGCGCGAATCGACGAATCGCTTTGATGCTCGCGAGGGCCACCGGGATCGCGCCGATCGCTCCCAGGGTTACGAGCACCAGGACCTCGCTCGCTCCGTGCCAAACCAGCCGTCCCCGCCCCGCGCCCAACGCGCTTCTGACCGCCACCTCGCCAGTCCGCCCAATGGACCGAACCAGCACGAGGTTGGCGACATTGGCGGAAGCCAGCAGCAACAACAACACCGCTCCGAGCATCAAGAGAAGCAAGGTGGGTCGAACCTCGCCGACCACGACGTCGCGAAGCGGCCGCACCAGTACGGTCCACCCGGCATTCGTCCGGGGGAATTCTCCGGCGAAACGCGCCGCGAGCGTTTTCAGTTCAGCGCGAGCACCCTCGATGGTAGCGTATTGGGTCAGGCGGCCGGCGGCGTTCAGGTAATGGGCACCGCGTTGAGTGGACACGTCGGATGGCGTCTGAAACGGTAGCCACGCGCCGGCTGGCGCGGCCGGAAAGACGAACCCCTCCGGCATAACGCCAACAATTTCCGTGCTTTCACCGTCCAGGGTCCAGTGTTTGCCGAGGACGCTACGATCCCGACCGAAACGGGTAGCCCACTCGGCATGAGAGATGAGCGCGACACGCGGCGCTCCCATCTCGAATTCGGCGTTGGTGAATGAACGACCCAACGCCGGCTTGACTCCAACCGTGGCAAAGAATCCCGCAGTCACGGAAGTGACCGGAACATGCTCGGCTGGTCCCATCCCGGTGGCCGCAGCCCGGGAGTCGTACCACGCCACCATGGAAGCGAAGCTCCGGGTTTCCCGCGACCAATCAAAAAAGTCCGTGGCGGAGACCGAGAATTCCGGCCACCCCGCGGCCGGGTTGCTGGAATGGAGGGCGACCAGTCGGTCAGGTTCCGGGAAGGAAAGCGGCCGGAGCACAACTCCGCGGAGTACGGAATAGACGGTCGCGTTGAGCCCGATGCCGAGAGCGAGGACCACCACTGCCGTGACGGCAAAGGTCGGAGCCCGTCGGAGCGAGCGTCCGGCAAGTCGCAGGTCTGAGAGTGCTCCAGCAACCCACTCTCGGCGGCGCCGCTCCCTGCGCTCCTTGCCGTCGATATCCCGGCATTCCTCGGCAAATCGCGACATCGGTCCGAAGCGGCGCTCGGCCTCCTTTCGCGCCTCTGCCGGCGAGAGACCCTCCCTGGCGAGCGCATCGGCCTTCAGCTGAAGATGTGCCTCGAACTCGGCGGAGACATCCTCGGCGGGCTCGGGTTCGCGACCGCTCAACCGGAAGAGACGGCGAAGACCTGTCATGGCGCTTGCTACCCTTCCGCGGTCCTGAGGACGCTGCCGACGGCGCGGACGTATTGCTCCCAGAGGGAAACCTCGGCGCGCAGTTGCGAGCGGCCCCGCGGAGTGAGCCGGTAGTACTTGGCCTTCCGGTTATTCTCGGAGAGCCCCCACTCCGACTCCACCCACCCTCGGCGCTCCAG
>JANNSC010000205.1:0-1813 GCA_031402135.1 Gemmatimonadales bacterium | reverse complement strand
CGACACCCCGGGTTTCATCGTCAACCGCATCGCTCGGCCGTTTTAGGGCGAAGCGGTGCGGATTCTGGAAGAGGGCATCGCCGACATTGCCACCATCGACTGGGCGATGAAGGAGATCGGCGGCTTCCGGATGGGGCCGTTCGAGCTGATGGACCTGATCGGCAACGACGTGAATCAGGCGGTGACGATGTCGGTGTTCGCCGCCATTATGTACGACGCCAAGTACCGCCCCTCGGTGACCCAGCAGCGACTGGTGGAGGCGGGGCTGCTGGGCCGGAAAACCGGCCGGGGCTACTACGACTACCGGGACGGTGCCGCGCCGCCGGCTCCCACTCGGAATCAGGCGCTGGGCCAGACAATCGTGGACCGGATCCTCACCCTGCTGATCAACGAGGCGGCCGATGCGCTGTTCTGGCGGATCGCCTCGCCCCAAGACATCGAGATCGGCATCATGAAGGGCGTGAACTATCCCAAGGGGCTGCTGGCGTGGGGCGATGAGATCGGGCCGGCGCTGGTGCTGCAGCGGCTGGAGGCGCTGCAGGCGGAATACGGGGAGGAACGCTACCGGGCCAGCCCCTTGCTCCGGCGGGTGGTGCGGGAAGGAGGACGGCTGCTCCGGTGAGCGATCCGAAACGAGGCACTGCGCAGCAGGGCATTGCGCAGCAGGGCACTGCGCAGCAGGGCACTGCGCAGCAGGTGGCCGAGCAAGTGGTCGCGGGGATGCTGGCCAAGGACGAGTTCAGCCGGTGGCTGGGAGTGGTAGTGGTGGAAGTGGCGCCGGCGCGTTCGGTATGCCGGATGACAGTCCGCGCCGAGATGGTGAATGGGTTTGGGGTGGCGCATGGGGGGATCGTGTTTTCATTGGCGGATTCTGCTTTCGCGTTTGCCTGCAACACCCAGGGCAAGATGGCGATGAGCATCGAGAATGGGATTACCTATCCCGGCCCGGTGCATCCTGGCGACTTGCTCACCGCGGTTGCTGTGGAAGAATCGGCGTCTCGGCGGCTCGGCTACTACCGCGTCGTGGTTCGTAATCAGCGTGAGGAGACGGTGGGTTTGTTTCATGGTACCGCGTACAAGACGAGTCAAGAGCACCCGCTGCCTTGAGCCCTTCGGCTTCACCAAGGGAGACTTTGATAGCACCGATTGCTATTAAGACAAAGGGCATTAACTTTTAACCGGTGAGAGCACCTCGAGTCGAGAGCCAGCGCGCCGGCCGATACCTGGTCCAGCAACGAGGACCAGACGGCTTTTCGGCGTTTGTGCCATCGAACCTGCCTCCCGCTCCTCCGGTGAGGCTCGACTCGGGAGCCCAGGTCGCACTGGAACAGGCCAGCCGTGCCCTCGGACGTCTCGACGGTATCACCCTCCTGCTGCCCGACCCGGCGCTGTTCCTCTACACCTACGTGCGCAAGGAAGCGGTCCTGTCGAGCCAGATCGAAGGGACCCAATCGACACTGTCCGAGCTGATTCTCTTCGAGAATGAGGCCGCTCCGGGCGCGCCGCGCTCCGATGTGCTCGAGGTGTCGAACTACAGCGCGGCAATGCAGCATGGCCTGGACCGCCTGAAGGCCGGGTTCCCCCTGACGCTGCGGCTGATCCGCGAGATCCACGAGATCCTGGTCCGTGGCATCCGGGGTGGAGACCGGACCCCCGGTGAGTTTCGCACCTCGCAGAATTGGATTGGCGGGAACCACCCTGGCAATGCGGCATTCGTTCCCCCGCCACCCCACGAGGTCCTGCCCGCCATGAGCAACCTGGAGAAATTCCTCCACCGGGACGACCTGGCCATGCCAACCCTCGTCAAAGCAGG
>JANNSC010000204.1:0-1511 GCA_031402135.1 Gemmatimonadales bacterium | reverse complement strand
CCCTCGCCGACCCGCATTTCCATCTGGAATCGGCCGTCCATCACCCGGCCGGAGAGTCCCGAAGCGGGATCGCCGCGACGGGCGGGGGGCAGACGCAGTTCGCCGGTGCGGTGCAGGCCGAAGGTGCGCGGGGTGGTCGGCAGGGGCGCCCCGCCCGACACCAGCGGGAACCCGTCCTTGGTGCAGAAACGGGCCGGGGGATCGAAGGTGGCGCCGCAGCGGGGGCATCGGAGCGCGCTCAATCGCGGTAACGGTTGCGCCCGTCGGCTTTGGCGCGGAGCAGATTCTGATCGGCGAGGCGGAGCAACGATTCCCCGTTGGTGGCGCGGTCGTCGGGGAAGGTGGCGAGGCCAATACTGATGGTCAGGGGGATTACCGATCCTGGCTCGCCAAAGACGGTGCCGGCCACCCGGCGGAGAATGCGTTCGGCGAAGAGCCGCGCGCCCGCGTTGCCGGTTTCGGGGAGAAGCACCACGAATTCCTCACCGCCGTACCGCGCGACCACGTCCATCGAGCGTTGTTCCCGGCGCAGCAATTCGGCAAACTGCACCAGGACCCGGTCTCCGGCTTGGTGGCCGGCGCTGTCGTTGACGGTCTTGAAGTGATCGATATCCAGCATTACGCAGGTGAGTACCGTCTGATAGCGGCTGGCCCGGTCCACCTCGAGGATCAGCCGGTCATCGAAACCGCGCCGGTTGACCAGCCCGGTGAGCGAATCGGTTTCGGCAAGCTGCCGGGTGGCTGCCTCGCGACGGGTGCCGTCGGCGTGGTCGAGGGCCTTTTCGATGGCCGCCGCCGCCGATTCGGCCACTCGACCGGCAAAGCGGAGATCGGCCTGGTCGAGCGGGGGGTCATCAGGACCGGTGCGGAGGAAAAACACTCCGGCTGTTTCACCGCGGAGCGAGAAGGGCAGCACCAGACAAGAGGTGGTGTCGAGGTTGCCGATTCCCTGGTAGACCGGGTCGGAGGTGGTGTCCTGCACCAGGACCACCTCCCCGGTATCGAGGGCCCGGCGAATTTCCGGATAGCGCGCCGCGTCCACCGAGAGATCCCGCAGCATCGGGTTTTCCGAGGCGGCGGCAACGGTCACCCGTTCCGCGCCGGGCCGTCCGAACAGGAGGGAGCACCGGGGGATGCGCAGTCCGGCAGCAACCTGGCGCACCAATACTTGAAAGAGCTCCTGGGGTGGGAGATTGGTGGTGATTTCCCGCAGCAGGTCAATCAGCGCCGCCTGGGCACGGGCTTCGGCGCGAGCGTTGTTGAGGGCCCGGCCGGTCCGGAGATGCACCCGGATGCGGGCCAGGAGCTCGCGCACTCGCACCGGCTTGGCAATGACATCGGAGGCGCCTTGTCCCAACGCCATGACCGAGGTCTCTTCGAGTGACTGATCGGTCAGGGCCAGGACCGGAAGGTCGCGATGGGCGGGAGTCCGGCGCAACATCTCGAGGATGGAAAATCCATCCTGCCCCGGAAGCGCGAGGTCAAGGAGCACCAGATCGGCAGTCTGGGTA
>JANNSC010000203.1:0-8742 GCA_031402135.1 Gemmatimonadales bacterium | reverse complement strand
GGCAAGATGGCCAATCTGTTCCTCACCACCGGCGATCCGCTGGACGTGCGCAGCCAGGTCCGCCATGTTTTCATTCGGGGGCTGCTGCAGCCATGGGATGACCGGCACACCCAGGAGTACCAGAAGTTTCGGGCCCGTCCGAAGCCCTGAGTGAGCTGCCCAACCTGCCGAGCGGGGAGGCCTTCGCGGGCCTCCCCGCTCTTGTGCAAGCCAACCGGGAGACCACCATGAAAGCAACCCAACGGCGGCTTCACCGGTCAACGGATCACCCCGTGAAAATTGGAACTGCGCTCTTTGGCGCGGGCCTCCTCGCGGCGCTTCCATTTCAAGGCGCGCCGGCACCGCCCCCAACCGCCTGGAGGGGCCTCATCGGGGAATACGGCGCCGATAGTCTGCCCACTGCAATGATCCTGGAGCGGGACGGGAAGTTGGTGCTCCGGAGGGACGGCGCCGAACGCACGCTCCGGCCTATCAGGAACGACTGGTTCCGGCTGGGGGACACCGTGGTGCAGTTCCAGCGCGGTGCTGCGGGGCTCGCGGTGGAGTTAAGCGTTGGAGCCAGTCGCTTCCCCCGACGGGCGCTGGGGCCGGAAGATGGCGCGGTCATGCAGATCATCCCGGCCCGGCCGGTGGACCAGCTCCGGCAGGAGGCCCTGGCGGCGGTGCCGCCCGGCGAGGCAGGAGATTTCCGGCCGAGTGAACTGGTGGAGCTCATCCGGCTGGCGCCGACAATTGCCCTCGACATTCGCTATGCCGGTACCCGGAACTTTCTGGGAACCCCGTTCTATTCCTCGGCCCGGGCATTCCTCCAGCGGCCCGCGGCGGAGGCGCTGGTTCGCGCCCATCGCGGGCTCCGGGCCCGCGGCTACGGACTGCTGATTCATGACGGATACCGACCGTGGCACGTCACCAAGATGTTCTGGGAGGCCACCTCGGGGGCTCAGCGCGAGTTCGTGGCGGACCCCGCCAGGGGATCGCGCCACAATCGGGGCTGCGCGGTGGATCTTACGCTCTACGAACTCAGCACCGGGCGGGCGGTGGAAATGCCGGGCACCTACGATGAATTTTCCCACCGTTCCTACCCGGAGTATCCTGGAGCGACCTCGCGGCAGCGTTGGCACCGCGACCTCCTCCGCCAGGTGATGGAAGCGGAGGGATTTTCGGTCGAGGCCTCCGAATGGTGGCACTTCGATTACCGGGACTGGAAGCAGTACCGGATTGGCAACGCCACCTTCGAAGAACTCCGGCAGTAGGTCGCTTCGGGGGCCTCGCCCCCTCGCGACCACCTGTCAATTGGGTGCGTGCACCCCGGGACCGCCGTAATTGCGCCCGTCCCCGATGCGCGGTCCGTGAAACGGCACCGCGCTGTTGTTGGTCCGTGAAATCACCTGCCGAATGCTCCCCGCAAACGCCGCCGTCTTCGCGCGCTTCCCGAATGGGTCGGTGAACCAGACCGCCGGACCGTCGTCGTTGTCCACCCGATTGCCGTTGATATCCACGAATCGTGACACCCCGTTGAATGGTGATCGGGGGTCGACCTGGACCAGGTCGGTAATCGATCCATTGGCGGTGGCAGTATTGCAGGTCGTGCTCCGGGCCCGATCACCGTTGGCCTCGACCTCATAGCAGACGTTGATCACTCGGCCGGTGATATCGGGGAGCGCCGGATCGTGGAAGCGGCTCGGCATGCGCACCTGGTAGTACGGATCAAAGGAGGCCACCGTGTGCCCGTCTTCGGTCTTGATCGAGGTGCTGGTCTGCCAGCTCTCGTGGATGCCGCTCGAGAGACTGGAGCTTTGACCGGATGCCACCAGGACGTGACGATTGACACAGGTGCGATCCGGGATCTTGCGTTGCCCGCCACCATTGGGCGAGTTGGCCGGGGTCGGTACGCCGACGGTTACCGTAGCGCCGTCACACGATCGGGCGAACTGCCCCGGCGTACCGATCGGATTCATTGTGGTAATGTGCATCTCAGTGCCATCGGTGCATTTGATGTGGTACACCAGCTCGTGGAGGTTGTTGGTGAAGGCATCCTTTGAGTGGGTGCCCTGGTGCAACTTGGTCATCACATCACAGCGGAGGTTCAGCACCTCGTTGGCAATGCCGTCGAGGCTCATTGGCACGTCGTTTTCCCACTCCACCTTGTGCCCAACGTGGTCCTCATGGCGCCGTCCGTTGGGGTCCCAGCTGTCGAGCACCTCGTTGGCGTAGCCGAAGGGGATATTCCCCACGCTGCCATAGAGGTCGGACCCGCTGGGGTCCCGACCGTGTTCGTGACCAAAGGAGCAACCGCTGGCCGGATCCACCGGAGGGTGCCACGTCGGGTAGAGCTTCCCATCAGGCCCGACGGTCCGATAGCGATTGTGAACCGCGATGCTGCAGTTGTCCCCCGCCCCGGGAACCCAGGTCAGATAGGCCACGCTCGGCGTGGCGTCCAGCGACCCGGTGGTTGGACCGCTGGTTTCGCCGGCACAGGCGCCCAGGAATGCGGCGCCGGCGGCGCCGATTGGAATCAGGAAAGCACGCATGACAAACCTCTTTCGAATCAATGGCGGGTGATACCAACACCGACTTGGAACAGGACAGCGTGCCCACCGCTGGGGAGCTTGCGGCGCTCGAACGACACGTCACTCTTCTCTTCCAGCCAGAGGGAACCCTTGGAGGAACCCAGGACATTGAGGTACGGCACAATTGACAGCACCGGGTTGAGACGGATTTCATAACCCGCCCCAACGATCAGCGCCAGCGCCTGCGAGGTCACCGCCTGTTCCTCCTCGGAGGCGCGCCAGCGGCTGACGCCGGCGCCCCACCGCAGGTAGTAGCCGTGCCGCGGGTTCGGATACCACCACGCCCCGCCAGTGAGAGAAACCAGCCGCCGCCGTCCGGCCTCGCCGGTCCGCTGCCAGGCACTCCCCTCGAGGCCAACCAGCATCTTCCGGTTGAGGGTGGTTCCGAAGCGGACGTAGCCGCTGCCCCCCTGCTCCCGCTCGTGAGTGCAGATCCCGCAGTGCATGCTCCCCGCTCCAGTGCCGAGGCCGGCACCGAACCAGACCCCTTTGCGGGCATTGGAGGGGAGCTCGACGCCGATGCTGTTGGCCTTGACGACGGAACCGGCGTGGATGGCGCCGGCCTGCGCCGGAACCGACTGAGTGGTCGTCAGCAATCCAGCCAGCGCGAGCAGACCAGGCTTGAGATGCATCGGCAGCCTTCGCGATCGTTTGAGAGATGTGTTCTGCAGCGCCGTGCACGCTGGCTCGGCGCGATGAGTGGGGCTGTCCGTTCAAAGGGCAGGGAGCGTGCCGGTGGGGAACTTGCGACACAGTATAGATGTGCCGGGAGACTGCAGAAATGCGCCGGGGCGGATTGCCGGGGCGAGAGCTATTTCGCGGAACCGCTCTCGCGCATCAGATTGCGCGAGCGTCCTCGCTCAGGTGCGGTTCCAATCCCGTGCTTCCAGGAGTGCAACTACCCGTGATCGGATTTCGTCCCGAATGGCACGGACCTCCTCGAGCGGCCTGCCCTTCGGATCAGGAAGCGGCCAGTCGCCTCGCATCAGTCCCGGAACCATCGGGCAGGCATCTCCGCAGCCCATGGTGATGAGCAGCTCCGCCCCGCAAGCCAGCCCTTCGGTGAGGAGGCGCGGGGTCGCCTTCCGCAGGTCGATACCGACCTCGTCCATGACCGCCACTACCTCGGGGTGCACTCTGGGCCCCGGGGCAGTCCCCGCCGAGAGGGCCCGCGCCTGGTCGGGATCAGCAAGCTGATTGAAGAGCGCCGCGGCCATCTGGGAGCGGCCGGCGTTGTGGACGCAAGCGAAGATGACCGTGGTCATCGGGCCACGTACCGGGTGAACGCTACTCCGCCCGCTCCCCCAAGAGCCTGGGCCAACACGAACCCTGGAACATCCTGAGGCCGGATGCCGGCGAAGGTGTCGGTGAGTGAGCGCGCCACGGTCACCGCCGGATTGGCGAACGAGGTGGAGGCAGTGAACCAATACGCTGCGAAGATGTAGGCCCCAACGGCAGCGGCCACCGCGCCGGGGCCGGCCCGTTCCACCAGTCGAATCGTGAGAATCAGCCCGAAGGTGGCAACCGCCTCCGCGATCCATTGGCCGGAACCGCTCCGCGGGTGGCTGGAAATGGAGTAGAGCGGCAACTCGAACATTCCATGTGCCAGCGCGACACCGGCCATCGCACCCAGGAATTGGGCACCCAGGTAGAGCGCCGCATCCCGCCCGGAAAGATTGCCGCTATTCACGGCGCCCAGGGTCACCACCGGGTTGAAGTGGGCGCCCGACACCGGGCCCAGCGCCAGAATCAGGACGCTGAGTCCGGCGCCCGTTGCCAGCGCGTTGGCGAGCAGGGCGATCGCGCCATTCCCGCCCGCCAGTTTCTGCGCCATGATCCCCGAACCGACCACGACGGCGAGCAGCAGCGCCGTGCCCACTGCTTCGGCGGCAACCCGTCGTGTGAGGGTCACTGTGCCGGGCGCGGCTTGGTGCCCCGCACAAACGCCCCCATGAAGCGCCCGTCAATGGCAGTGGCCACCGCCTCGACGTCGAGACCGGCTCCTTCCAGAAACGCTCTGGCATCGTCCACCCGGTAGATCCGGGTCGGCTCGATTTCCACCTGCTCGAATCCGCTGGAGCGGAGCAGCGCCTTGAACTCCTGTTCCTCCAGCGCCCCCGCCACACAACCAATCCACAACTCCATGCTGCGGCGGATCTCATCCGGCACCGCGCCCCGCACCACCACATCCGACACCGCAAACCGGCCGCCCGGCTTGAGCACCCGGAACGCCTCGGCCAGCACCTGCTTCTTGTCGGCGGAGAGGTTGATGACGCAATTGGAGATGATCACATCGACCGAGGCGTCGGGAAGCGGGATGTGCTCGATTTCGCCCTTGAGAAACTCCACGTTGGTCACACCGGCCTTGCGCTGATTCTCCCGCGCCAAGGCGAGCATGGCATCCGTCATGTCCAAACCATACGCCTTGCCCGACGGTCCGACCCGCCGGGCCGAGAGCAGCACGTCGATCCCTCCCCCACTGCCCAAGTCGAGCACGGTGTCCCCCGCCTTGAGCTCGGCCAGCGCAGTGGGATTGCCGCAGCCCAGGGAGGCCAGCACCGCAGCCTCCGGCAGCGCAGCGGTTTCAGAGGAGGAATACAGATTGGAGGAGATCGGGTCCTTGTCGCCGCCACAACAACTGGAGGAGCAGCACCCCGCCTCCTTGCCGTCGAGAACTCGCTGAGCTGCCTCGCCGTATTTCTCCTTTACTGTTTCTCGAATCGCCGATTCCGACATACCTGCTCCTTGTTGATCAAGAATGGTTGATGAATATACGCCGAACAAGGGGGCCAATGCCCCCGAACCTGCAACATCGATTCTGGACTGTTCCCTTACCCGCAACACCCCGACTTGAGCCAGGTCCGCGTCGTGGTGCAACAGTCGGTGAGGATGGCAGCGACCTCTTCGACCTTGTCCTGGTTGAGACGGTAATGGACCCAACGTCCCTCCCGCCGATCGAGCACCAGGCCGGCATCCTTGAGTGCCTTGAGGTGAAAGGAAAGCCGGGACTGGCCTGCGTCCAGCACATCGGTCAGTTCACAGACGCATTTCTCGCCGCCCCGAAGCAGATCCACCAGCCGAAGCCGGGTGGGGTCCGACAGGGCGTGAAAAACTCGGGCGGTACGCTCGAGGTCGGAGCCGGCACTCTGAGTTGTCATGCCGATCAATATATCAATTTTTGTTGATTTATCAATACCCCCGCCTTGCCGCCGGGACACGGTACATTCCGGACCATGAGCGACCAGGAACGAATCCGCACCGTCATCCACGCCGACCACGAAGCCCTGGCCCGGGCCGTTGCCACTCGAATCGCCGAGGTGATACGCACCCGGCGCGCCGAGGGCAACCGAGCAGTCTTGGGGCTGGCCACCGGATCAACGCCGATCGGCGTTTACCGCGAGCTGGTCCGGATGCACCGGGAAGCGGGGCTCAGTTTTCGTGGAGTGATCAGCTTCAATCTCGACGAGTATTACCCCATGGATCCTGGGAACATTCAATCGTACCACCGCTTCATGTGGGAGAATTTATTCCAGCATGTCGACATCGACCCTGCCGACGTGCACCTGCCGAAGGGCAACGTCTCCCGCGATCAGCTGACCACGATGTGCGCCAGCTACGAGGCGGCCATCGCCGCGGCGGGTGGGATCGACTTCCAGCTGCTGGGGATCGGGAAAACCGGCCACATCGGATTCAATGAGCCGGGATCGGGATTGGGGAGCCGAACTCGGCCGGTCACCCTCGATGCGATCACCCGGCGGGATGCCGCTGCCGACTTTTTCGGGGAAGAATTCGTCCCCAAGGAGGCGGTGACGATGGGAGTCGCCACCATTCTCGAAGCGCGCGAAGTGGCGATCCTGGCGACCGGGGAACACAAGTCACAGATCGTCCGGCGTGCGGTGGAGGGCGAAGTCGACACTGAAGTGGCGGCGACGTTTCTGCAACGCCATCCCAACACCACTTTCTACCTCGACACTGCGGCGGCAGCGGAGCTTTCCCGAGTTGCCACGCCCTGGCTCATCGATACGGTCGAGTGGACCGACGACTTGGCGGTACGGGCGGTGGTCTGGCTCTCCCTGTCAGTGGGGCGGGCAATCCTCAAGCTCACCCACCGCGACTACATCGAGCACAAGCTCTCGGCGCTGGTGTCGCGCTTCGGTTCTCCGGGCGCAGTGAATGGCTTTGTCTTCAATGTGCTCGGCGCCAAAATCCGGGGCCGCTCCAAGCTGCCCGAGGGCGCCCGGATCATCTGTTTCTCTCCCCACCCCGACGATGACGTCATTTCGATGGGCGGGATCCTGCACAAGCTGGTGGTCAACCGGAACGACGTGACCGTCGCCTACATGACCAGCGGCAACATTGCCGTCTTCGACCACGATGTCCGCCGGTATGTGGATTTTCTGGAGCGACTGGAACGGGGACGGGGCCTCGATCCCGCCGGAGTCGCGGCGCTGGCAACCGAGGTGCGCACCTTTCTGGCCGGGAAGGCGCCCGGCGAGGTCGACATTGCGGCGGTCCAGGATATCAAGCGGATGATTCGCGAATCGGAGGCGATCAGCGGCATCGAAACCTTGGGGCTCACCGGCGGGCATGCCCGATTCCTCGACCTTCCGTTTTACCGCACCGGACAGGTCAAGAAGGACCCGATCGGGCCGGTCGATGTGGCCATCGTCCGGTCGCTGCTGGAAGAGGTCCGCCCCGATCTGATTTTCGTGGCGGGGGATTTGTCCGACCCGCATGGCACCCATCGCATGTGCCAAGAGGCGATCGACCACGCGCTCCCCGGGCTGGCGCCCGCCCCGGAGGTCTGGCTCTATCGAGGGGCATGGCAGGAATGGTCGGTGACGGACGCCACCTGGTTGGTACCGCTCAGCCAGGAGGAACTCTCGGTAAAAATTCAGGCCATCTTCAAGCATCAGTCCCAGAAGGATTCGGCTCCCTTTCCCGGGCTCGACGAACGTGAATTCTGGCAGCGGGTCGAAAGCCGGAACAAGGAGACGGCGGAGATGCTGAACCGCCTCGGCTTGGCGGAATACTTTGCCATGGAAGCCTACGTGGTGCTGCCGGCGGCAGTGCCAGGGTGAGGCCGCGGCACCGCTGCATTCTGCTGTTGATCGACGGCCTCCGGCCCGATGTGGCGGAGTCCGAGCTGGCCGCCGGTCGGCTTCCCAGCCTCGCCAAGCTGGTTGCTGCCGGTGGAGCGGGGCGGGCCATGACCGCCTTTCCGTCCACTACCAGCGTCTCCTACTTGCCGTTTCTGACCGGCTGCACCCCGGGCCGCTGCAACGTGCCGTCGATTCGCTGGCTGGACCGCAGCCAATACGACGGCCGCTGGTGGGCCAGCCGGAATGCGCTTCGCAGCTACTGCGGCTACCAGGCGGGAATGCTGGATCAGGACATTGCGCCGGGGGTACAGACGCTCTTCGAGTTGGTGCCGGAAAGCGTTGGTATTTTCACCATGATCGCGCGGGGGCTCCCGTCGGAGCGAAACCCCGCCAGCGTCGAACGTCAATTCTGGGGCGCCCTGGCGCATTACGCCCTCTGGCATCAGCCCTCCGATGAGGCCGTGGCTCGACACCTCCTCCAGGCGGTGGAGGGACCCTCGCGCTTCATCTTCGCCCAATTCCCCGCGGTCGATGGCTACACCCATCAAGCAACACCAACGGCAGCGCGCGTGCTGCGGTCGCTGCATCGGGTAGATCAGGTGATCGGACAGGTGCTGGACCGGCTCGCAGCTCGCGGCGAGCTCGCCGACACCCTGATGCTGATGGTGAGCGATCACGGCGCGTCGGTGGTGCACCGGCATCTCGACCTGGCGGAGTGGTTCCGCGCCCAGGGCGTGCGTACTCTGTCCCATCCGGTGCTCTGGGAAAAGAACCCGGCGGCCGCGGTCATGGTGGCGGGCAATGGCTCTGCCATGGTGTACGCCGAGCCGGGCGTGCCACGGCAACGCCGCTGGTCGATGGAGCGGCTGCGGCGCCCCGAAACGTTTGGAGCCGGAGCTGACCTGGTCGATCGATTGCTGGCCGAGCCGGCGGTGGCGCTGCTCGCTGCCGAGGCGGGGCCCGACACGGTGACGGTGGCCGATCGCACCGGGGAAGCAACCATAACCCGGGAGCTTGCCACCATCCGATACCAGCCCGAGAGCGGCGATCCGCTCTGCATCGGTGGGGGG
>JANNSC010000202.1:0-3218 GCA_031402135.1 Gemmatimonadales bacterium | reverse complement strand
AACGAAATGCTGGCCCTGGCGCCAGGCGATCTTCTCCTGCTTCAGGGCCAGGCGATTACGCGTCTCATGCAGGGAGACCTGGCTGGCGCTCGCTCGGTCATTCGGGGTGCGCCGCCCACGCTGGCGCAGACGGCGCTGGTTGCCTATTTCGCCTGGTACCAGGATCTGTATTGGGTCCTCGATGATGAGCAGCAGCAACTGGCGCTCCGACTCACCCCCTCGGCGTTCGACGACGATCGGGCGATCTGGTCGGGCGTCATGATGCAGACGTGGTGGCTTCGCGGTGACAAGGTGCGCGCGCGTGCCTACGCCGACACCTCCATCGTCGAGCTGGCCGAACAACTCCGCAAGGCACCGAACGATCCGCAGCGACACCTCTTCACCGGACTCGCCCTCGCCTACCTCGGTCGCAAGGCCGACGCGATCCGGGAAGGGGTGCGGGGGGCCGAACTGGCACCGTTAAGTCGAGATCAGGCCAATGGAGCCTACGGGCAACACCAGCTAGTACGGATCTACCTCCTCGTTGGCGAATTCGACCAGGCGATCGACCTGCTGGAGCCGCTGCTCAAGGTGCCCTACACGCTCTCGCCCGACTGGCTCCGGATCGACCCCACCTTCGCGCCGCTCAAGGGCAATCCCCGCTTCGAGAAGCTGATCAAGGGGCCCTGAAACGCGGGGCCTCCGGCTCCGTAGGGATACTCATGCCCCCACATCTCAAGTTGATCGCCCTCGCCGCGCTGGCATTCACAACGTCATCCGGCTCCCCAATCGATGACCTCCTCTCCGCCGACCGCACCTTCTCCGCCGCCAGTGCCAAGACCGACATGATTTCCGGCCTCTCCGCCATGTTTGCGCCTGACGTAGCGATGCCGGCGCCGCCCGGCAAGATGTATGACGGGAAGGCCGCCGCAGTCGAGGCCCTCAAAGCCAACCCCGACAACGCAAAGTCGTCCATCGAGTGGACCCCGATCCGCGGAGGCATTTCCGCCGACGGATTGCACGGCTTCACCTTCGGTTACATGACCCTTCACAAACCCGACGGAACCACCACCGGCCTCAAATACCTCGCCTATTGGGTGAACGGGGACGAGGGATGGCGCGTCGCCGCCTATAAGCGCGGGCCCCGCGCCGAAGGAATCGTCTCGCTCGAGATGCTGGCACCTTCACTCCCCTCCGCAGAATCGACGCCCGTTACCGACAACGCGGTAATCTCCCGTCACCGCGAGTCGCTCGATCACGCCGAGCGCGCCTTTTCCGATGAATCCCAGCGCATCGGCCTCGGTGCCGCCTTCGTCAAACACGGCAGCGCCGACGCAATGAATATGGGAGGCCCCGACGTGGCAGGATTTGTCATGGGGTCGGCCGCCATCGGCTTGGCGGTATCCGGGGGCAAACTTGATGCCCCGAGCCCAGTGAACTGGGCCCCTGACCGCGTCATCGTCGCATCCAGCGGCGACCTCGGCGTCACCATTGGGGTGATTCATCGGAACGACAAATCCGCCGCATTCCCATTTTTCACCATCTGGCGCCGGGCTTCACCCAACGATCCGTGGAAGTACATCGCGGAGTAGTCCCTTCCGCCCAACGCCCTCCCCCAGCGGTTCACCCGGTGCCTGATTGCTGAAACCCCAGGCGTCGCCGGTGCGTCCGGATCGAATGCTCTTTCTCCTCGCCACACTCGCCGCCCAACAACCGGTCCCGCCCACTCGCACCGAGATCGTTCCCGGTGTTCACCTCTTCACGACCCCGCCGTATGGAGACGTCGGTCTCGACGGCAATTCGGTGGTGATCATCGGGGACGACGGCGTCCTGGTCTTCGATTCCAACGGTACCCCTGCCGCGGCGGCGCAAGTGCTCGCTGAGATTCGCAAACTGACCACCCAACCGGTCAAGTACCTCGTGCTCTCCCACTGGCATTGGGATCACTGGTATGGTGCTGAGGTCTACAAAGAGGCGTTTCCCGGGCTGGAGATCATAAGTCACGAAAAAACCCGCCAGCTCATGTCCGGCCCGGCCATCGCGTTCAACCAACCCGGACTCGACGAGGAGCTTCCCGACCACATCAAGGAGGTGGAGGCCCGGGCGGCTGTCGAT
Source organism: Gemmatimonadales bacterium (assembly GCA_031402135.1). GTDB lineage: Bacteria > Gemmatimonadota > Gemmatimonadetes > Gemmatimonadales > GWC2-71-9 > JABFSM01. Next base: position 1,124 of record JANNSC010000202.1, on the reverse strand, counting down.
TCTGCAGAACAGCGAGAGCACGTTGGGCGAGACCGCTGGTTTCTGGAACAGAAACGGGGCGTCCACCACACCGTCGCCACCCGTACCTTCACCGACTCGCTCACCCTGACTCTGGGGAGCCGGGTGGTCCAGGTGCTGCACCACGACCGCGCCATCACGCCCGGCGATGCCATTCTCTACCTCCCGGCGGAGCGCATAGTCGTCACCGGCGACCTCCTGATCAATCCCATCACCTTCGCCCTGTTCTGCTATCCGGCCGGCTGGATCAGTACTCTGGAACGGATCGACGCCCTCGATGCAGCCATCCTGGTGCCCGGCCACGGTGCCCCCATGCACGACGAATCCCATCTGAAGGCAACCCTGGCACTCCTCCGGCGGGAGGTCGTGCTTGGCAGGGCGGCCAAGGCGGCTGGACAACCGGAGGCCGCGGCGGAAGCCGCCATCCTCGCCGACAGCACCGTGCTGGCGCTCCGAACCACCATTACTGGGGGAAATGCTGCTCAGAACGCCGGCTTTGCACTGTACTTGGTGGAGTGGTTTGTGAAACGGCTCTATCAGGAACTCGACCGGCCGCTCGACAATTCCATTCCCCCATCCCCTTGATGGGCGCCCAGCATATCTTTCCGGGGTGAGATGCATCCTGAGGCTCGGCCTTCTGATATTCCTGGCCTCCTGCGGCCGGACCCCTGAGCCCGAGGCACCGAGCCACCTTCCCGGCCGATTCCTCGCCGAGTACGGGCCGGCGATTCCGGCCTTCGAAGCATTTCGAGCCGGCCTCATTGCCAATCGTTTCCTAGATACCATCGCGACCAGGCTCAACGACTCGCTCGCGCTTCCGCTCGACATTACCCTCGCCACCGCCCACTGCGACGAGCCCAACGCATCCTACAACCCCCGCATGCGCCGAGTCACCATCTGCTACGAGCTCTTCCGCAGTCTCTCCGACCGTTTCAAGACTACTCCGGGACAGGAATACGTCGTGCCCGGCACCATCATGTTCGCGCTGATGCACGAAACCGGGCATGCCCTCGTCGACGTCCTCGCGCTTCCGGTCACCGGACGGGAGGAAGACGCCGTCGATCAGCTCGCGACCAAGCTGCTCTTGGAGCAGGGCGCCATCGGCG
>JANNSC010000201.1:0-8037 GCA_031402135.1 Gemmatimonadales bacterium | reverse complement strand
CTGCAAGCAGTGCACACACTTGTACTGCACCGCGCGCGTGGCACGATTATAAGCAGACGCAGGTTGGAAAAGGCTGAGTGAGGGCGGCGAGAACGCACCCGGCGGGGGAAGTATACAAACTCAACGCCGGGCGGCGTGCGGGGGGGGAACGAACCGCGGGCGGGGCGTCGGGGGCTGGTTGGGGGTGGGCCCGGAGACAGCGGGCGGATCGGACACCGGCGTCGGGCTTCCCACTGGTGGGCCGGGAGCACCGGCGCACCCGGCTACCAGCGCGAGCGCACCTGCCAGGGCCCGGTGAGGCCGGGCTCTACCGAAGGCCAGCAGCATCGAGCGGCGGCAGCACGAAGGGGCCGAGGTGGGGCCCGGCGTACTGGGAGGAGACCCGAAGCAGAAAGGCGAGGACGTCGCGGGTTTCCTCCGGGGCGATGATCGCGTCCACGTGGCCGCGGGCAGCGGCGTGGCGGGCATCGAGATCGCGTTCGTAATCGGCACGCATCTGGTCCACGGCGGCCTTCACGTCGGCTGCGACCTCGCGCTGTTCCCGGCGGGCGGCTTCGATTTCAACGCCATGAACCGCGGCGATAGCCGCTTCACCTTCCATGACCCCCATCCTGCCGCTGGGCCAGCTCAGCACGAAATCCGGATCGAATCCCTGCCCTGCCATGGCATAGTAGCCTGCGCCGGAGGCGTGGTTGACGGTGAGCACCAGCTTGGGCACCGCCGCCGCTGCCATGGCCTCGACGAATCGGGCGCCGGCGCGGATGATACCGGCGTGCTCCGCCTCGGGACCCACCATGAAGCCGCTGACATCCTGGATGAAGAGAATCGGCAGCCGTTCGCGATTGGCGGTCTCGATGAAGTAGGCCACCTTCTCGGCACTTTCGGCGTACACGATCCCCCCGAAGCGGGGGCGGTCCCCCGGCTGGCCCTTGATAAGCCCGCGCTGGTTGGCCACCACAGCCAGCGGGCGTCCTTCGATGCGAGCGTGGCCGCAGAGCATTTCCTTGGCACGCTGGGGCTGGAATTCATCGAGGACGCCACCATCAAGAAGGGCCGCCAGCACCTGATGCATATCGTAGGACATCCGGTGATCGTGCGGCAGGATGTCGTAGAGGCTTTCGGGTGGCGCCTTGGGGGGGGCGGGCTCGGCAAGGGAGTGGTGGAGGCTCTCGGCTCGGGGCAAACGCCCCAGATATTCGCGGATCCGGGAGAGGCAATCGGAATCGTTGGCAGCCAGATAGTGGGCCACCCCGCTCACTTCGGTGTGGGTGTGAGCCCCACCGAGGAATTCTCCGTCCACCGTCTGGCCGGTGGCTCCCTTGACCAGGTTGGGGCCACCGAGCCCCATGAAGCTGGTGCCTTCCACCATGAAGATCACGTCGGAGAGCGCCGGCAGGTAGGCGCCGCCGGCGACGCAGCTTCCCATCACTGCGGCGATCTGGGGCACCCGGAGATAGCGCCGCATGATGACGTTGTAGTAGAACAGGCGGGCGGCACCATACTGTCCGGGGAAGACCCCGCCCTGGAAGGGAAGGTTCACTCCGGCGCTATCCACCAGGTAGACGATCGGAATGCGCTGGCGCATGGCGATTTCCTGGGCCCGGAGCATTTTGGGAATCGTCTCGGGCCACCAGGCGCCGGCTTTGACGGTGGCGTCGTTGGCCACCACCACAACCTCGCGCCCCGACACCACGCCGACTCCGGTAATTACTCCGGCTCCGGGCGCCTGGCCGTCATACTGGTCGTGGGCCACCAGCAATCCAACCTCGAGCCAGGGCGTGCCGGGGTCGAGCAGCTGGGCGACCCGTTCACGGGGGGAGAGCTTGCCTTGCCGGTGCATCTTGGCAACGCGGGCGGGACCGCCACCGGCGCGGAGTTTTTCGGCGAGGGCGCGATACTCGGCAGTGAGCTCGCGAAGCCGGGAGGGCCTCGGCGCCGGCGGCTCAGTCTTCAAGGTGCAGGGCCGCCCAGGAGGTGATGTAGTCAATCAGCTCACTGGTTGGGGTTCCCGGCCCGAACAAGCGGCCTACCCCCCGGGCTTGCAGGGCCTCGATGTCGGCCTCCGGGATGATGCCACCGCCGGTCAGGAGCAGATCCTTGCGACCCATGGCGTCGAGCAACTGGCGGACCCGAGGAAACAGGGTCATGTGGGCGCCGCTCAGGATGGACAGGCCGACCACATCGGCGTCTTCCTGGACCGCGGCGGTGGCGATCATTTCGGGGGTTTGGTGGAGTCCGGTATAAATGACCTCCATCCCGGCATCGCGCAGCGCCGCGGCCACCACCTTGGCGCCGCGATCGTGGCCATCGAGTCCGGGTTTGGCAACGAGGACCCGGATGGGTCGGGTTCGGGTGGCTGACATGGTGCTCCTATCGGAAGCGCAGCAGGGCGGCCAGCCCGTTGATGGTGTCGGCGGCGTCGGGCTCGAAGACCACATCGAGGTCGATGCGCTGGCGAAGCGCCTCTTCGATGGCATCGTCCACCACATCGGGAACCGGAACGGCGCTGCCCAGCCCGCGACAGTCGTTGGCATTGAGGGTGAGTCTGCCGGTTGCGCCACAGCGGAAGCCGGGTACGCTGGCGTCGGCCCGGACCAGGAGGGTTCGCACCTGGCCCTTGGCAAGCGCATCGAGGGTATCGGCGATCCCATTGACCGCCCAACCAGAGCCCCGCCCCAGCAGCATTTCAGCGGCGAGGTGCCGTTCCAGCTTCCGCTCGAAGGCTTCGCGCACCTCGAGGACGGTCGCCTGCACCACGCTTAACCCACCCTCTTTGCGCGCCATCCGGGTGGTGCCAAGCACCTTGGCGGCTACGTAGGGGTGGAGGAACATCCGAAGCGCGTCGGCATCGCCACCGGGCGAGCCCAGGATGATGCCCCGCACCGGCTCGCGTCGGTCGATTTCGAAGAGTTGTCCTGCCACTGTGTCGAAGAGCTTTTCCCGGTCGTGCCGCAGGCGATTGTGGAATCCGTGTTCCCCGGAGCCGCCCAATCCCTGGCGATTGTAATGGAAGCGCCCTGACTTCCGGTCGGCGGCGTCGATGTCGGCGAGCTTGCGGGTTTCGAACGCGGTGACTTCGTAGATGGTGGCCCCGCTCTTGTCGAGCACAGCGGCAAGCAGGCGGCCGACCTCGTCTTCCAGGGCGGCGAGTTCCCGCACCAATGCGGTACGCGCCACCAGCAGGCGGGAGCGGTGGACCCGGGGCAGCGCAATGACCTCGAACAATCCCAGCGGCTTGCAGACGAACACAGCGAGACCCTGGGCCGCGGGGAGCGCATCGGGGCGCTGCAGCATGCTCTGGAGCTTCTGGAGGTCTCCAACCACCTGCTCGGTTTCGGCACGGGTGAGGCCCTCGGCGGGGAGCGCCTCGACCACCTCGCGAATCCGGTTCTTGAGCTTGATGAGATACTTGCCCCGGCTGCGATCCCGAGGTTCAAGTTTCAGATAACAGGACACTATCCAGTGGGTGCCCACCGGCAATCGCACCAGCCGCTGCAACTGCTTTCGGATATCCGTCAGCGCCTTGGATGACATCGGACGCTCCTAGAAAAACACCGGTTCGCGGTAGGCGCCGTAGACTCGCTCGAGCACTTCCCGAATCTCATAGAGGGTGCAGTACGCCCGGGCGCAGTCCAGCATGGCAGGCATCACATTGTGTTCTCCCCGGGCTGCCTGGCTGAGCGCTTCGAGGCTCTGCTCGACCCGGGCCGAGTCCCGTTGCTTCCGCAGGTGCGCCATCCGGGCCCGCTGGGCCTGGTCGACTTCCTCGCCGATGGTGAGAATATCCGGAGGACCTTCGGACGCCTCGATGAAGTCATTAACGCCAACGACCGTCCGCAAGCCTCGCTCGAGCTCGGACTGGTACCGCGCCGCACTTCCGGCAATCTGGCGTTGAAACCAGCCGGACTCGATGGCGGCCACCACACCTCCCTGTGCCTCGATCTCGGCAAAGAGTCCTTCGGCCTCCCGTTCCATCCGGTCGGTCAGCGCCTCGAGGTAGTAGGACCCGCCCAACGGATCGGCGACATCGGCAACCCCGGTTTCGGCGGCGAGAATCTGTTGGGTGCGGAGCGCAATCCGGACCGATTCTTCGGTGGGCAGGGCCAGGGTTTCGTCGAGGGCGTTGGTGTGCAGCGATTGGGCGCCGCCCAGCACCGCGGCAAGTGCCTGGTAGGCCACCCGCACGATATTGTTCATCGGCTGCTGGGCGGTCAGAGTGACGCCGGCGGTTTGGCAGTGGAACCGCATTTTCCAGCTGCGCTCATCCCGGGCACCGTAGCGACCGCGCAGGTGGCGCGCCCAGATCCGCCGGGCGGCGCGCATCTTGGCGATTTCCTCGAAGAAATCATTGTGGACGTCCCAGAAGAACGAGAGCCTGGGAGCGAAGCTGTCCACCGGGAGACCCCGGGCCACACCGTGTTCGACGTAGCAAAAGCCGTTGGCGAGGGTGAAGGCGAGTTCCTGGGCTGCGGTCGCTCCGGCTTCGCGGATGTGGTAGCCGGAAATGGAGATGGTATTCCACTTGGGAGTGTGCTCTGCCGCCCACTCGAACATGTCCACAATAATTTTCAGCGCCGGCTCCGGCGGATAGACCCAGGCGTGCTGGGCCATGTATTCCTTGAGAATGTCGTTCTGCACGGTGCCTTGCAGTTCCCGGATGTCCACGCCTTGCCGCTCGGCGGCGGCCACGTAGAAGCAGAAGAGAATGGCCGCTGGGCCATTGATGGTCATCGAGGTGGAGACTCGATCGAGCGGAATTCCGGCGAAGAGGTCCTCCATATCGCGCAGACTGGAGATGGCGACGCCGCACTTCCCCACCTCTCCCTCGGAGCGGGGGTGGTCGGAGTCGTACCCCATCAGCGTGGGGAAATCGAAGGCCACCGAGAGGCCGGTCTGGCCCCGCTCCAGCAGAAATTTGTAGCGGCGGTTGGTATCCTCGGCGGTTCCGAATCCGGCGAACTGGCGCATGGTCCAGCGCCGGCCTTGATACATGTCGGAATGAATACCGCGGGTGTAGGGCCAGACCCCGGGGAGCTCGTCGGGCGATCCGAGGGTGGGCTCGAGATCCTTGGGGGTATAGGTGAGCTTCGGCTCCGATGGACTCATGCTCGGCTCCCCTCCTTCAGGCCCGAAACGATTTCCTGGGCAAGGTGATAGGGACTGACTCGGCCGGCTGCGACGTCGTCAATCCGGTTTTGCAGCACCTCATCCGCGCCGGTTTCCTGCCAGACCCAGCGGTTCATGGCCCGGTCCACCACTTCGCGGGTCCGCGCGGCCAGCCGCACTCTCCTCCGAGTGGCAAGCTCGCCGGAGGCCTCCAGCCAGGAAAAATGCCGATCCAGCGCTGCGACGAGGGCATCAATGCCCTCGCCCTTTACCGCCGCCGTCAGCAGCACCGGCGGCTCCCAGCCCGGAAACGACGGGCTTCCGGACACGCCGTTGCGGTGGCGGAGGCCCAGGGTGATTTCGACCTCCCGGGCCATGGTGTCGGCGCCCGGCCGGTCGGCCTTGTTTACCGCAAAGATGTCCACCGCTTCCATCACGCCGGACTTGAGGGTCTGAATTCCGTCACCTGATTCCGGCACCAGGACCAACACCGTCGAATCCGCCATGCCGGTGACCGCGAGTTCCGATTGCCCGACGCCAACCGTCTCGATGAGGATGCGGTCGAACCCCCCTGCATCCAGCACGTCGCAGACCTCACGAGTGCTGGTGGCCAAGCCCCCGAGGGTGCCCCGAGTTGCCATGGAACGGATGTAGACGCCGGGGTCGAGGGCAATTGCTTCCATGCGGATCCGGTCGCCCAGCAGGGCACCACCGGAGAAGGGGCTGCTGGGGTCCAAGGCGACGACGGCGACGGTGCAGCCATCGGCTCTCCACGCCTCGACCAGGAGGCGGGCGAGGCTGGACTTTCCGGCCCCGGGCGGTCCGGTCATCCCGACCCGCCGGGCCCGCCCCAGCCGGGGATGCACCGCCCCAAGCAGCTGTTCAAATCCGGGACGGCCATTCTCCACGATCGAGATGGCCCGGGCGAGCGCTGCCGTCCGGCCCTGGGCGAGGTCGGCGAGGAGGTGCTCCAGATCCATGGGGAGAAAGGTAACCCGTTACTTGGCGAACGGTTGGCTCATCACGCTACAACAGCAGCAAGCCGCCGAGCCCCAAGAGGAGGGCGAAGCCACAGACGTCGGTGAAGGTGGTGACAAAGACCGATGAGGCGATGGCGGGATCGATCTTGAAGCGCTCCAACAGGAGGGGGATGAACGCGCCGGCAAAGCCGGCGACGAAGAGATTGCCGATCATGGCAAGACAGACCACCACGCCAAGCAGGGCCGGCTGCCGGAAGATCACCGCAACGATTGCGGTGACGACGCCGGTTGAGACACCGGCGGCGAGCCCGACCATCACTTCCTTGGCGATGACCCGGAGAAAGGCGGTGGGGGCAATCAAGCCGAGGGCCAATCGGCGGACCGTCACGGCCAGCGCTTGAGTTCCGGCATTGCCACCCATTCCGGAAATCACCGTCATCCAGGCGGCGAGGGCCGGGAGCGCCTGGACCACGCTGGTAAACAGACCCACGACGCCGGCGGCGACAAATGCGGTCAGCAGATTGACGAAGAGCCAGGGGAGCCGAGTCTTCAGCGCGTCGAACCATCCGGCGCCGAGGTCTTCCTGGGCGGACACGCCGCCAAAGCGGAGCAGGTCCTCGGTGGTCTCCATCTCGACAACGTCCGACACGTCGTCGAAGGTGATACGACCCAGCAGTCTGCCCTCGCGATCCACCACGGCGATGTTGGGCACATTGTACCGGGCCATCAATCGGGCCACCTCTTCCTGGTCCATTTCCGGCCCGACGGTCACGTCGGGCTCGTCCATGAGTTCCCCGACCGTCCGCTGGGGCGGGCTCAGCACCAGGCGCTTGAAGCCCAGGATACCAGCAAGCCGGCGTTCGCCGTCGACGACGTAAGTCTCGGTGAAGTCTTCGACATCCTCGGCCTGTCGGCGGATACTCTCGATGGCTTCCGCCACGGTGTCGTCGGGGCCGACCGTCACCATGGCCCCCGTCATCAGTCCACCGGCAGTTTCTTCATGGTATTTCAGCAGCCGCTCGACGTCACGCCGTTCGTCGATATCGACCGCGTTGAGAATGCGCTGCTGGTCTTCGGGCCCGAGTTCCCCGAGGAGGTCAGCGGCATCGTCGTCGGACAACTCTTCCAGAATGTCGGCGGCCTGCTCGGCGGTCAACGACGCCAGGGTATCTTCGGCGTGCTCCACCCTGGGCATCTCGATGAGTGCCTCGCCAGTGAGCTCGGGAGGGAGCAGCTTGGCAATTTCAACCCGCTCCTGGTCATCAGCGAGCGCCAGCACATCGGCGAGATCGGCGGGCTCGAGCATCCGGGCGCGCCCAAGAAACTCGGCGGCGTTCCCGGTTCGAAACAGCTTGAGCATGCGTTCGGGGGGGAGCGATTTCTTGATCATCCTGGGTTCCGGTCGAGCGCGGTGGTACTGGGGGAGCCGCGGCGAATCAGCAGACGCTCCACCCGAGTGGGCGAGGCGCGGAGCAGGTCGAGTTCGAGGCCGCTGAGGAGAAATCGCTCGCCACTGACCGGGAATCGTCCGGCCAGCTCGACCAGGCGTCCCCCAATGGTAGCGGCCTGGCCCTCGGGCAGCGCGACCCCGAATCGCTCCTCGATCTGGGACACCGGGACGGAGCCATCGACCTCAAGGAGGTCGGGATCGGCAGCAGGAGCGGGCGGGACCGAGCCGGTGTCTTCGTCGACAATCTCTCCCACCATTGCCTCGAGCAGGTCCTCCAGGGTGACGATTCCCAAGGTGCCGCCAAATTCGTCGAGGACAACGGCAAGATGCCGGCGCTCCCGTTGCATGTCGAGCAACAGATCGGCGCAGGTCCGGCTGGCCGGCGCCACTGCGAGCGGGCGGACCGGCACCGTGTCAGCAGATTTGAGGCGGAACAGGTCGAAGGCGTGCACCATGCCGACGATTTCATCGAGCACACCGCGATACACCGGCAGCCGGCTG
>JANNSC010000200.1:0-21566 GCA_031402135.1 Gemmatimonadales bacterium | reverse complement strand
TCGTTTCCGGCTCGCTCATCCTCCCGGGCCGATCGGATGGTCCTTCGGCGAGGGGTCCGATCTCGGGCCCGACCAATCCGAATCCGCGCTCCCGGAGTGCCGCAAGATTTCCCTGGGTAGGCGCCGCGGCAAACATGACGTGGTTCATGGCGGGGGCAAGCAGTACCGGGCAGGTGGCAGCCAGCAAGGTGGTGGTCAGCTGTTCGTCGGCGAGTCCGTGCGCCACCCGCGCCAACAGGTGGGCAGTGGCAGGAGCAACGATGATGAGCTCGGCGTCTTGGCCAAGACGGATATGCGCGAGCGCCTGACCCCGATCCCACAGGGAGCTGAAGACCGGGCGACCGGAGAGCGCTTCAAAGGTCAGTGGGCTGACGAACTCGGTGGCGCTCGGGGTAAGAATTACGTCTACCCGGGCGCCGGCCACGATCAGCCGCCGGACCAGCTCACAGCTCTTGTAACAGGCAATCCCGCCCGACACGCCCACCACCACGTGCCGGCCGGTCCACACCGGCCTAGACCTCGGAGCGGCGGCGGCGGAGTTCCCGGAAATTGAGTTCACCGGACACCAGCTTGCGCATGGCGAGCGTGGTGAGCTTCATGGCGCGCTCGTTTTCGGACCACTGCACCTGGCGGTCCTTGGGAAACTCGTTGAGATAGCGAGCGAATCGCGCCGCCACCAGAATGGAGCGGTATTTGGTGCCGGCGTTTCGCGCGGCATCGGCTGGCGTAAAGATTTCCATGAGCTATCCTCGAAGTCGTTGCTGCTGCCCGGCGAGATCCCGCCGAAGATCGTCAATGACATGGCGGAGGTTGGTGATGCGGCGAACTCGCCGCGCCTCCACGTCCAGTATGGCGGCCACCTGCGACACCGCCTCGACCACGTCGTCGTTCACCACCACGTACTGGTACTCCTCCGCGGCGTTAAGCTCATCAGCGGCAATTCCCAGGCGTCGTTCAACCGCGGTCAACTCCTCGGTGTTGCGGCGCTGCAGCCGAGCCACCAGTTCCGCCGCCGACGGCGGGAGGACAAAGACGTGCACCGAATCGGGAAACCGCTCGCGCACTTGGCGCGCCCCGGCCACTTCAATGTCCATCACCACGTGCTTCCCGGCGGCCAAGCCCCGTTCCACCTCGGAGCGGAGGGTGCCGTAGAGATTCCCGCCGTATTCCGCCCACTCCACCAGCTCTCCGGCACTCCGGCGGCGATCAAATTCGGCCGCAGAGAGAAAGTGGTAATCGATTCCGTCGTGCTCCCCCGGGCGCAGGGCGCGAGTGGTGGCGGACACCGAGTAAGTCACATCCTCACGCGCCTCGATCAAGTGGCGCGCAATGGTCGACTTGCCGCCCCCCGAGGGAGACGAAAGCACCAGCAGAAACGGAGCTACGCCAAGTTCTCGAGCTGTTCCCGGAATCGCTCCAGCTCTCCCTTCATTCCGACCACCAGATGCTGGATTGCGGCGTCATTTGCCTTGGAGCCGATCGTGTTGACCTCGCGACCGAGCTCCTGCGCCAGGAAACCAAGCTGCTTACCCACCGGCCCGGTGCCCTTGAGTGCCTCGCGACACGCCTCGAGGTGGGCCCGGAGCCGTACCAGCTCCTCCCGAACATCGAGCCGCTCCGCCAGAAAGGCGATTTCCTGGGCCAGGCGCTGTTCGTCCACCGGGCGCTCATTGAGCAGCTGCGCCACCGCCTCCCGCAGCCGATCCCGCTCCCGGACCAGCCGCTCGGGCGCCCGGGCGCTCACCTGTTCTTGCAGCGCGGCAATCGTGCTGAGCTGCTCGCCGAGTTCCTCCGCCAAGGCGGCCCCTTCGCGGAGCCGACCTTGCCGGCACTGCTCGGCGGCCTGGGCAACCACCGGTTCGATGTCGGCCCACACAACCGGGCTGGTGCTCGCTTCCGCCGCAGTGAACACATCGGGCTGCCGGGCGATGAGATCGAGAGAAATCTCGGCGTCTACCAAACCGGTAATCCGCTTGAGCTCGGTCAGTCGGGCAACTGCCTGGCGGGCCCGCTCAGGATCCAGAGTCATCATCCCATTGGTCGGGCCCGGAAACGATGCCCACCGGACCGTCACGGTCACCTGACCGCGCTCAAAATCCCGGCGGAGCCGGTCCCGCAGATCGGGCTCGAAAGCCGTCAAATCTCCGGGTAGCTTGGCGGCGAGGTTGAAGTAGCGGTGGTTGACAGTCCGGATTTCCACCCGGAGCGTTCCGCCGGCGACCGGTCCCTCCGCCGCGCCAAACCCCGTCATGCTCAGCGGCATAGCCTTGCAAGATAACGCGTTACACACCCATTGCGGAAGGGAGAATTCTTCAGTTCTGGAACTCCCACCGGACCCCGAAAGTGCTGGCAAAACGGGGAATCTGGAGCCCGGGGACCGCTTCGAGGCGGGTGCCCTGCACATTGTAGCGGTCGTAGTAGGCGGTGAAGGCTCCGAGCTGGAGGCCGAGATAGCTCCGAAGGAAGGTTGCGCCTTTGAGAGAAACGGGAGCGTCATTGGCATCTCGACCTACCACGCCGGAACTCCAGCTCTCCATGCTGAGCTGGAGCTTGAAATTGAAAACGCCGCTGGGAAAAGTCGGCAAGAACTTGCTCTGAATAGTCCCGTTGATGACCGAATGGGTTGGAGGCTGGCCCTCCGGCCGGCGTCCTTGGGGCGTACTGTACCAGCCGTCCAGGGTCACCCACTGCAGCGGCGCCAACCGGGCGTTCAGGGTCACCCACTCAGTCCGGCCACTCCCTGACGGGGTTCCCATGACCGAGTACTGGGAATAGCCGGTGGGCCGATACCCCGCATTCCAGGAATAGGTTGCCTCGACCTGCAGTGGGTTGGTGTGCCACCCTGCGGCGAGCGATCGGTCGTCCAGTGTTTGAGCCGAATCGAGCAGGAGAGCGGGCCGTGCCACCTCGGAGCCTCGGCGCCATACCCCGCTCAGGGAAAATCCCAAGGGGAGCGCGACGCCGGCGCGAGCGGTAACCCACTTACTGGCCCGCCCTTCCTGGTGCTTTCGATACACCGCTTCGAAGTTGGCGGTGAACCACCGATTCGGCGCCACGCCTCCCCGAGCCCGAAGGTCGAGCGGCGTCCAAGTCGACTGGTAAAACAGGGACCCGTCGAGGCTGGCTGCGGGAAGCCGGTATCCCCAGAGCACCCCGGCCTGGTTCACGGTGCGGTGATGATCGCCAATCGAGTAGGTGGTGTCGGTCTTGGCCACATTCCCGTTGTCATCCAGCGAATCGGTGAGCACCAGGGAGGAATCCCTCTCGATCCGGTCGGTCCATGCGGTACGATTCAGGAGCACATCGAACCGGGGACCGAGTCCGGCCTTCTGCCGGTTCCAGTGAATCCGCGCGGCGTAGTCGTGCCGGGATCCCTTCCGGGCCTCGCTCAAGGTATCGGTCGGAGCGCTGAGCGATACGATCGGATCTCGGTCCGGGGCACTCTGCAGGAAGCGGAGCTCAGCGCCGAAGTTGCTGGAGGGGATGTATTCGAGGCGAATCCAGCCTTGGGTATTGGAGTAATCGCCGGTGGGGCTCAGGACGTTGTAATTGGGAACCGAGAGATGGTCGAAGGCGGCCGAAAAGCCGAAGCCTTTGGCACTGCGCTTCTCAAGCTGACCCTGGTAGCGGGCAATCTGGAGATCGCCGCTGGCAATGCCGATCCGGCTGTAGGGAACGTTGCGGTCGTTCCGACGAGTGAAGAGGTGCACCACCAACTTGCCGGGCAGTCGCTCCACTTCCATCCGATCGAGCAGGCTCACCGGAAAGAGCGAAGGATCGACCATCACGCTGTCCTGGCCGATGGGCAGGTAGGGCATTCCGTCGAGGAGGTAATCCACCGACGTGGCACCGCGGGCCTGGTAGTTGGGCAGTTCGGGACGCCCGGCCCAGCCGCCTCGGAAGAGAAACACGCCGGGCACCTTGGTCAGGAGATCGCCAACGGTTTCGGCGTTGTGCCAGAGAATTGAATCACGATTGACGACCAGCCGAGAATGAAGCGGGAGCAGGTTTGAGGCACCGATCCGGGGCGATACCGGAATGGTGCGGCGCCCCTCCAGCTGGGCTTTGAGGAAGAGCCCGGTGAAATCGGTCGTGTCGCGAGCCAGGGAATCGGTCCGCGCCGTATCCACCACCTGGGCGCGCACAACGGCGGCGGGCACGGCCAGCAGCACCAGCGCCGCGACGAGGGAGCGACTCACGCCCGCGCGAGCAGAAATTCGCTGAAGAGCCGGACACCCATTCCGGTTGGTCCTTTCACCAGGGCCGGGTCGTCCCGGTCGGTGTAGGCGGTGCCGGCAATATCCAAATGGGCCCAGGGAAATCCGCTGACAAACTCCCGAAGGAACCACCCCGCTGAAATGCTTCCCGCGGGCCGCCCCCCGCTGTTCTTGACGTCGGCAATATCCGATTTGTTGAGCTCACGATACTCATCCCACAGCGGCAGCTCCCAGGCGCGCTCGTTGGCGCGCTGGCCGGCGCTGAGGATTTCCTGGACCAGTGCCGGGTCGGTGCCCATCACGCCGGCGGCGGAGTGACCGAGGCCAACGGTGATGGCGCCGGTCAGCGTGGCAATATCGATGACGCAAGCGGGCTGGTACCGGCGGGCGTAGGAGAGGGCGTCGGCCAGCAGCAACCGGCCTTCGGCGTCGGTGTTGACGATTTCGATGGTCTTGCCGAGGTGGCTGGTGACGACATCCCCGGGCTTGATGGCGGTGCTCGACGGCATGTTTTCCGCTGAGGGGATCAGTCCCACCACATGCACCTTGGGACGCAGTCGGCCGAGCATTTCGAAGGTGCCCAGCACCGCAGCGGCGCCCGACATGTCGTACTTCATGTCCTCCATGTTCTGGGCCGGCTTGATCGAGATGCCGCCGGTGTCGAAGGAAACCCCCTTCCCCACCAGCACAATTGGAGCGCCCGGCGCGCCGTTGTACTCGATGGCAATGAAGCGGGGCTCTTCGGCGCTTCCCTGCGCCACGGCAAGCAATGCCCCCATACCTTCTTTTTTTATTCCAGCGAGGTCCAGCACCTGGATGCCGTGGCCGTGCCGTTTGGCAATCTCGGCTGCCGCCTCGGCAATTCGACTGGGAGGGCAGTGATTGCCGGGGAGCACTTGGAGTCCCCGACAGAGCAATTGCCCGGCGGCGATCGCCGCGCCGATTTGGTGACCTGCTTGCATCGCTGCTGTGTCGGCGGGGGCCAAGAGCTCGACCCGGGCAAGCGGCGGCTTGGTGTCTTCGGAAGGCTGTTTCATTCCCACGAAATGCCAGGCGCCCTGGGCGGCGCCCTCTGCGAGCACCTGCCCGACTTCTCCCGGCGTGGCGGCGCCGCGGGCCTCGGCGGTTGCATAAATTGCGGCCGAGGTGACGCCGGTGGTTCGGGCCCGTTTGGCGCCGACGGAGGCGGCGCGACGGAGTGCGTGCCGACTCCCCACACCAGGGGCGCCGACGCCCAACAGGAGAATCCGGGAACGCGGTCCAGCCGGATACAGCAGGGCGGCCTCGTCCTTCTTGCCGGAAAAGTCTCCTGCTGCATAGCAGCGCCCGATGGCGCCGCCGCTCGCCGCGTCGAGAGCGGTGAGGGACGCGGGACAGGGTCCTTGCGGTACGATCACGGCGAGAAAGGGGGTCGGGTGCGCCTCGGCAGCAGCGGGGACGACAAGGGTCTCGAACGTCATGGATGTCCGCGAAGGAGGAAGGGCGCGATTGCCCTAAAGTAATACAAGCCAGCAGTCGGCACGCTCTTTGCCTTGGTAGCTGTTGCCCTTCGGCTTGGCCGCCGCGTCGTTCCCCCTTACGGAGATACTGATGCTCCCACTCGAATGCGCCCCGGCCGCGGCTCGCTGACCTTCTGGTCGGCCGCCGCGCTAGTCGGTGGCCTCGGACTGGGATTGGTCGGCCACCTCACCGGGGGTCCCCTCCTCGCCGCGGTGGGAGAGGCCGCAAAGGTTCTCGGCAGAATCTGGCTCTCGGCGCTCCAGCTCGTCACCCTTCCGCTCGCGCTCGCCCTCACCCTCTCGGCAATCACCCATGCGCGGGTGCGGGGTGTCGGGGCAATGACCCTGCGCGCCATGGGACTGTACGCCACGGTGCTCCTGGCGATGGGATTCCTCACCCTCGGGATGGCCTGGGCATTCCTGCGGCCGTTCCCGGTGGCGCCCGGCACCGCCCTGGCGCTGAGCAAAGGGATCACGGTGCCGGCCGAGGCGATTGCCGCCAGTGCGCCAGCAGCGGGAGATTGGCTCGGTTCGCTGGTGCCAAGCAATCTCTTTGAGGCCGCGGTGCGGGGCCAGATCTTTCCGCTTCTCCTTTTCGTGATGGTACTCGCGCTGGCGGTGACCCGGTTGCCCGATGATCAGCGGTTTCCGCTGGCGCGCGGGTTCCACGCACTTGCCCAGGCGATGATGGTGCTGGTGCACTGGATACTGGTGGTGACGCCGATCGGCGTGTTCGCGCTCGGGTACGTGTTGGCGCTGGAGACGGGGGCGTCCCTGGCCGGCATCCTGGGCGGGTACCTGCTGATTCAACCCGCTGTGACAATGGTGTGGCTGCTGCTTCTCTACCCGCTGACCGCGGCACTGGGAAGGGTGCCGGTCGGGGCCTTTGCCCGGGCGGTACTGCCGGCCCAGCTTGTTGCGGCCAGCACCCGGTCGTCCGCAGCGGCGCTTCCGGCGCTGGTCGAGGGCGGACGGCAGCACCTCGCCCTGCCGGAGACGGCCACCGGATTCCTGCTCCCGCTCAGCGTGTCACTCTTCCGGATCAGTGTGGGCATTCAGGATTCCGTCAAGCTGGTCTTCCTGGCCCACGTGTACGGAATTGCCCTCACACCGGCGGTGGTTGGGGCGTTCGTCGCGACGGTCTGCCTGCTCAGCTTCAGCAGTACGGGCATCCCGAACAGCGGCGGGGGCAGCTCGTTCAGAATGGTCCCAGTCTTCGTCGCTGCGGGGGTGCCAATCGAAGGCGTTATCCTCCTCGAAGTGGTCGAGACGATTCCCGATATCTTCGCCACGGTCGCCAACGTCACCGGCCAGATGAGCGCCACCACCATCTTGTCCCGCTGGAGCGCACGGCGAGAATCTGAGGCAGCGCCGGCATGATCCACTTCCTCGTCCCCAAGGCAGGCGCGTTCACGATGGATGAGTATTTTTCCGTCGAGCCGCCCAGCCTGGTCCAGCGATTTCACGTCGTGCCCTACGAGGATCTTCCGCGGCAGACCCGGTTCGGCCGGGGAACCTATGTGCTGGCGGGGCTGGATCAACTGTCACCGGGAATGGACCGCCTGGTCCGGATGGTCTACCAGAGGCTGCACGCCGTCGAAGGGATTCGGATACTGAATGATCCATCGCGCTGGATGGGACGGTACGATCTGCTGCGGGCCCTCCACGCGGAGGGGCGCAACGATTTCCGAGCATTCCGGTTAAACGAAGATCTTGGCGGGCTCCGGTATCCCGTCTTCCTCCGGGGGGAGCGCTGTCACGACGGAAACTATTCTCCCCTTTTGCATTCCAGTCAGGAGCTCGACAAGGCCGTCGGACTCTCCCTGATGGAGGGGCGCCCGCACAATGACCTGCTGGCTGTGGAATTCTGCTCCACCGACCACCCCGACGGTCTCTACCGAAAGTATGCGGCATTCAAGGTGGGCGACCGGATTCTGGCGCGGAGTCTCAACCACGCCCAACGATGGATGGTGAAATTCGCGGACTCGCAGTATACCCGCGACCTGGTGCTCGAGGAGCAGGAGTATGTGCGGGGCAATCCGCACACCGCCCAGCTCGCCGAGATCTTTGACCTCGCCCGGATCGACTACGGCCAGATCGATTATTCGTTCAAAGACGGACGGATTCAGATCTGGGAGATCAATCTTCACGCGACGATTGGGCGTACCGTTGGCCCCGCCGGAGCCGCGGTGCCTCCGGAGCTGCGCCCGCTCCGATCGGAGACGCGGGAGTATTTCTTCGATCGTTTTCGGGAGGCGTGGGCGGCCGTGGACCAGGACTCCGGAAACCTGCCGGCGGTTGAGTTGCAATTCGATAAAGAAGTCCTGCGGGCCGCCACACACTCGAGCCACCAGGAAAACCGGCTGCTGGGCAAACTGCGCGCGGCATTGCGACCGATCAAGCCGCTGCTCGAGCCGGTCGCGCGCCGGGTGCTCGGACTCGTGGGACTCCTGGCGAGGAAGACTTCCCAGCGGCGCTGAAGAGTTGAACTCGCCCGGGATTGCCCCCAGCGGAATTCGAGTCCAACTCAGTGGTAAAACCCCAGCAAGCACCGTAACACCGGGTGACTTGTCGATCCTCCATGGAGAGTCTTTGCTGCGGACCCTCAGCCGGCGCATAATTCCACCATGACCCTGCTCCTCACCTCCGTCCTCGACTGGCTGAGAGCCGTCACGCCGATTCAGATCAAAGAATACTATTGGGCGGCCCAGGAGGTATACCTCACTCCCTGGTTTTGGGGGTTCACTCTCTCGATCCTCTTTATCGAATGGGTACGTCCAGGAGTGCGGACCCAGCGAGTGTTCTCGTGGGGATTGGCGCAGGACTTTGTCTGGTTCAACTGCGACCTCGCGTTCAGAGTTGCCGCGTTACCGGCGTTCGTCGGCCTGCTCAAGCTGCTCTACGACTCGACGACTGGCGGCTACACGCTCACGGCGTTGCTGCCATTGCCGCTCTCGGTCAAGGTCATCGCTGCGGTCGTGATCTTCGACTTCCTGCAATGGGGCAACCACTGGATCCGGCACAAGGTCCGGCCGTTCTGGCACTTTCATTCGATTCACCACTCCCAGCGTGAGTTGAACACCTTCACCGATCTCCGGATCCACTCCGTGGAATTCTGTATCGCGGAGACCCTGGCCTTCATACCGATGCTTGCCCTCGGCGTACCGGCCCTTGCGGTCATGGGTGTCGGCGGCTTTCGGATGTGGTACTCGCGTTTCGTCCATGCGAACATCGGCACCAACCTCGGCCCCCTGAAGCACATCCTCGTCACTCCGCAATACCACCGGATACATCACTCGATCGAGCCGGCGCACCAGGACAAGAACTTCGGCGTCCTGCTCACCATCTGGGACAGGCTTTTCGGCACCATGAACCGGAACTATGACGAGTATCCCGCAACCGGGGTCATCGGACTGGAGTTCCCACCTCCGCACCGTTTCGCTCCTGGCGAGTGGATGGGCGACTTCCTGCGCATGTTTCTATATCCCTTCCGAGCGATCAGGGGACCGGACACGCGAAATGTCCCCTCGAGCGGAGCGGCCTTTCCTGCAAAGGAGGAGGAGCGGCCGACCCTCGAGCCCACCGGCAAGTGCCGCCGGCCCGACGATGCTGGCTGACGAGTCGACGTCGGAAGCGGTGTACCGGCGCTATGCCATCGTGAATGAGGCGGATTTGCGGGAAGGCGTGGCGAAGCTGGCGAGATTAGGCACAGATACAGACACAATCGGAGCAAATGTGAGCGTGGCGGGCCGGGGACGATGCAGCTAAGTCGTTGTGGTAGAAAGTGCCCGAGGCGAGAGTCGAACTCGCACGGGGTTGCCCCCGGCGGATTTTGAGTCCGCTGCGTCTGCCATTCCGCCACTCGGGCTGCACCGAATAATAACGCGAGAGGGGCCGCCGAAGCGGCCCCTCGATGATGACTCCCTGCCCGCCGAGCTACGGCCGACGGCGGACCGGCAGGAGCGGCTGGGGCCGGCGCCCCACCTGCATAGCCTCCTGGGCCCGCTGCATCAGCCGCTCCCGGGCCAGCAGGTACTGCCCCCGCTGCACCGGACTCAAGATCTCGGCGAGCTCGCGCATTTCATCGCTGAAGGACTGGGCAAAGGCAACCCGATGATTGGCCATGGCGTCGACCAGCCGGGCCACGCTGTCGGCATCGGCCGCAATTCCCGGCCGCAGCTGGGCGGCGAGCGCCTGGTGCATCCGCCGCTCGTTCTGCTCCAGGACCCGCCGTCTGGCGGCGAGCCCCGCCAGCGCCACCCGCATCCGCCCCGCCTGATCGTTGGTCAGGCCGAGCTCCTCGCGAAGCCGCTCCCCGAAGCGCTGCTCGATGAGCTGGCGGATCCGGGTGGCGCGAACCGGATCATTGAGGGTGTCCTGCGCGTTGGCGGCACCAGCGCCGAGGCTCATGGCAGTCAGCAACAGCAGAGCGGATAATTTCATTGTTCCTCCAGGGACCGGAGCACCCGCTCCAAGTCGTCAGTATGCAAATCAGCGAGTGTTACAAGTTCGAGGTGGCCGGTCTGCCCGACCTCGGACGGGATCGTTGCCAGCACCATTTCGAGCTGCACCAGGTTGAGCGAATCAAGCTCGTGGAGCACCAGCTGGGTGGGCACCGCGGCCGCTGGAGCGGTCGAGTCGATCGGGCCGGGTCGGGAATACCACACCGTCAGGATCAGGGCCGCCGCAGCAGCCAAGCCGACCGGCCAGCGCCAAAGACGCCGGGAGGGAAGCCGAGCAGCGGCGAGCCGGGCCTGCAGGCCGGCTGCCACCTGGCCGGCGTCAAACCGGGCGAGCTGCTCCACCCCCAGGCGTGCCGTAGCACTCACCAGCGCCCACTCGGCTCGGCACTCCAGGCAAGCGCGCAGGTGCGCCTCGTCCGCGGGAGACAGTTCCGCGCGGCGGTGCACAGCGTCGGGAATCAGATCGGGGTTCAGGTGGCCATCGATCATTGCATCAGTTCCTTGAGACGCCTTACCGCGTGGTGATAGTGAACCCGGGCGGAACCCAACGTGGTGCCGAGGGCGGCGCAGATCTCCGGGTAGTCCATCCCCTGCTGGGCCCGCAGCAGAAACACCTCACGCTGCAACCGGGGCAGGCCGGCAAGGCCGGCCAACAACTGCTCCGCCATCTCGGCGGCTCCCGCTTCTCCGGCTGGGTCGGCCGCCGCGGCAACATCGTGGTCGTCGATCGAGAGGACGATTCGACGGCCATCCTTTCGATACTCATCCTTCCGGAGGTTGCCACCGATCCGGAACAGCCAACCTCGAAAAGTGGCATCTCCGCGCCAGCTATCCAGCGCCCGGAAGGCCCGAAAGAACGCCTCCTGAACCATGTCTTCGACGTCTCCGGGGGGAGCTCCCGCCGCGTACAGGTATCGACCCAGCGGCCCACCGTGCCGGTGCACCAATTCGGTTGCCGCGGCCTCGTCCCCGGACCGGTAGGCGGTAACGAGCGCAGCGTCGGACCGGTCGGGAGCGTCGCTCATTGGACACATCAGTCGAACAAGAGACGGAAAACGTGGCGGGTCGTTAATTTACAATCCGTCACGGCTCTTGGAAGCGTCGTAATCCCCATTCTCAACGGCGTGTTTTTCGACACGGTCAAGGTGTGTTGAAGAAAGTGATAACTCTCATTGTTTAAACATCTTAAGACTCCACATATCTCCTCATTTCTCCATTTCAACGGCGGGAATGCGCTGGTATGATAGCACCGGCACCGCGGATCCTGGCCCATCGGGGGGCCTCGGGCGAGGCGCTGGAGAATTCACTCGCCGCCTTCGAGCTGGCACGCCGACAGGGCGCCGACGGCGTCGAGCTCGACATCCGCGCCACCCGGGACGGAAGGCTGGTCGTCCACCACGATTCGGTCATCCCGGGGCTTGGACCGATCGGGGATCAGCTCTTCCCTGCCCTTCAGGCGGCCCGGCTCCAGAATGGGGAACCGATCCCGACGCTGGAAGCGGCGTTGGCCGTCCTGGCCGGCCTCGAGGTCTGGATTGAGGTGAAGGCGCTCCCCGAGGCGGGCGATTCAACCCTCCTTCGCACCATCGCGGAGAGTCCCACTCCGGTCCGCTGCGCGGTGCACAGCTTTGACCACCGGATCATTGCCCGACTGGGCTCCAAGGCCCCAGCGCTCCGCCGGGGCATCCTTTCGACCTCCTATCCGGTGGATCCAGTGGGACCGATGGCGGCGGCGGGCGCCGGGACGCTCTGGCAGGAATGGCCCCTTATTGATGCGGAACTGGTGGCGGCGGTCCACCGTAGGGGGGGTGAGATCATTGCCTGGACGGTGGACGACCCGGTGGTTTTCCGATCCCTTGCAGAGCTTGGGGTGGATGGCGTCTGCGGGAACTACCCCGCCCGGTTGCTCCCTCACTAGTATTGTCGGCCCACACCCAAGGGATTCCATCGATGCAGTTACGACTCTGGTTTGCCGCCGTGATCGGTTTTGGAGCACTCGGGGCAGTTCCGCAACAGGCCGCCGCGCAGGAACCCGGCCGAATTGCCCTGGAGAGCTACAGCCTCGGCAATGGGCTCAAGGTGATCCTGGCTCCGGATCGGACCTCCCAAGTCGTGGCGGTGGATGTCTGGTACAACGTCGGGTCGCGGGACGAGGTCCGGGGCCGCACCGGATTTGCCCACCTGTTCGAGCACATGATGTTCCAGGGTTCGGCCAACGTGAAGAAGGCGGAGCACTTTCAACTGGTGGAGCGAGCCGGCGGGAGTCTCAATGGCAGCACCGCGGAGGACCGGACCAACTACTACCAGGCGATCCCCTCCAACCGGCTCAACCTCGGGCTTTGGTTGGAGGCGGACCGGATGCGCTCATTGGCCATCACCGACTCCAATTTTGCCAATCAGCGGGAGGCGGTGAAAGAGGAGCGGAGACTGCGGGTGGACAACCAGCCCTACACCGGCGCCATTTTTGAGGGGATGTACGCCCTGGCCGACAGCGCGACGTGTTTCCCCTATGCGCACTCAGTGATCGGTTCGATGGAAGATCTGAACGCCGCCAAGACCCCAGATGTCGAGGCGTTCTTCCGGCTCTACTACACGCCGAACAATGCCATCCTGACTGTGGCTGGAGACTTCGATCCGGCGGCCACCCGAGCCCTGATCCAGCAGTATTTTGGAGAGATTCCCCGGGGGCAGACGCCACCTCCGGTCAACTGCGAGAGCCGCTTCAACCCCGGCACGATTCGGCGGACGTGGCCCGATGCCAAGGCGAGCCTTCCGGCGACGATGCTGGCGTACCGACTGCCGGAGTACAAGAGCGACGACATGCCGGCGCTGGAGCTGCTCGCCTCGATCCTCGGCCAGGGGGAGAGCTCCCGGATCAACCGAACCGTGGTTCGGGAAAAGAAGCTGGCGCAGGGGGCGATCGTGCTCAGCAATCCGTTTGGCCCCCGGCGCGGGCCAGGCGTGTTACTGGCCCTGGGCATTGCCAATCAGGGGATCACCCCGGACTCGATCTCCGCGGCCCTGATCGAGGAATTCGACAGGGTGGCCAAGGATGGAGTCCTGGAGAGCGAATTGGTGAAGGCCAAGAACGGCTACCGAACCCAGTTGATTACCCAACAGCAGCAGGCGCTCAACCGGGCCGAAGCGGTACAATCCGCCAACCTCTTCCTGGGTGACCCGGAGGCGGTCAACACCAACTGGCGGAGATTCCTCGCAGTGACCGGCGACGACCTCAAGCGGGTGGCGGCAAAGTACCTTCGCAGCGACAACGCTCTGATCATCCTCATCACCACCGGAACCGCCCAATGAAGCATTGCTTCCGGCTTGGCGCCGTGCTGCTCCTTGGGGCCAGTGTTGCCCCTGCGGTCATTGCCCAGGGATTCCCCAAGGCTCCCCCTCCGCCGGGCCCGCTGGTGCCGGCGCCGTATCCGCCGTTCGCACAGGTGGACCTGCCCAACGGTCTCCGGATTCTGGTGGTTCAAAGCAAGAAGCAGCCGATCGTATCGCTCACCCTCGCCTTCAGCGCCGGCGGCGTCCATGATCCGGCGGGCAAGGAGGGGCTCGCGAGCATGGTGGCCGGGCTCCTCACCAAGGGAGCGGGGGCCCGAACCGCCGAGCAGGTTTCGGAGGCGATCGAGGGGGCCGGCGGTTCGCTCAGTGCCGGGGCGGGCTCGGATTTTCTGGCCATTACCTCGACCGTGCTCAAGCCGAGCTTGCCTCTGGCCTTCGAGTTGATGGGCGACGCGGTGCTGCGGCCGACGTTTCCCGAAGCCGAGGTGGAACTGCTCCGGACCCAGACACTTTCGGCGCTCCAGGTGGCGGCGACCCAGCCGGACGTGATCGCCGACCGGGCGTTCCGGGCGGCATTGTACGGGCGGCATCCCTATGGCCGCAGCCCCACTCCAAGTGGCGTGCAAGCCATCTCCAAGGCCGACCTGGTGGCATTCCATCGGGCCCGCCTCCGGCCATCGGGGGCCCTCCTGGTGCTGGCGGGGGATGTGACCCTTGCCGAGGCGCGGCGGCTCGCGGCAGCAGCATTCCAGGGCTGGACCGGGACTCCGCCGACAGCCGCACCGAGCCCGGCAGCTCCGGCACGGGGCAAGCCCGAACTGGTTCTGGTGCATCGGCCCGGTTCGGTGCAATCCAACATTGTGGTGGGGAATTTGTCGTTCCTGCCCACCGACCCACGCTCCTACGCCGCCACTGTTGCCAACCAGGTGCTGGGCGGTGGCGCGGCTTCCCGGCTCTTCATGATTCTGCGGGAGCAGAAGATCTGGACCTACGGAGCGTATTCGCAATTCACCCGGCGCAAAGGCCTCGGCTTTTTTTCAGCCGGCTCGGAGGTGCGCACCGAGGTGACCGATTCGGCGCTGACCGAGATACTCCATCAGCTTCGGCGAATCACCACCGAGCCGGTGCCCCGGGCGGAGAGCGATGCGGCCAAGGGCAGCATCACCGGACATTACCCTCTGCAAACCGAGACGGCGGATCAGGTGGCAAGCGCGGTGTCGGACTCCCGGCTGTATGGCCTCATATGGAATTATGTCCAGACCTATCGAGTCCGCATCGGTAGCGTCACGCCGGTGCAGATGCGGGCGGCGGCCAAGGCCTTCATCCGGCCCGATTCGGCGGTCATCGTCGTGGTGGGTGACGGTGCCAAGATCTACGAGAAACTCAGAGCCATCGCGCCGATCACCATCCTCGACCCCGATGGCAAGCCACTGACCCCGGCCGACCTGACGCCGAAGGTGGCCACGCTCGATCTCGATATCGACGCCTTGGTGGCCCGGCGGGACAGCTTCACCGTGACCTTCAGCGGAAGAGAGCTGGGCTGGCAGCGGGGTGTGCTGGAAAAGACTCCGGACGGTTTTCGTTATGTCGAAGACACCGAACTCCCCGGCGTCGTCACGCAGACGACCACGCTTGAAATGGATGCAAAGGGCCGGATAAAGAGCGTGAAGCAGACCGGCAAGCAGATGGGCCAGGACGCCGGCGTTGACGTGGTGTATTCCGGCGGGCGGGCCAAGGGTTCGGCAACGACGATTGACCCGCAGACCCGAAAGTCCAAGGCCGTGGTGGTAGATACCGTCGTCATCGAGGGTACCATCGACGACAATTCGGTGCAGGCGCTGGTTCCGGCGCTCAAGTGGAAGGCCGGCGCCAAATGGACGATGACGGTGCTCAGTGCAGGGCAGGCGGAGATCAAGCCGTGGACGATGAGTGTCGGGGCGGTCGAGACGATCACGGTTGGAGGGAAGCCAAGGGAGGTGTATCGGGCGTCGGTCACCGGCCCCGACGCCCCGCTCACCTTTTGGGTCACCACCGCGAGTCCGCACACCCTGGTGAAGATTGGTCTCACTGGTCAGCCGCTGGAGTTCAATAGAGTTCCGTAGCGCAAACCTTGGTCGAGGAATTGGACATGACAGGAAGGATTCGGAGCATCGGCTCCTCGCTGTTGGTGGCTCTGGGTGCCACCGCGGGAAGGACGCCGCTCGCGGCGCAGACGCCGGCACCAGCGCCGGCAACCAAGCCGGCGGATTTGCCGGCACTGTTTACTGACACCCTCAGCTCAGATCGGCCGCAGTACCCTTCGACGTACAAGCGCCGGGCCAATCCGCCGGTGCTGATCCGGAATGCCACGGTGCTCACCGCAGCGGGTCAGGAAATTGCCAACGCCTCGGTGTTGTTCCGGGATGGCAAGATTGTCGGCATTGGCGCCAACCTTTCGGCGCCGGCGGACGCGGTCGTGGTGGACGGTACCGGGAAATTCGTGACGCCCGGCATCATCGACACCCACAGCCACCTCGGCGTGTATGCCGCGCCGGGCACCCAAGCGGAGAGCGACGGCAACGAGGCCACCAATCCGGTGACCGCCGAAGTGTGGGCGGAGCACGCGATCTGGCCGCAGGATCCCCAGATCCCGCTGGCCATTGCCGGCGGTGTCACGGTGATGCAAGTCCTTCCCGGCTCGGCCAATCTCATCGGGGGCCGCTCGGCGACGGTGCGGCTGGTTCCGGCTCGTACCGTCCAGGAAATGAAGTTTCCCGGT
The DNA here is from genome assembly GCA_031402135.1 of Gemmatimonadales bacterium. Classification (GTDB taxonomy): domain Bacteria; phylum Gemmatimonadota; class Gemmatimonadetes; order Gemmatimonadales; family GWC2-71-9; genus JABFSM01. The sequence continues at coordinate 5,338 of JANNSC010000200.1, read as the reverse complement.
GCGCCCTACGGCATGAAAATGGCCTGCGGGGAGAACCCCAAGCGGGTTTATGCCAACCGGGGGGCCCTCGACCCGAATGGGCAACATGGCCGGCTATCGGGCCGCGTTCATTGGCGCGGAGCAGTACCGGAGGCAGTGGGACAAGTGGCTCAAGGATCGGAAGGGTGAGCCGCCGTCTCGGGATCTCAAGAACGAAACGCTGGCGGGCGTACTTCGAGGAGACATTCTGGTCCAGAACCACTGCTACCGTGCCGACGAAATGGCCCAGATGCTCGACCTGGCCCGGGAGTTCGGGTTCACAATTCGATCGTTTCATCACGGCATCGAGGCGTACAAGATCGCCGATCTGCTCGCCGGCGCCGGAACTGCTGCCTCGGTCTGGTCCGATTGGGGTGGATTCAAGATGGAGGCCTTCGACCAGATCGTGGAAAACGCGGCGCTGATCACCAAGGCGGGAGCCCGGGCCATCATTCACACCGATTCTCCCGACGGCATTCAGCGAATGAATCAGGACATGGCCAAGGCGTACTACGCCGGGGTTCGAGCGGGGATTTCCCTGACCCGGGACCAGGCGATTCGGTGGATCACTTCCAACCCGGCATGGGCGCTGGGCCTCGACCAGTGGACCGGCAGCCTCGAAGTCGGCAAGATGGCCGATGTGGTCCTCTGGTCGGGCGATCCCTTCTCGGTGTATTCCAAGGCGGAGAAGGTGTGGGCCGAGGGGTGGCTGGTGTTCGACCGCCTCGATCCTTCCAAGCAATACAAGACTGATTTCAATATTGGCCAGACGGCTCCGGGGGTGGGACGATGAACTCGCGAATCGCAACGGTTCTGCTGCTAGCCCTTCCGGTTCCCGCAGCCGCCCAGACCATCGCCATCACCGGCGGGACGGTGTACCCCGTCTCGGGCCCCAAGGTCAGCAACGGCACCGTGCTGATCCGAGACGGAAAGATTGTGGCGGTCGGCGCCAACGTCGTCATTCCTCCCGGAGCAACCCGGGTGGACGGGTCGGGAAAGTGGATTACGCCAGGATTCATTCACGCCACTGCCAACGCCGGACTGGGTGTCGCCGGCCTCGGCGGATTCAGCGAAGCTGGCGTGCAGGGCGAGGTGAATCCGTCGTTCAATCCGGTCGATGGGCTCGATCCGGCCGCAATCACCATTCCGGTAGCCCGGACCGGCGGGATTACCGGCGGGCTGCTGCTGCCCAATGGCCCGTTCATTTCCGGCAAGGCGCCAGCAGTGAACATGGCGGGTGACCGGCCGGAGGAGATGCTGGTGCGACGGAACGCTGCCCTCTCGATTGACCTGTCGGATGGGAGCAAGCAGGCGGGGGGCGGCAGCCGGGCAGGCACGATGGCCCTGCTGCGACGGCTCTTCAATGACGCGCTGGAATATTCCCGGCGGAAGCTGGAATACAACCGCGCGGCAATGCAGGCGCTTTCAGCGCCGGCCAAGGAGCTGGAGGCGCTGCTCCCCGCCCTCCGCGGGGAGGAAGCGGTTGCGTTCACCGCCAATCGAAGGATCGACATCGAGAATGCGCTGCGGCTGGCCCGGGAATACAAACTCAGGGCGGTGCTCCTGGGCGGCGTGGAGGCGTGGCAGGTGGCAAAGGAGATTGCGGCGGCGGGCGTTCCAGTGGTAATGGAGCCCAATCGAGACATTCCGAGCTTTGACGGCCTCGGGGCGCGGCTGGACAACGCAACGCTGCTCCGCCAGGCCGGGGTTTCGGTGATTTTTGCGCAGGGAGATCCTGGCGGTGAACGGACCCTCCGCTACGCCGCAGGCAACGCCGTCCGCAATGGCGTCAGCTGGGATGACGCCCTCAAGGCAATTACCCAACTGCCGGCCCGCACCTTCGGGATGAACGAGTACGGTACGCTGGAGGTGGGCAAGATGGCCAACGTGGTGATCTGGTCGGGAGATCCTTTCGAGTTTTCTTCGGTGGCCGAAAAGGTATTCATCAAGGGCCGGGAGACCTCACTCCGGACCCGGGAGAACGACTTGAGGGACAAGTACCGGACGCTGCCGCCGCAGTAGGGCGGTTCTCCGGGGGCACCGCCCCCGGAGGATGACCGGGGCCGCCCTAGGGGGCGGCCTTTGTCACTTCCGCCTCCGCGGTTTCAGCGGGCGGCGCGGGATGTTCGTCCACGCTCACGGTTTCCCCGTGCGCCTCATCGAGTTCCCGATCGATTGTGGCAATTTGGCCGACGATGTCGTCCATCTGGGCATAGAGCGCGTCGATCTCGGCCTGATTGACCTCGGCCCCCCGCTCCTTCTTGTAGACCTTCATGCCAAGCTTGTAGGCCGCCTTGCTGCGGAGTCCAATCAGCCGACTCCGATCGAGGTGCAGCTTGCTGGACTCGAAGGCGCCGCGGACCCGCTCGCCGATCTGGTCCATTTCAGCGTTCAGGCGATCAAAGATGCTGGACATCGGTCCCTCCTTGTGAGATCACCCACTAACGTAACCACGATGCTTGGGGTTTCAAGGAAATATGAATGAAGAAGGGCGCCCCACCGGAGCGCCCTGAATCCCACCCATTGAGGCCCGTCGGGAAGCGTTACGCCACCGTCTCGGGATAGACCGAGATCTTCTGGCGACCCTTGTCCTTCCATTCGAACTTGACGACACCGTTGGCGGTGGCAAATAGGGTATCATCGTTGGCGCGGCGGACATTGCTACCGGCGTGAAACTTGGTACCCCGCTGCCGCACGATGATGTTCCCCGACTCGACCCGCTCCCCGCCGAAGTGCTTCACGCCAAGGTACTGTGGATTGCTGGTGCGGCCATTGCGCGAGGAGCCGACGCCTTTTTTATGAGCCATGGGATTACCCTGCCTTTACGCCGGTGATTCGCACATCGGTGAACTTGGTCCGATGGCCGGTCTTTCGGCGGACGTTTTTGCGACGCTTGAAACGGAAGACGTAAATCTTTTCACCTTTGACTTCACCGATGACTTCGGCTGTGACGGTGGCGCCCTTGATTGTGGGGGTGCCTGCCTTGATGGCGTTCCCGTCGGAGGTGAGCAGCACCTCGTCGAAGGTTATGGTCGAGCCCGCTTCGGCCTCCATGCGGGGCAGCCGGACGGTCTTGCCTGTCTCGGCCTTGAACTGCTTCCCCTGGGCCCGGAAAATGGCGTACATGGCTCCGCTATTCAATGAAGTTGACAGCCCGTAAGTATAGCCGGGAGCCCATGTTGAGGCAAGTAGCTCAGACCACCGCGTACTGCTCCGTCACATCCCGCCCGGCCGGCCGGCTCATCAGGCGGAATTCATCCAGGTGCATCATCGGGTCATCCCGGACGTCGAGCTCGACGCCGATGGACTTGGCCAAGCCGGCCAGCAACTTCGGCTCTTCTTCCAGCAGGTAGAGGGCCACCTCGGGGTGGATTCGAACCGAGAGGGACTTCTCCCTGCGTTCATGCCCCACCCGCTTGAGGGTTCGTTCCAACCGACGGGTGACCACCTCGGGGCGGAAGACCCGCCCTGACCCGCTGCAGGTGGGGCAATCGGTGGTCATGGAGGCGTAGAGGGATGCCCGGACCCGCTGGCGGGTCATTTCGACCAGCCCCAGATCAGAAACCGCCAACGCCTTGGTCCGGGCCCGGTCCCGGGTCAGGTGGCCGCGGAGCTCCTGGAGCACCCGATCCCGGTTTCCCCGGGTTTCCATGTCGATGAAATCGCAGACGATGATGCCGCCGAGGTCACGGAGCCGGAGCTGACGGGCAATTTCCCGGGCCGCTTCGAGGTTGGTCCGGAGGATGGTTTTTTCGGGGTCCTTCTTGCCGGTATAGCGCCCGGTGTTGACGTCGATGGAAACCAGCGCCTCAGTCGGCTGAATGACCAGCGAGCCGCCAGTGGGCAGCTCGACCCGGGAGCGAAACAGCGCCTTGATTTCGCTTTCGATTTCAAACTTGTCGAAAAGCGGCAGCGGCTCCTCATAGAGGCGCACCCGGCCCATCAGTTCCGGATCTACGCCATCGAGGTACTGCTCGACCTCGTTGAAGATTTCCTTGGAATCGACATGCAGCGCGTCCACTTTGTCGCTGAACACATCCCGGATCAGCCCCCGGGTGAGCGAGGCCTCCCGCTGCAGCAGCGCCGGAGCCTTTCGGACGTAAAGCTGCTTGCGCTTGATCTTGCGCCACTGATTGAGGAGCGCATCAATTTCCCGCTTGAAGTGCTCTTCGGTGACTCCCTCGGCCACGGTGCGGACGATGACGCCACCGGAATCTTCAGGCAGCAGCCGGGTGACCATTTCGCGAAGCTTGGACCGCTGCTCCCGGCTCTCGATTTTCCGGCTGACCCCGACCCGGGAGGCGTAGGGCATGTAGACCAGGAAGCGGCCGGGAAGGGAAATCTGCGCGGTGACCCGGCAACCCTTGGTGCTGATCGGCTCCTTGGTCACCTGGACCGGAAGAGTCTGACCCTTCTTGAGGATTTCGCCGATGTTGGGAATCTGGCGGCGGGGCGACACTTCACGCTGCCGCGCCTCGGGCCTGGCGGTGCCCCCATTGCCGCGGCGGGGCCGGCGGGCGTCGGGGTCCTCGTGCACCTCACTGGCAGTTCCAGCCTCGGCTTCGACCGCAACCGCTGCGTCGGCATTATCAGGCTGATCCTCCACCTCATCGTCGCCGGGCTCTTCGTCTTCGTCGGGTTCGAGCAGGTCCGAGGCGTGGAGGAAGGCGCTCTTTTCCTGGCCAATATCGACAAAAGCCGCCTGAATGCCGGGTAATACGGCATCCACGCGGCCCAAATAAATGTCGCCGACCATCCGGCGCTGATCGGCTCGATCAACCAGCAGTTCTACCAGCCGGTCGTCCTCGAGGATGGCCACACGGGTTTCGCGCGGGCCACCGTTGATGAGAATTTCGCGCTTCACGCAACCGTTCCCTGACCGGACCAGCGCCACCGCACATCGTGCGATTGGCTACAGCGCGCCGGGCGACCGTGATAAGTGTGTCGGGTGGTTCGGAGCGCGCCGAATCGGGCCTACCCCGTCGGGGGGAGTACACCGTCGAAGGAGAACGCCGAAAACGTGCACCGGGCCGATCGCCCGCTCGGGCAGGTGCCGGCGCCGTAAGGCCGGTTCCTGCCGGAGACGGTGAGGGTCCGCCGGTGGGTTCTGGCGGTCGGCTGTCACCAGGACAGCCCTTCAAACTGGGCGCGGTCCGAATCCCCAGGATCCAGGACCACAGTAATGCGGCGGCACGAAAGGGATCAAAGATGCCCCTCATGCTGACCACGCGGATCGATGAGCGCAGCGGCCGCATGAATGGAACCTAAGGAATGGCAGGGGGTTAGGGCAAGGGACCTGGAGCAAGCGAGAGGTTTTCGG
>JANNSC010000199.1:0-7854 GCA_031402135.1 Gemmatimonadales bacterium | reverse complement strand
AGTCTCAGGATGTGTTTTTCGTAGTGGTGCGGCATGAGGAGTTCCATGTACCGGGGGTTGGCATAGTCCTCCTTGGCTTCGAGGGCCTTCACTTCGGCGAGCACGCCGGGGTCCATCCCCGGCATCAAGACCGTATTGGCGTATTCGTTGTAAGCGGGAATACTGGCCATCATGTTCGAGATGATGAGCCCCTTCAGGTTGTGCTGATACTTGAGCGCGTACTCGATGGCGAGCATGCCACCCCAGGAATGCCCCAGGAGGTAGAAGTTGTCTTTGGTGAGGCCGAGGGCCTGGCGCACCTGCTCGACCTCCTCCACGAATCGGGGGAGATTCCACAGGCTGCTGTCGGCCGGCTGGTCGCTGTACCAGGAGCCGAGCTGGTCGTAGTAGTAGTACTCGACCCCGGCGGCCGGCAGGTACATGTCGGCCGGTTCGAAGTATTCGTGGGTCATGCCGGGCCCACCGTGGAGGAGGAGCACCTTGATGGTGGGATTGTTACCGACCCGCCTGGTCCAGACCTTGAAGGTCCCCTTGGGCGTGGTGATCGGAATCAGGGTGACGCCGCCAGCCCGGACGTCCTGTCGTCCGGTATTGTCGTAGTAGGCCTCTCGCTGAACTTCGGTCCGATCTCCCCCCGTAGAATTGAGGCAGGAGGCGGCTGCCAGGGAAACCACTGCTACCCGCAGGGCTGTTGACATGGCGCGGTCCTTGAATGAATGCCGGGTTATCGGGCCCTTAAGGTAGCGCCCCAAGGCCGGAATGGCCCAATCCGGTGCCTGCGATGTGTCGCCCGTGTCGTTTCGTCTCGCGGATACCGGTCACCCCGACGACTGGCGGGGTGTGCTATCCGGGGTACCTTTGCTGAAGTACGCAGGGCCGTTCAACCAGCATGATGATGGTCTCACTTCCGGGAGGCACTATGCGTCTGAAATGCGGGATCCTGGCGGCGCTGCTGCTGGGATTGGTTGCCGTGCCCGTGTTGGCACAGGGGCGGACAATCACCGGCAGGGTGCGCGACTCGCTGACCGGCGCCCCTCTCCCTGGCGCCCGGGTCGGAATCCTCGGGGCGACGATGGCGGTGAGCCCGAATGCCTCGGGGCAATTCACCCTCACCAACCTGCCCGCGACCGAGGTAACGCTGCAGGTGCGAGCGGTCGGGTATCGGCGGCAGGACATCCGGGTGGGCACCGCCGCCTCGACGGTAGACGTTGCGCTGGTGCGGGACGTCTTCAAGATCGAGGAAATCGTGGTGACCGGCCAGGCGACCGGCGTGGAACGTCGCAACCTTGCCAACGCCGTCGCCACGGTGGGCGCCGAGGATCTTTCCGCGGTGCCGCAGGTCACCCAGAGCATCGAGCAGGTGCTGCAGGGGAAGGTGGCGGGGGTGGACATCCAATCCAACGGTGGCAATCCGGGAGGCGGACTTCAGGTGCGCCTGCGGGGGGTGACCTCGGTAAACGCCGACGCCCAGCCCCTCTGGGTGGTGGACGGAGTGGTGATGTCCGATGTGGCGATTCCCTCCAACCAAAATGCGGTGACCGCCGCAGCCGGCGGCTCCAACCCGGCACTGACCCAGGACGGCCAGGTCAACCGCATCGCCGACCTCAATCCCTCCGATATCGAGAGCATTGAAATCCTGAAGGGTGCCTCCGCCGCCGCGATCTACGGGGGGCGGGCCTCCAACGGCGTGATGATCATCACCACCAAGAGGGGGCGTCCCGGCCCCGCTCGGGGCAGCTTCAGCGTGGGCTTCGGGACCTTTGGATTGTCCAACAAGGTTGGGTCGAGACGCTTTGCGAATATCGCCGACGTGGACGCTGCGTTTCGGCCGGGCGTCGGCGCCGCCAATGGGTGCACCGCGACCTCCTGCCCCTACTTCGATCACGAGGAGGAGCTCGCCGGGCGGACCAAGCTCTCCAGCCAGACGTCGATGTCGATTTCGGGCGGGACCGACAACACCCGCTACATGGCGTCCGGGGCGATTCAGAACGACGAAGGGATCATTGCCAACACCGGATTCCAGCGGCACTCGGTCCGACTGAACCTCGACCAGCGGCTGAGCGACCGGCTGCAGGCGGGTGTCCGGACCAACGTGACCCACACCCGGGCCCAGCGCGGCCTGGCCAACAATGACAACACCGGCACCAGCTACTACGTGGCGCTGGCCTTCACGCCGAGTTTTGCCGACCTGAGGCAGAATGCGGACGGGACGTTCCCGCGCAATGGGTTCATCGGCTCCAACCCGCTGCAGACTGCGGCGCTGTCACAGAACGACGAGGACGTCTGGCGCTTCACCGTCGGCACCGAGCTGGCCTGGAATGTCTTTAGCCGTGAGAAGAGTTCCCTGCGGGCAGTGCTGAGTGGCGGCGCCGACTTCTTCACCCAGAAGAACGCCCTGTTTTTTCCGCCGGAGCTCCAGTTTGAGCCGCAGGACGGGCTTCCGGGCACCTCGCTGCTCAGCAAGAGCGACAACCTGAACCTGAACCTCGGCCCCAACCTGGTGCACACCTACACCGGGTCGGGATTCCGGGCCACGACATCGGCGGGGGTGCAGTACGCCCGGAGGGATCTGGACATCAGCCGGATCGTGAGCCGGAATCTTATTGCCGGGCAGCCCAACGTGAACTCGGGCACCAACATTCAAGTCAACCAGAATCGCCAGCTGATCGTCAACCTGGGCGGGTTCGCGCAGGAAGAAGTGCTCTTGATGGACAATCGGTTGCTGCTCACGGCGGGCATTCGGGCTGACCGTTCCAGCCTCAACGCAAACAGCCACAAGTACCACCTCTACCCCAAGACCGCGGCGTCGTACCTCCTGGCCCGGTCCAGCGCCGGCTTCGTCAACGAGCTCAAGGTCCGCGGCGCGTACGGCGAGTCGGGCAACGAACCGCTCTATGGGCAGAAGTTCACCCCGCTGACCGCGACCAACAACATCGGCGGCCTTCCCGGCCTGGTGGTGGGCGCCACCACCGGTTCGGCTTCCCTCAAACCGGAGCGGCAGCGGGAGATCGAAGTGGGTGTGGACGGGCAGCTCTCCCGGTCCCGGCTCTCGTTCGAGGCGACGCTCTATCAGAAGAGCATCAGCGACCTGCTGCTTACCCGAACGCTGGCCCCGTCATCAGGACTGGTGAGCGAAATCTTCAATGGTGGCAAGCTCCGGACCCGGGGGGTCGAACTCGGGGTGGGGATCGTGCCGATGCAGTCCCGGACCACCAACTGGTATGTCCGGACCACCTTCTCGGCCAACCGCAGCAAGATCACCGAGCTGCCGGTGCCGGCGTTCGAGACTGGCGGGTTCGGCACGTCGCTGGGCGCCTTCAAGATCGAGCTGGGTCACTCGGCAACTCAGATTGTGGGGAACGATACGCTGTCCGATGGCCGGGACACAGTACGGACCCTGGGCGACGCCAATCCGGACTTCCGGATGGCGTTCATCAGCGACCTCACCTGGAAGAATTGGGGCTTCCACGTGCTGGCCGACTGGCAACAGGGCAGCGAGATCCTCAACCTGACTCGGCTCCTGTATGACTTTGGCGGGATTACCGAGGATTACGCCAATCCGATTCCCGGGTCGACTCAGACGGTCGGGCAGGCCCGGTTATCGGGTTTTGGCACGGTGGCCTCGAACTACATCGAGAGCGCCAGCTTCCTCAAATTGCGGGAGGTGGCGGTATCCTATCAACTGCCGTCGAGCGCGGTGCGTTCGATCTGGGGAGTGTTCCAGGAGGGGCGGCTCACCCTGAGCGGACGGAACCTGTTTACCTCAACACCGTACAGTGGGCTCGACCCGGAGGTCTCCAACTTCGGGAACCAGGCCATCGCGCGGAACATCGACGTGACACCGTTCCCGCCGAGTCGCAGCTTTTTTCTCACCATTGACCTGAGGTTTTGAGCGATGACCTCATCCACCAAGGCCCTCGCCGCCACCGCGCTTGCCGCGGCCTTGCTTACCGGCGGGTGCGATGCGTTCGATGCGACCGATCTGAACAACCCCGGGTTGGAGGAATTTCAGAACAACCCGACCCCTGTCAGCGTCAACACCGCAGCGACCGGTCTTCTGATTGGGCTCCGGGGCAGCTGGGCGGCGCAGAATGGATTCATCCCGCTGCTCGGGATTCTGGGCCGGGAAGGCTACAACCTCGACCCCGCCGACCCACGGTTCGTTTCGGAGATGCTGGGAGGGCCACTCGATGGAGGTAGCCCCGCCTTCGGCGGCAACCTGTGGGCCCAGCGGTACGCCAATATCCGGACCGGCAACACCCTGCTGGCGGCGGTGGACAAGGTTGTGGGCATGTCTGACCAGCAAAAGGACGGGGTTCGCGGCTTTGCCAAGACGCTGCAGGCCCTGGACTTGTTGTGGGTGATCAACACCCGCGACGCCAATGGGGCGGTGATCGATGCCGACCTCCCGCCCACAGCGCCTCCGGGCGAAGTCGTGACCAAGGCCCAGACCTTCGACCGAATCGTCGCGCTGCTCGAAGACGGCCGGACCGATTTGAGCAACGCCGGGCCCAGCTTCTCCTTTCCGCTGTCTTCGGGCTTCGACGACTTCAACACCCCGGCAACATTCATCAAGTTCAACCGCGCGATCCGGGCCCGGGTGGCGGTGTATCTCAACGACTGGACCGGGGCATTGGCGGCGCTCTCGGGGTCGTTCCTCAACACCGGCGCCTCGCTCAGTCAGGGCGCCTACCACTCGTTCAGTTCCGGCGCCGGGGACATCCTCAACGGGCTGTTCGATCCGGAAGGGCGGGCACTCAACGCCCATCCTTCGCTCCGGTCCGATGCCCAGCTTCGCGGCAACGGGGAGCGCGATCTGCGCTACCAGACCAAGGTGCAACTGCGGGCCGAACCGGTCACCACTCAGGGAATCACGACCGACGTGCTCTTCACGGTGTACAACTCCACCACCGCCGCGGTTCCGATCATCCGGAATGAGGAGCTGATTCTGTTGAGAGCGGAGGCCAATATCGGGCTGACCAATTTCGGCACCGCTCTGCAGGATATCAACCTGATTCGGGCAACATCCGGCGGGCTGCCAAATTACGCGGGAGCCCAGACCGCGGCCGCCATGCTCGATGCGCTGCTCTACGAGAAGCGCTACTCCCTGCTGTTCGAGGGGCACCGCTGGATCGACCTCCGGCACTACAACAAGCTGGGCACGATGCCGAAGGACCTGCCGACTCACAAGATCTTCAGCAAGTTCCCGCTGCCGCGGGCCGAGTGCATCATCCGGGGCACCCCGCCGGCGGGGTGCGCACTGGAAACGGGCACTTAGGGGCAGGCGTTCGTCGAGGGTCGCGAGTCACTGCGAGCGCAGTGGGGAAGGCCATCCCACTGCGCTCGTCGCTATCAGTCAGATTCCCCATCTCTTCCTCCCCGCCGAGGACGAGGAGCGTGGGCTATTATCTTTACGCCCCATTCCGCCACTCTCCCACGGAGGCGCTGATGCCGCGCCGCGCAATCCCGGCTGTCCTGCTCGCCCTGGCTTCCATCGGCTCCACCGCCGAATCCCAGCGGGCCCCCACCATCGATACCGCCCAGTTCAGCCAGCTCAAGTTCCGCTACATCGGCCCCGAAGGAAACCGGATCTCCTCGGTGTCCGGCGTCTCCGGCGACCCCAAGACGTACTACGCCGGCGCGGCGTCGGGCGGGCTGTGGAAGTCTTCCGACGGAGGCACCCACTGGACTCCGATCTTTGACGACCAAACGGTCGCCTCCATTGGCGCAGTCAGCGTGGCCCCCTCGGACCCCAACGTAGTCTGGGCCGGCACCGGCGAGCCGTTCATCCGGAGTCATATCTCGCTCGGCTGGGGGGTGTTCAAGTCCACCGATGCCGGGAAGAGCTGGGCCAAGATGGGCCTCGACAACACCGGCCGGATCGGCCGGATCGTCATCGATCCGAGGAACCCTGACGTCGTACTCGTCGCCGCGGTGGGGCACGCCTACGGTCCCCAGCCTGAACGGGGGGTGTACCGGAGCGCCGACGGGGGCAAGAGCTGGGAGCGGGTGCTCTTTGTGAACGACAGCACCGGGGCGATCGATCTGGTGATGGATCCCTCCAACCCCCGGATCCTCTACGCGGCGACGTGGCAGATCGAGATCCGCACCTGGGGTCGGGAGAGCGGCGGCGCCGGCAGCGGCATCTGGAAGTCGGTAGACGGGGGCATGACGTGGAAGCGATTGACCGGCCACGGTCTCCCGGAGACGCCGGTGGGCAAGATCGGATTGGCGATTGCCCGCAGCAACCCGAACCGGGTCTATGCCCTGATCGAAACCGGGGATGGCGTGCCGGTCCACGGCAAGGATGCCGGCACCGGGGAGCTATGGCGCAGCGACGACGCGGGGGACACCTGGCAACTCACCAGCCACGACCGCCAGCTGGCCGGCCGCACCGCGTACTACACCCGGATGGCGGTGGCACCCGACAACGAGAACGAAGCGTATTTCCTCTCGGCCCACTACGCCAAGACGCTGGATGGCGGCAAGACCACCATTGATCCGCCCGGCAGCGAGATTCCCTGGGGTGACCACCACGACATCTGGATCGACCCGATCGATGCCAACCGGCAGATCGTGAGCCATGACGGGGGCGTGTCAATCTCAATCACCCGCGGGAAGAGTTGGCAGACCATCCAGCCCCCGGTGGCGCAGATGTACCACGTCACGGTGGACAACCGGGTTCCCTATTTCGTATACGGCAACCGCCAGGACGGCCCTTCGACGATGGGGCCCAGCAACAGCAAGCTGGGGTCGGGGGATGGAACGATTCCGCGGGGAATGTGGCATTCGGTGGCCGGCGGCGAAAGCGGCTGGGCGACACCCGACCCGGTCGATACCAACATCGTGTGGTCTACCGCGTCGGGATGGGGCGCGGCGGGAGGCGTGGTGACTCGCTACAACATCCGCACCGGGATCGCCCAGAATGTCGAGGTGTGGCCCGATGGCCCGATGGGCTCCCCCGCGGCGGACATCAAGTACCGCTGGATCTGGAATTTTCCGCTCACCCTCTCGCCCCACGACCATAACACGGTCTACGTCGGCAGCCAGCACGTCCACAAAACGACCAACGGCGGCCGGAGCTGGCAATTGATCAGCCCCGACCTCACCCGGAACGACAAGAGCCGGCAGCAGAGCTCGGGTGGGCTCACGCCGGACAACATCGGGGTGGAATACGCCGGGACGGTGTTCGCCATCGCGGAGTCACGACTCCAGGCCGGTCTGATCTGGGTGGGCACCAACGACGGCGTGGTGCAGCTGACCCGGGACGGCGGAGCGACGTGGAGCAACCTCACCGCGAACCTGCCGGGACTCCCGGCGTGGGCCACCATCAGCCATATCGAGCCGTCGCGCTACGACGCCGGCACGGCGTACGTCGCGGTGGACGGCCACCAGATGAACAACCGGGATCCGTGGGTGTACAAGACCGCCGATTTCGGGAAGAGCTGGAAGCTCATCGTGAACGGGATCCCGAAGAGCCCGCTCAGCTACGCGCACACGCTCCGCGAAGATCCCGTCAGGCGCGGGCTGCTGTATCTCGGAACCGAGAACGCACTGTACGTCTCCTTCGACGATGGAGAGAACTGGCAGCCGTTGCAGTCCAATCTGCCGCACGCGCCGGTCTACGGGATTGCGATTCAGGAGCAGTTCAGCGACCTGGTCGTAGGAACCTACGGGCGGGGCTTCTGGATTCTGGACGACATTTCCCTGCTGCGGGAGCTGGGGCCCGCGGTGACCGCCAAGGCCGCCCACCTGTTTGTGCCGCGCGCGGCGTACCGGCTGCGCAACGTGGAGGCGCCGTTTGCGGTGTCCTACGACCCGTCTGCCGGACGGAACCCGGAGAATGGCGTGCCG
>JANNSC010000198.1:0-23549 GCA_031402135.1 Gemmatimonadales bacterium | reverse complement strand
TGGTGCCTGACAGCAGCGCGAAGATGAAAACCGTCCCGGCTGATGCGAATCTGCCTGCAAAGCTCATTTCTTCACTCCAGAAGTTGGGGATGAAATAAAATATCAGCAGAATTCGGCAAGATCAACTTGGAAGTTGCAGTGTTCACATAAAATTCATTAATGCAGATTTTCTACTCCGACCACTTCGTCCTCCCCCTGCCGGCAGGCGGAGCGCCCGAAGCCGCGGCGCCACAGGCAGGACAAAACCGGCTGTCGTGCGGGGCTGGGTGCCGACAGGCGGGGCAGATCCGCGGGGAGCCCGCATCGGACATGGTCATGGAAGCACTCCGGTCAGAATCGCCAGCTCAGACCACCATAGAAGAGGTCGGTGGTCGGCGTCAACCCGTGGCGGCCCCATTCGTGGGTGAAGGTCGCCAGGATAAACCACGAACGCCGGAGGTACACTTCGGTGTCGATCCCCGCCCAGAAGCGGTCGGTTCCCGGGCTGGACGCTTCCCGCCGGGCTCCGCCGTTGACCTCCAGTGATCCGAATGTCCCCGCTGCGACCCGTACTCCGCCGACCAGCAACACGCCGGGTCCCCGTCCCGGGGTGGTATAGTGGGTTCCCCGGAACCGAAGACCAATCCCCAGGGTGGTCAATTGGTCCGCGTTCATCGTCACCGACCACGCCGTGGTTCCCAGCGAATCGGCGCCGGCGATACTCTGGCCGCGCACATCCCCGCCGAGCCGGAGCTTCCCGGCGATGGTGAAATTGGCGCTGCCCCAATACCCCCGCCGAAACCGGTCGTCGAAGAGCTCCTCCGGCGTGGTCAGATCGCGATACAGGCGCACGTTGCGGCGGCTGTCATATCCGCCGGAGAAGGAAACACCTCGGGCGGGCGTGAGATTGACCGACAGGTAGGTACTGGTCAGGCTGAACTTTGGTTCCCCGGCTTCGAGTTTCCAGCCTCGGTTCACGTCCAGTTCCTGGAAGAGCACAGCCGAAACGGCGGGCGAACTGATGGTACCCTGGAAAAATCCGAACTCGCGATTCACATCGCCGGCGACGTAGGACCCCATGCCACCAAGGGTGAGAGTCCACCGGGTGGGCGCACTCAACCCGCTCCGTCCCTGGAAGTAGGCCCCGACCTGACGGATTTCGGACGATACCGCCAGCGAACCCTGTTCAGGGGCGAGACCCGCGAGGACGCCGGTTCCCCACCGCGATCGTTGCAGGTCGACCAGGACACCGTCGAAGAGCCCGACGCCGGCGAGCGTAGGGGCATATTGTCGACCTACCACGGCGCGCAGGGAACCCCGCGGTGCCTGAATCCGGACCGATGCCTGGTAGACACCCATGACACCGCTGGTCGCAGTTTCGAGGCCTGGCCGGTACGTGCTGGTGCGGCGGGAACGGATGTCGACACTGAGCCCCACCGGCGAACCAGGAGCGATCGGTCCCTCGAGCAGCAACTCAACGCCCGGCTGTTTCAGCATGATGTCGCTGCTGCGGTCCCAGGAACCGAGGTAGCGCAAACCGACTCGGCCCCGGAGAGTCGGTCCGGCCCGCCGCCGTGCAGCAGTTGATCCGATGATGAGGCTACCGTCCCTGCCTGCAAGAACCGGAGCGCCGGCGACCGGCAGGAACACCACGGAATCGCCTACCGCCGGCAGTGGCGCCAGGGAATCCACTCGACACGCCGCCGACTTGGACGCGAGATAATTGACCCGGTAGACCGCCTTGGCCCCAAGCCTTGGAATCCGGACGACGCTTCCCTCTCGCAGCCCGTCGGCTCGACCGGCCCCGATGTATACCGTGCCGAGGGTCACCGCGGTGACGGCCGTCTTTCGCACCCCGGCCGAGTCGCGGGAGGTCTGCGCGGAAACCTCCCCGGCAACCGGGGCAGTTGCCAGCAGGCCGAGCATGATGCCGCCGACCAGGCGGCTCAATGGGACCCGCGGGGGTGGCAGGAATAACATGCGGCGCTGGTGTAGCTGTACCCCGCCCGGCCAGCGTGCTTGGCATCCATCGTAGTCTTGTTGTGCTCGTGGCAGGTGAGGCAGGTGAACTGCGCGAAGGACGCGGAGTTCTGGTGGCACTGCGAGCAGGTGGTCCACCGGTTCTTGTGACTGCCCGAGTAAATCGGAAAAAACGTCGCATCGTGATTGAACGTCGCTCCAGTCCACCGGACGGTCGTGTGGCAGGAAACACAATTGCTCGGAAACCCCGCCGCCTGATGGTTGGGATTTGTGGTCGTGGTGTAATCGGTCTGGTGGCAACTGACGCAGGTGGTCGGCTTCCCGTTATAGACGCCGTCGGCGTGGCAGGCCTGACACGGGGTGGCGACGTGGGCTCCGGTCAAGGGGAACTGGGTCGCGGTATGGTTGAACACCGCCCCGGTCCAGGTGACGGTAGTGTGGCAGGAGGTACAGTTGGTCGCAAACCCCGCCGCTTGGTGGGGCGGATTGGCGGTGCCGGTGTAGTCGGTCTGGTGGCAGCTGACGCAGGTGGTCGGCTTCCCGTGGTACACCCCGTCGGCATGGCAGGCCTGGCAGGAGGTGGCCAGCTGGGCGCCGGTCAAGGGGAATTGGGTCGCCGAGTGGTTGAAGACGGCCCCAGTCCACGTGGTGGTGGTGTGGCAAGCGGTACAATCGCTTGGGAAGCCTGCCGCCTGGTGGGGTGGATTAGCGGTGCCGGTGTAGTCGGTCTGGTGGCAGCTGACGCAGGTGATCGGCTTCCCGTGGTAGACGCCGTCGGCATGGCACGCCTGGCAGGTGGCCGCCTGGTGCGCGCCGGTGAGCGGGAACTGGGTGGCGCTGTGGCTGAAAACGGCGCCGGTCCAGGTTACCGTCGTATGACAGGTGGTACACGCGGTCGAAAAGCCAGCCGCCTGGTGCGGCGGATTGCTGGTGCCGTTGTAGGTGGTCTGGTGACAGCTGACGCAGGTCGTGGCCCGGCCCACATATACACCGTCCGCGTGGCAAGCCTGACAGGGGGCCGCGCGGTGGGCGCCGGTGAGCGCAAATTGGGTGGTATTGTGATCGAAGGGAGCACCAAGCCAGGCGTTCGTGTTATGACACCCGGTGCAATCGGTCGGGAAGCCGGCCGCCTGGTGAGGCGGCGCCTGGGTTTGATTGAACAATGACTGGTGGCACGACACGCACGTGGTTGGCTTGCCCTGGTAGACACCATCCCCGTGGCACGCCTGGCAATTCACCGCCTGATGGGCACCGGTTAGAGCGAACTGGGTGGTGTTGTGATCGAAAGTCGCAGTCCGCCAGGTGACGTTGTCATGACACGACCTGCAATCGGTTGGAAATCCGGCTGCGGGGTGGTTCGGATTGGTGGTCTTGTCGAAGTCCTGGCGGTGGCAGCTGACGCACTCGGTGGGAGCACCACGAAACACCATGCTGACGCCCGATCGCTGGGTATGGCAGTTGGCGCAGTCGACGGTTCGGTGGGCTCCTTCTAGCGGGAACCGGGTGAGGGCGTGGGTCCGGATCTGGAGTGAGCGGTCAGTAAAGGCCTGGCTATTGTGGCATTGGGCGCAATCCACACCGAGCTCACCCTGGTGCACGTCCCGGTGACAACCGGAGCAGTTCTTCTGAACCCTGTTGAATTCGAGCGAAGTGTGACACGCAGTGCAGGCAACCGGCGCGTGGCCTCCATCGAGGGCAAGGCCGAAACTGGCATGTTTGAAGTCCGGACTGATCCGGGCCGGACGCCAGCCGTCCGAGCTGTGGCAGTTGACGCAGGGCAGGCCAAGTGCACCATGCGGACTGTCGGCGCGCTGGGTTTGCGCAGAAAGTGGGGTGGCCAGGAGCGCGACAACACCGAGGTGGAGGATCCATCGGCCAGATCGTCGCTCCGGCCGTGAACCCTCGGGAACGCCAGCCGTGCCACTCCCCAATCGGCCAGAATGGATCAGCTCGCAGCGCCGCGGTTGTGGGCGCGCAACGGTCATGCGTGTCCCTTTTTGTCGGATTTCAACGAATTCAGGGAGCAAGTTACGAGCTAGAGACGCTCGAATCGGCGCGGGGGAACACAGACCTCAAAGGAGCCCGGAATTGCACGCGACTGACTGCTAAGATGCTGGTCACTGTTAGGTCTTGAGTCAGCCGAGGTGGACCAAACCTGAGTTCGGCGTGACGTGGCGGGGAGAGAACTGCCGATCCACCAATCGAGACTACGCCCGAGGATCCTCTCGACCCACGCGCTGCTCATATGCAGATGGGTTCCGTCGGAATTGGCTCCGACGGGATCTCATGGCGGGGTCTGGTGTTCCGCGACATACCCTGCTGGCTTCGGGCCGGGAGCGCCCCGTGCTACTGGTTGATAATCGGCAGGGTGATACCCCGCCCGCCGGCCTCCCGATGGATCTTCACCGCAATCGCGAGGAGCGCCCGCGCCGCCGGGCCATCCGGATCGGCAACGACAACCGGACTGCCGGCATCGGCGGCCTCGGCGAGTCCCGCCGAGAGCGGCACCGACCCGAGCAACGGCACCCCCACTTCATCGGCCAAGCGCTGTCCCCCGCCCTCCCCAAAAAAGGCCACCCGAAGCCCACTCACCGGATCGGTGAACGCCGCCATATTTTCCACGATTCCGTAGACCGGGACACTCACTTTTTCGAACATCTTGGCGCCTTTGAGCGCGTCGCCCACCGCCATTTCCTGCGGCGTGGTCACGATGATGGCGCCGTGAACGGCGACCGACTGCACCAGGGAGAGTTGGGCGTCCCCGGTACCCGGAGGCATGTCCACCAGGAAATAGTCGAGGTCGCCCCAGTCGACATCCCGCAGAAACTGCTGGATCACCTTCATGATGATGGGCCCGCGCCAGATTGCCGGCGCATCCCGCTCCACCAAAAACCCGATGGACATCAGCTTGACACCGTGGGCCAGGAGCGGCTGGATGCGCCCCTGAATCACCACCGGCTTGTCGAACCGCCCGAACATCCGGGGGATGTTGGGCCCGTAGATATCCGCGTCCATCACGGCCACCCGATGCCCCTGCCGCGCCAGCGCAATGGCAAGGTTGGCGGTGACGGTCGACTTCCCCACCCCGCCCTTCCCGGAACTCACCGCAATGACCCGGCCCAACCGCGGCATTTCACTCGATTGCTGGGCGGGTATCGATCCGGTCGACTGGGGCGATCCACCGGGCGGTGCGTGGGTCGTTTTGGGCGCCCCGGCAGGATCGACAACGGTGATCTTCACACCGTCCGGGGCAATGCCCTCGATGGCCTTGATCGCGTTGCGGGCTTCGCGCACCAGGGTGGCGGGGTCTTCCCGGGACAGCAGAAAGGTAAAGGTGACCTTGCCGTCGGCAGTCACCACCAGATCTCGGATCATGCCGGCGGAGAGGAGATCGTTTTCCAGACGGGGATTTCGAATCCGGGAGAGGGCCGCGCCTACCTTGGCCTCGATGGAATTGCTCATGTGCTCAAATCGCTTCGACCTGTCGGACTTCGGGAACCATCTGGCGCAGCCGGGCCTCGATACCCTGCCGCAGTGTGATGGAAGAGGCACTACAGCCGGAACAGGTGCCGCCGAGGCGGAGCAGGAGGACGCCGTCCGATTCGTCGAAATCGACGATCTCCACATTGCCCCGGTGGGAGGCGATGTAGGGACGAAGGGTGTCCAGGGTTTTCTCGATGCGCTCGAGCGTATCAGTCATCGGTCCTCCAGCACCAGCCAATAGGCAATAGCCGTCGGCGAATTATACCCACGCGGCGGCAGGCAGGCTCACCCGCGGGCGATACCCCTCAAATACTCCCGCGCCGCGCCGAGGATCTTCGCCTGAACTTCGGGGAGCCCGCCATCGAGAGCCGCGCCCGCGGCATGGACGTGGCCCCCGCCGCCGTACGGTTTCGCAAAGGCGGCCACATCCACCTCCCCCACCGACCGCAGCGAGACCTTGACCCGGCTCTGGGAAATCTCCCGGAACAGCATTGCCATACGGACCCCGGCAATCGAACGAGGGAATTCGACAATCCCTTCGAGATCATCCACCGTCACTTTGTGGCGTTCCACCGCGCCCGGCGGGACCGTCACCCAGGCCAGCCCGACATCATCCTCGACCACCAGCGTCTGGAGCGCTTCGGCCAGCAATCGCGGCCGCCCGGCGGGAGCATTGGCGTAGACATCGAGGTAGATCGACTCGGGATCGAGCCCGGTTTCCAGCAATTCGGCAGCAATTCGGAGGGTGCGGGGCCGGGTATTGCTGAACCGAAACCCGCCGGTGTCGGTCAGCAGCGCGACGTAAAGCGCCCGGGCCACCGAGGGCGTGAGCGGCCACTGGTTGGCCAGGGCAATTTCGCAAACCAACTCGCCGGTGGCAGCCGCCGAGGGGTCGAGATACCGGGGGCCATCGGGCAGGGTTCCCGGGCTCACGTGATGATCAATGCACCCCACCGGCACGCCCCGTTCGGCCACCGTCTGCGACAGCATCCCGAGGCGCCCCAGGTCGGAGATGTCGAGCACGACGATCACCTCCGCGGCGCGCAGCGCCTTCACCGCCTCGGCGGTCCGATCAACTTTGGGCAGGTCGCGAAACAGGAAGTCGAACCGGGCCGGTGTAGGGGTGGGATTGGCAATAGTGACGTCCACCCCGAGTGCCCGGAGCAAATGGGCAAACCCGACCTCGCTGCCGAGCCCGTCGCCGTCAGGGTTGACGTGGGTGGTCAGGCAGACCCGGCGTCCCGGGGTCAGCAGTTCGGCGAGCGCCTGGGCATCGGCAAATTTTTTGGCGGAGAGGGTGATTGGCACCAGGGAAAGATAACTGTGAGCGGGGAGCCAGGAACGGTGTCCGGAAAATGCCGGGCCGCTCTCGACTCACCGCTCGCCCCCATTGCAGCAGGCCTACTTCGGTGTCGCCAGCTTTGACCGCCTGATTCCATACAGGAAGTAGATTGCCAGGCCGATCGCCAGCCAGATGATCAGCCGTTCCCAGGTGCGCCATGGGAGATACCACATCAGGTACCCTGCAGAGACTATTCCCATCGGCGCCGTGAACCAGACGATCGGAGTCTTGAAGGGCCGGTGAAGATTTGGTTCGCGGATCCGCAAAACCAGCACTCCCGCCGAAACAATCGCAAAGGCGAGCAGGGTCCCGATCGACACCAGCGAGCCGGCCTCTCGCACGGTGAGGAACCCGGCCGGGATGGCCACCGCAACACCGATGATCATCTGCGTGAGGTACGGGGTCCGGAACTTGGGATGAATCTTGGCCACCACCGGCGGCAGCAGGCCGTCGTTGGCCATCGAGTAGAAAATTCGTGATTGGCCGTAGAGCTGCACCAGGATGACCGAAGAAAGCCCGGCGATTGCACCGATTTTGATCAGGGTGGAGAAGAACCCAAGCCCGGCGGCGTCGGCCACCTTGGCAATCGGATCGGGGACGTCGAGTTGAGCGTAGGGTACCACGCCAGTCGCGATGGCGGAGACCACTATGTAAAGAATCGTGCAGATGATCAGGGAGGTGATGATTCCGATCGGCATGTCGCGCTGCGGGTTCTTGGCCTCCTGGGCCGCGGTACTCACACTGTCGAAGCCGATATAGGCAAAGAAGACCACACCCGCCCCCGCCACCACCCCGGTATATCCGAAGGCTTCCCGCGTTCCGGTATTCTCCGGGATGAACGGGCGCCAGTTGGCGGGGTCAATCGCTCCCACGGTGAGCGCAATGAACAGGATGATCACGGCGACCTTCACGAACACGATCACGTTGTTGAGGTTGGCCGACTCCTTGATACCGACCACCAGGAGTGCCGTCACCAACGCGACGATAATGACAGCCGGCACATTGAAGAGCGCCATCACCTGGCTCCCGTCCGCCAGCGTCACCATCGTTCCCCGAGCGGCGGCAAAGTGGGCCGGCACGGTAATCCCGATGTCTCGCAGAAAACTCACGACGTAGCCCGACCACCCGATGGCCACCGTGGTGGCCGACAGCGCATACTCGAGGATCAGGTCCCAGCCGATGATCCAGGCGAAGAGTTCACCCAGGGTTGCATAGCCGTAGGTGTAGGCGCTCCCCGCAATCGGCACCAACGCGGCAAACTCCGAATAACAGAGCGCCGCGAACACCGACGCGACGCCGGCGAGCACGAAGGACAACACCACCGCCGGCCCGGCGTTCTGGGCCGCCACCGTCCCGGTGAGGACAAAGATGCCGGTGCCGATGATGGCGCCGATACCGAGCAAGGTGAGATTGAGCGGCCCAAGCACCCGCTTGAGGCCGTGGTCGCCGGCCGCTTCGGCCTGCAGCGCCGCGATGCTCTTGCGCCGGAAGAGATCCATGCGATAACCCCTCAGGGGATGAGTGAACGCCCGGAAACAACTTTACGCGTTGGCCGACTTGTTCAGTACCGATTTCCGAACGCCGTACGCGAAGTAGATGACCAGCCCGATGGCCAGCCAGATCAGCAGCCGCTCCCACGTCCGCCAGGGAAGGAACCACATCAGGTAGAGCGCCGAAAGCGCCGACATCGGCGCCACAAACCACACCAGCGGCGTTTTGAAGGGCCGGGCAAGGTTCGGCTCGCGCACGCGAAGCAGGATGATAGCGACGGCCACGATGACAAAGGCAAGCAACGTGCCGATCGACACCAGCGACCCCGCCTCCCGAACCGTCAGGAATCCAGCCGGAATCGCGACAGCGATGCCGGTCAGGATCGTGGTGAGGTAGGGCGTCTTGAACTTCGGATGGATCTTGCTGATGAACGGCGGCAGCAGCCCGTCCTTCGACATGGTCATGAAAATTCGCGACTGGCCCAGCAGCATTACCAAGATCACGGAGGAGAGGCCGGCGATGGCGCCAATCTTGATGAGGGTGGAGAAAAAGCCGAGACCGGCACGGTCGGCCACCACCGCGATTGGGTCGGGCACGTCCAGCTGGGCGTAAGGTACCACGCCGGTGGCGATGGCCGCGACCACGATATAAAGCACGGTACAGATGATCAGTGACCCGATGATGCCGATCGGCATGTCGCGCTGCGGGTTCTTCGCCTCCTGCGCCGCGGTACTCACCGCGTCAAACCCGATGTAGGCGAAGAACACCACCCCTGCCCCCCCGACCACCCCGGTCCAGCCGAAGTGCTCCCGGACGCCGGTGTTCTCCGGAATGAATGGCCGCCAGTTGGCCGGGTCGACCGCCTTGGCGGCCAGCACGATGAACAGCAGGACCACCGCCACCTTGATGACGACGATGACATTGTTGACGTTGGCCGATTCCTTGATTCCGATGACCAGCAGGGTCGAGACCAGCGCGATGATTACCACTGCCGGAAGATTGAACCAAGCCGTGACCATCGTCCCGTCGGCCATGGTCATCACGGTGCCCCGGGCCGCGGCGAAGTGGGCCGGAATGTGAATGCCGAGATCGGCCAGGAATGAAACGACATAGCCGGACCACCCGATGGCGACGGTCACTGCGCCGAGGGCGTATTCCAGAATGAGATCCCAGCCGATGATCCAGGCGAAGAACTCGCCCAAGGTGGCGTAGCCGTAGGTGTAGGCGCTTCCGGCGATCGGAACCAGGGAGGCGAACTCGGCGTAGCAGAGGGCCGCGAACATCGAGGCAACCCCGGCCAGGACGAAGGAAAGCACCACGGCGGGGCCGGCGTTCTGCGCCGCCACCGTCCCGGTGAGGACGAAGATGCCGGTGCCGATAATGGCGCCGATGCCCAACGCGGTGAGGTTGAATGCTCCCAGGGAACGCCGGAGAGCGGTGCTGGTTAGGGCCTCGGCCTGCAGGCCCGCGATGCTCTTTCGCCGAAAGAGATCCATGGACACCCGACGTGGTGAGAGGTGAACCGTGAGCAGTGAGCGGGGGAATCGGGGCAGGCGGGTATTGTCCCGCTCACCGCGTGCCGCTCACTCCCTACGCAGAATAGTTCGGTGCTTCTCTTGTAATCGTAACGTCGTGGGGGTGAGACTCGCGAAGGCCGGCCGTGGTGACCCGCAGGAACTCGGTGTCCCGCTGCAACGCCGCCAAATCTGCCGCCCCGCAGTACCCCATGCCGCTCCGGAGCCCACCGACCATCTGATAGAGTACGTCGGCAACCGCCCCCTTGTAAGGGACCCGCCCCTCGATGCCCTCCGGGACCATCTTGGAGGAGGAGAGCTCCCCCTCCTGGAAATAGCGGTCGGCCGAGCCATCCTGCATCGCCGCCAGGCTACCCATCCCCCGGATCAGCTTGTAGCGCCGGCCCTCGGCGAGAATGCTTTCGCCGGGGCTTTCCTCGGTGCCGGCCAGCATCGATCCCATCATCACCGACGCCGCCCCCGCCGCCAGCGCCTTCACCACGTCTCCCGAATACTTGATGCCCCCATCGGCAATGATGGGTACGTCGCCCGCCCCGCGGACCGCGTCCACGATGGCAGTGATCTGGGGAACTCCCACTCCGGTGACCACTCGAGTGGTGCAGATACTCCCGGGCCCAATGCCCACTTTCACGGCGTCCACGCCCCGGCGGACCAGCTCACGGGCGCCCGCTTCAGTGGCAATGTTGCCGCCGACAATCTGGGCATCAGGAAACGCCTGCCGAAGCCGGTCGATGGTAGAGAGGACCCCCTCACTATGGCCGTGCGCGGAGTCCACCACCAGCACATCAACACCGGCGTCGATCAGGGCCTTGGCCCGGGCCGCGGTGTCGGTCCCGGCACCGAGCGCCGCGCCGGCCCGCAGCCGCCCGTGCTGATCCTTGTTGGCGTTAGGGTGCTCCATTCGCTTGAAGATGTCCTTGACCGTAATCAATCCCCGGAGCACCCCGGCCTCATCCACCACCGGGAGTTTTTCGATCCGGTGCCGGGCCAGAATCCGCTCGGCCTCCTCCAGCGTGGTGCCCACCGGGGCGGTGATCAGCTTGTCCTTGGTCATCGCCTGACGAATCGGCTGATCGAGGTTTCGCTCGAACTGGAGATCGCGGTTGGTAATGATCCCGATCAGCCGCCCGGTGCCGTCCACAATGGGGACACCGGAAATCCGGAAGCGACGCATCAGGACCGTCGCCTCCCGCAGCGGGCGGTCGGGGCCCAGCGTAATCGGGTTGAGAATCATCCCGCTTTCGCTGCGCTTGACCCGGTCCACCTCGGCAGCCTGCCGATCGATGGTCATGTTCTTGTGGATGATTCCGAGGCCGCCGGCGCGGGCCATTGCAATGGCCATTTCCGACTCTGTCACGGTGTCCATTGCCGCCGAGACCAGCGGAATATGGAGCGGGATGCCACGGCTGAACTGGCTGGTGGTGGAAACGTCGTGAGGATGAACGGTGCTGTGGCGCGGAGCGAGCAGGACGTCGTCAAACGTGAGGGCTACGCCGGGGCGAAGTGAACTCATGGGGAAGTCTAGAGTCGCCTCAGAGCGAAATCAAGCGCCGCCCCCCGGGGTGGGACCCGGTTCGGCCCGGGGGAGCGGTACTGCTGGCTTGTCCGGGGTGGCCGCCTGGGTCACCTCCTCGACCACGCTCTGGGCCGCAGCGGCAACTCCCTTCATCACCTTTCCGGCGCTCTCCATCAGGCCGGTGGTGCCGGAAATTGCCCGGATCGGAATCTTGGCGGCCCGCATCGTATCCTCGATCCCTTCGGAAATCTTGGCGAAGAGGTTGGTCGGGGCGGCCCGCTCCGCGTATTTGCTCTCCAGAAACTCTACAAAATCGAGAATCTGATAGCCGCGTTCGTCAGCCAAGGTGTCCAGCCGACGGAGAATTCGTTCCTTCAGTTGTTCATTCATGGGTTCCTCGTTTCTCCCGGCGACAGCCGGGTCAGCTCCACCACCGGTGTGGCAAGGTACCGGGTCCGGGTCGCTCGCACCGTGACGATGACCGACAATTCGTCGAGGGGTTTGAGGCTTTGCAGGCCGCCGGCCTGCTCCCTGGAGAGCAGCAGGTAGACGAAACCGGATTCCGGCAGCGGCCCGCGCGCCAGAATGTAGGGTTGGCCGAGCGGCATTTCCGGCCGGAGTTCGTCGGCGCGCTGGTGGGCCAGAAACTGTAACCGCCAATTCACCGACTGGCCAACATACCGATCGGGGTTGTCGCGCAGCATCGCCGCAGTGATCGTCGGCTTCGGGGAAACGGCGCCCTGGAGATCGCTCTCCCGAACCCACCCTTCCAGACGCACCTTCACCCAATCCCTGTCCTTGGGGCCGAGGGTGACTTCTCCTGGCGAATTCAGCGTTGCCACCGCGCCGCCATCGGGACCTCGCTGCAGCACTGCGCCGGAGCGCAGAGTGCCTCGCATTTCAGCCGAAGCACTTTCGGGTGCGGCGCGCGAAACCGGGGCTGAAGACTCGCGCGCCGGAAGGGTGGGGAGCGGCGCAGGCCGGCCTGCCACGGTCCGGGGCGGCAGAGTAAGCAAGGCACGGGGCACCCACCCGGTCCGCCGAACCTGGGTCCAGGCCCCCCGAGTCGTCAGGCGGGAGAAGAGGGTCCCCTCGACCGCGCGACCAAAGATCGCTCCGTCGGGCACCAAGCGGAGGTTCTCTCCACCGCTCGCACTCACTGAAAGATCGAGGCCTTCCCGCCGGTCGGGTTTGGTGGAGGCGGTGTAAATCCAGCCCTGGATGGTGACTTCGACATGGCCGGAATTGCTGCGACCCGGGGTCAATCGCACCCCAGGCACCAGGGCAGCCAGCTTGAGCCCGGATGGTTCCCGCAGGAATGGCGTTACTTGAACCAGCCGTATCGGCGTCTGCGCCGCCAATGATCCGGCGAGCGCTGCGCCTACGCACAACAAGGCTGGTAGGCGACGAAGGGGAGGACTAGATTGCGGCACGACCGTCACGATCCGGCATTGTAGACGCCGCGGAGGAGCATGTCAAACGGCCGAATCAGCGGCGCCCCGGTAGCCCTGGTGGTGCTGGATGGGTGGGGATACCGGGAGGCACGTGAAGGCAACGCAATCGAACTGGGACACACCCCCATCTGGCACGGACTCTGGCAGGCCTCTCCCCGTACACTCCTCGATGCCAGCGGTCTTGCAGTTGGGCTTCCCGAGGGCCAGATGGGTAACAGCGAGGTCGGCCATCTGAACCTCGGCGCCGGTCGAGTGGTTCCTCAAGATCTGGTGCGAATCTCCCAGAGCATTGCCACCCACTCGTTCTTTACACTGCCCCCGTTTGTCGAACTGGGCGCCCGGCTGAAGCGGTCTGGAAAGACGCTCCACCTGATCGGCCTGATCGGCAATGGCGGGGTGCACGCCATCGACTCGCACCTGCTGGCCTGCCTCGAACTCGCCGTCCGGCTCGATGTTCCCCGTATTGCGGTGCATGGCTTCCTCGACGGCCGCGATTCGCCCCCGAAATCCGCCGAAGGATTCGTGGCAACGCTCGCTGCGGACATGCAGCGCATTGCCGGCTCCCGCGCCGTGATCGCCTCGTTGGTCGGCCGCTACTTTGCCATGGACCGCGATCGCCGGTGGGAGCGCACCCAGCGGGCTTTCGACCTGCTGGTCCACAGCGCCGGAACCCCGGCCGCCGAGCCGGTTCAGGCAATTCGAGACGCCTACGCCCGCGGGGAGTCCGATGAGTTCATCACGCCGATCGTACTCCAATCGAACGCCGCACCGGTTGCTCCGCTCCAGGATGGAGACGGGGTCATCTGTTTCAACTATCGCAGCGATCGGATGCGGCAGATCCTCGGCGCCCTGGCCCTCTCCGCCTTCGACGGCTTCCCGGTGGTGGGCCGCCCGGCCCTTTCGATCGTCACCATGACCCAGTACGACGAGACGTTCCCGTTTCCGCCGGCATTCGCGCCGGTGAGCTTGGCTCGAATTCTGGCGGAGCACCTCTCGGCGCTGGGTCGGACTCAGCTTCGCACCGCGGAAACGGAGAAATATCCTCACGTGACATATTTCTTCAACGGCGGCAAGGAACAGCCGTATCCCGGTGAGGAGCGACGCCTGGTCCCCTCACCCAAGGTGGCCACCTACGACCTGGCACCGGAAATGAGCGCCGCGGGAGTCACCGATGTGCTCTGCGGCGCCTTGACCCAGCGCGACCACGACTTCATTCTCTGCAACTTTGCCAATGCCGACATGGTGGGCCACACCGGGGTTCCGGCGGCGGTCATTGCGGCGGTGGAGACGGTGGATCGGTGCCTCGGCCGCGTGGTGGCGGCGGCGGAGGCCAGTGGCACCCGGCTCCTGATCACCGCCGACCACGGTAATTGCGAACTGATGATTGATCCCGACACCGGCGGCCCCCACACCGCCCACACCACCAATCCGGTGCCGTTCCTCGCGGTCAACACCGCGGTGAAGGCGCTTCGACGGGGCGGCGCGTTGGGGGACGTTGCCCCCACCATCCTCAACCTGCTGGGCCTGCCCAAGCCTCCCGAGATGACCGGGCGGGCCCTCGATCAGGCGTGACCACTATGACTCGTCGCCTTTTGGCAGTTGCCGCTGCGCTCTTCCTCGCCCCGACCGCCGCGGCGCAAGTCGGACACGATCCGTCCCGCTCGCCGTATCAAACCCTGAAGTACGGCCAGTTCATGGGGCTCGCTGCGGGTTATTTCAACGGGAATGGCGGTGCCATCGGCGTGGCCCCCCACAAGGGCGGGGTGCTCGGCTTTCGCTATGACTTTCTGGGTGCCAACACCATGACCCTGGGGCTCTCCGCCAGCTACGGCCGGCTGCAGCGGGACATCGTCGATGCCTACAAGTCCATCCAGACGGGACGCAGCGGCCCCTTCGACCAAAGCGTGCTGTTTACCGAGCTGATTCTTCAGTTCAATCTGACCGGCGGCAAGACCTGGCATGGCCTGGACCCCTACGTCAGCGCCGGAATGGGCCTGGCCATTGTCAGCCACACCCCGGCCGATACCAGTGGATTCAAGTTCCGCACCAAGGCCACGCTGACCCCCGGCATCGGCGTCCGGTACTTCCTGAATGACCGGCTATTTCTCCGGGTCGAGGCCCGCACCACCTTCTGGCAGATCAGCTATCCCGCTGCCTACCGGTCCTCGCCTGCCTTGGATCCCGGCAAACCACCTGCCATCACTGGCGGCGCCAAGGAGTGGGTAACCAACGGGTGGTACCAAATCGGGCTCAGTTACGCGTTTCACCGGCCGTTCTGAGCCGGACCAGCGCCGATGCCGGCGAGTCTCTCGAGGACGGTGGGGTTTCGCGCCAGCCACCGCTACTTCAAACCGGAGTGGACCGCGGAAGCAAATCGGGCCCGATTCGGGTGGACCGCCGATGAGCCGGGCCATCCCCATGATTACCGCGCCACGGTGACGGTTCAATCGGCGGAGGATACCGACGCGGTGATGGACCTCGCGCTGCTGGACCGGATCGTGGCGGACGAGGTGGTGACTCCGCTGGATGGCAAGCACATCAATCTGGACCTCTCCGAGTTTGCCTACGGACAGAGATTACCGACCTGCGAGGCGCTGGCGCGGTACCTTTTCGGGCGGATTGCACCCCGGATTCCGCCGGGGGCGACGCTGGCGAGGGTGCTGGTGGCGGAGGACGAAACCCTCGCGGGGGAGTATTCTGCCGATTAGAGCCGAAAACATCCACAGATTACACCGATGACACAGATTGGTAAGATGGGTGAACTCGGTGGACTCTGTGAAATCTGTGGACGCTGTGAAATCTGTGAACTGAGGGTTCGATGGAGCTGAACCAGCCCGCCAAACGCGGCGGACGGATGGCCGATCAAGCCGCGGTCGAGGAGGTCCCGGTCTGGCTTGAGCTCAATGGCAAGCCGGTGGTAACGTGGATGTGCACGCCCGACCTGCTGGAGGAGCTGGCCATCGGTTGGCTGGCCGGTGAGGGCTACGTCGAATCGCTGGAGGACGTTCACCTCCGTCCCTGTGCCACCGACCTCGGATTTTGGGCGGAAGTCCCGAAGGAGCGGGTAGCTCGGGTGCAGGCCGAAGGCCGCCGGCCGGTCCTCGCCTCCGGGTGCGGGGCGGTGAGCGTGTTCCTCGCTCCTCCCGATTCGAGCCGGCCGGCACCCCTGCGGGGGACCCCGCCGGGCTCCGAAGTGATGCGAGTACTCTTCAAGGCGCTCTTCGGAATGGGCACCCGCTACAAGGACACCGGCGGAATCCACGCAGCCGCCCTCACCGACGGCAACCAACTGCTCACCAGTGCCGAAGACATCGGCCGCCACAACGCCGTCGACAAGGTGATCGGCGCGATGATTCTTGCCCGGCGGCCGCTCCCCGGCCTCGGCCTTCTGGTGACCGGCCGCATCTCGGCGGAACTCGCCGCCAAGGCCGGCCGAGCCGGCCTCGCCTGGGTGGCTACTCCGTCGGTGCCCTCGACCCTGGCGGTTGAGATCGCCCGGCAGACCGGGATGCAGCTGGTGGGGAGGGCAGTGAGCGGGAGTCCGCACCTGCATGGGGCATAGCGATGATGGGAGCCATTCTCGCAGGCGGTGCCTCGAGCCGGATGGGTGGGGCGCCGAAGGGACTCCTCACGGTGGGCGGCCGGCGGATCCTCGATCGGTTAGTGGATACCTTTTTCGAGGCGTTCGGGGCCCTTCCCCTGCTCGTGGCCAACGCCCCGGACGCCCCCGACTGGCGCAGCGACCTGAGAGTCGTTTCCGACGTCCGGACCGGGGCGGGGACCCTGGGCGGCCTCCACACCGCGGTCCTCCTGGCGCCGGCCCCGGTGGTGTGCGTCGCCTGGGACATGCCATTTGTTCCGGCCGGGCTCCTGGTGGCGCTGGGAATGCACCTTTCCGATCATGACGCCGCACTCCCCGCGAGCGGGGGCCCCCGGGGGGTGGAGCCCCTTTGCGCCGGCTACGGACCGGCAACCGGGCCGGCAATGGCGGATGCGCTCGATCGGGGCGATCTTCGAGCCATCGCATTTCACCAGACGGTGAGGGTTCGGGTCCTCTCCGAGTCCGAGGTGCGGCGGTTCGGTGATCCGGCCCGAATCTTTTTCAACGTCAACACGTCGGACGACCTCGTCCGGGCAAACGGGATGACGCCGTGACCAAAATCGTTTCCATCATCGGCCACAAGAACGCCGGGAAGACCACCCTCGTGGCGGCGCTGTGTCATGAGTTCAAACGACAGAAGCGACGGGTCGCCACCATCAAGCATGCTTCCCATCCGGTGGATGTTGATCGCCGGGACACTGATTCGTGGCGGCACTTTCACGAAGGCAACGCCGATGCGGTCCTGGTTGCCTCGCCCGATCTCCGGGTGACCTTCGAGCGCAAAGCCGATGAGGCCGGCCCGGAGGAGCTGGCCCGCCGGTACTTCACCGACATGGATGTGGTGTTGGTCGAAGGATTCAAGAAGGCCCCACTGCCGAAGATTGAGGTCTTCCGCAAGGAGGTGGCGGTGGCGCCGTTGCTGACCTCCGGGGATCCGGAAGCCGCCCTCTGGCTCGCCATCGTGACCGATGATCACCGCTTTACCGCGCCCTGCCGGGTGCTGCACTTCTCCGACACGATGTGGCTCACCCTGCTGACCGCAATGGTCATGGACCAGGCCAAGACTCTGGCGCCGTGACCCCGCCGCTCACCCCGACGGACGCCGCGCTTCGCATCCTGGCCGGCGTCCGCTGCCAGCCCCCCCTCCGGATATCGTTGGATGACGCCTTGGGCAGCGTGCTGGCCGAAGCCGCCGTCAGCCCTATCGACATTCCCGCCTGGACCAATTCCGCGATGGATGGCTACGCCACCCGCGCCGGGGATGTCCGGGGTGCCACGCCGGAGATGCCGAAACGGCTTCGGGTCGTCGAGGTCATTGCAGCGGGGGCGTTTCCCAGCCGGGGTCTGGGGCCCGGTGAGTGCAGCCGGATCTTCACGGGGGCGCCGCTGCCGGACGGCGCCGATTCGGTCATCCGTCAGGAGGACACCGACTACGGCGCTGAGTGGGTGGAAATCGTCAGCGACCGGGACTGCGGGGTCAACATCCGCCGGGCCGGCGAAGACATTCGGAAGGGAGCGGTGGCCGTGCCGGCCGGCAGCGAACTCGGACCGGCGCACCTGGGCGTGTTATGCTCGCTTGCCCAGGCCCACCCGATCGTGTATCGGCGGCCCCGGATCGGCATCCTGGGCAGCGGAAACGAAATTGTGGACCTGGACCAGCCGGAGGAGATCCTGTCGGGCCGGAAGGTGGCCAGCTCCAACACCCATACCCTGGCGGCGCTGGTGCGGCAGGCCGGGGGAGCACCGGTCAACCTGGGCATTGCCCGGGATACTCCGAAGAGCGTCCGGGAGCATCTGGAGCGGGCCCAGGATTGTGATCTGCTGGTCACCTCGGCGGGGATCAGCGTGGGTGAGCATGACCACCTGCGAACGGTGATAGCGGAGATGGGTGGCGAGATACGCTTTTGGAAATTGGCGATGCGTCCCGGGGCGCCGGTGGGGTTTGGCGTGTTGCGAGGCGTGCCGTGGATCGGGTTGCCGGGAAATCCAGTGAGCACCATGGTGACGTTTGAGCTCTTTGTGCGGCCGGCCATCCGCAAGATGATGGGCCATGCCCTGCCCTTCCGGCGCAGCGTGGCGGTGCGGGTGGCGGAACCGATCCGGCTGGGCCCCACCCTGCAACACTTCCTCCGGGCAGTCGTCTCAGAAACGATGGCG
This sequence comes from Gemmatimonadales bacterium, assembly GCA_031402135.1. Lineage (GTDB taxonomy): Bacteria > Gemmatimonadota > Gemmatimonadetes > Gemmatimonadales > GWC2-71-9 > JABFSM01. Next base: position 5,011 of record JANNSC010000198.1, on the reverse strand, counting down.
GGTTATGACGTACGGCTCACCGGACCCCAGGGCTCCGGGATTCTCACCTCGGTGGTCAAAGCCAACGCGCTGCTGATCGTGCCCAAGGGCCAGCATGACACGCCGGAGGGCGCCCGGCTCAACGCCCTCCTACTGGATGATCCGCGGCATGGGACGGAGCCGCCGTGGTAGCCCACCTTGATGGATCATCCGGCTGGAGTGGGCGATCCCCGGATTGCGGTGAGCACCCGGGAAAGATCGAGCCGCTGGGCGAGCATGTGAATCTCCTCCTGAAAGCGGGGCAGGACGGTCTCGCCTTCACCCTTGAAGCGCTCAAAGAGTGCCAGCATGTCCTCGCGGGAAAGCTGGCGCCCCTGGGCGTAGTACTGTTTGGCAGCGTGGCCCAGGCCGTAGGTAATGACGAATGACATGCCGGCGCCCGCGGCGACGGCAGCGGTACCTCCAAACACCCCACCCAGCACCCTCCCAAAGACACCCCGGCCCAGACCCGCAAGGATCCGGCGGTTCATCCCGTCCAGCACCTGGGCCGCGGCGCCGATGCCCATCGCCCCCAGCAGATCCTTGATCTGGGGCGTTTCGAGCTTCTGGCCGAACTCCAGCCCGACCCGGTAGACCAGGCGCATTTGCAGCGGGATGATGGCGAGCGACGCGAGGTTTTGAGGCAGGAGCTCGAGGGCGCCGCAGAGCAGCGCCTGCTTCCGGATCAATTCCTCCAAGGCGGCATCATGGGTGAGCGCGGGGATGCCGGCCTGGGATGGTCGCGGGACATCGCCGCGCGGTGCGGTATGGGTGTTGTCCGACATCGGGCCGGCCAGCGGAGAGCCGGTCAGAACTTCTACCTCATGCTGGACCGAGCCGAGCCCCGCATCGCTCCTGCCGAGGACGCTCCGAAGCATCGCGAGAAAGGCGACCTCCGCCGGATTGGCGCTGCCATCGGCGTAGACGATCGAAACGGCCATTTCGTACGCCCGCAATCGCTCATCGGCGGTGCCCAGCATCGCCGCTGCGGCCTCCAAGGTCAGCGCCGGAGGGTCATCGGCGAAACTGCTGCGTCCGGAAATGCGCTCGAGGTGGCTGCGCTCGACGTCGGATTGCGTCCCGTCCGCGAGCGCGGCAAGCAAACAGATGGCTGCAAATGGATCCCGATCCTGCTCCCGCATGCCGGACTCCCCGGTCAAGGTACCCAACACTGCGGAGAACCTAACACCGCATGGGTGATGCCGGGACCCGCATCGGAATTGGCGCTACCGCCCGGCATGAGGTACGTTTCGCCCGCAGAAGAAGGGGAGTAGCTCATCCGCCGGTCGGCGGACCGCGGAATCGTCAAGACTGTCGGCCATCGGCCGGCACGGTTCCCGGGGTTGCGATGGCAACATGCCTTCGCTTCAGGGCGAGACCTTCGTCAACCGCCCACCGGCGGTCCGACGAGGGCTCGCTTTTTTCGTTGCTTTGCCGAGGAGGCCAGGCCCATGGAGCACGACGTGAAAACCCATCGCTGGTTCGCCGCCATCCTCGCGCTCGATTCGAGCCGCTGAGTGACCGCCCACGGGCCGATGGTCTGGGCCGGTTTTACCGGCGTCGTCTTGGTGCTGCTATTCCTCGATCTGGCGGTGCTGAACCGGAAGACCCACGCGCTCACCATGCGCGAGGCCTCGCTCTGGAGCGGCAGCATCGTGGCGATGGCGTTGCTGTTCGGCGGCTTCCTCTGGTGGCTGGAGGGTACCCAGCATGCGCTGGAGTACTTTACCGGCTACATCATCGAGCTGTCGCTCAGCGTCGACAACCTCTTCGTCTTTCTGCTGATTTTCCAGTACTTCGCGGTACCGGCGGCGCTGCAAGCCCGGGTACTCAAATGGGGGATCATTGGAGCGATCGTGATGCGGGCTGTCATGATCGGGGTGGGGGCGCTGCTGCTGGCCCGGTTCCACTGGATCATCTACCTCTTCGGCGGGATCCTGGTGATCACCGGCATCCGGATGCTCACGTTGGGTGACGATGCCCGAATCGAACCGGAGAAGAACCCGGTGGTCCGGCTGGCTCGGAAGCTCCTGCCCTTCACGGCGGCGTATGACGGGAACCACTTCTTCATTCGCACCGCCTCTCGCTGGGTTGCCACGCCGCTCTTCCTGGTGGTTCTGGTAGTGGAGTGGAGCGACCTGGTCTTCGCCATCGACAGTATCCCGGCGATCTTCGCAATCACCAACGACACGTTCATCGTCTATAGCTCGAACGTGTTCGCGATTCTCGGGCTTCGGGCGCTGTATTTCGTGCTGGCGGGGGCGATGGACAAGTTCCGGTTCTTGAAGCCCGCGGTGGCAGGCATCCTGATCTTTGTCGGGTTCAAGATGGCGGCGAGCGCGATGGTAAAGGTGCCAACCGGAGCATCATTGGGGGTGATTGTGGGATTCCTGGTTGCCGGCATCGCGCTGTCGGTGTGGCTGCCCAAGGACACCACGGAGGGATCCCTGGGCGGGTAGCCGGCCGAGACGCGGGCGTGTCAGAGCGACACGCCCCCCGTCCCCTCCAGGCGTCACCCGGACACGTCGGCAGCTTTCAGCACCCCGGAGCCGTTGCCCCACAACGGGTTGGAATTCAGCCCTCCGGGCACGCCCCGTGCACTTCTCCCTTCCGACATGCCAAGACAATTCCGATTTTTCGCCCTCCTGATTGCGGTCCTCGGCTGCGAGGCCCCCACCGCCCCGGGCAACCTCGATGGCCTGGCAGCCGCCCGGGCCCGCTGGCGGGCGGAGGGCAGTGAGGCGTACAACTACGAAATCAGCCGGAGTTGTTTCTGCGTCTTTGGCGGCCGGCGGATGATCGTCACCGTGCGGAACGGGGCGGTGTCGAGTGCGGAGTACCTCGACTCCGGAAACACGGTCGAGACGGCGTTGCTCACCTACGTCCCGACCGTCCCGGACCTCTTCGACCTCATCGAAAAGGCTCTCCAAGCACCGACGGCCTACTTCTTTGCCAGCTACGATCCCACCTTTGGATATCCCGATCGGATCGAGATCGATTACTCCGCCAGCGCGGTAGACGATGAAATTGCCATCAGCGTGCGGAGCCTGGTCCTGACCCCGCCCCCCATTCGATAGGGATCTGGTGTCCCCCGCCCGCCTCTTCGCACTCTGCGGGTTCGCCGCCGCCTTGAGCGGCTGCGGGCTGATCACCGCTCCGACCGAAGAAAGCCGGTTGAGTGCGGCTCGGCGGGTCTGGAGCGCGGCAAAGCTCACCGACTATCGCTATGAGGTCCGTTCGGTGTGTGAGTGCCTTCAGGGCGGCCGTTGGATTGCCATCACGGTCATCGCAGGCACCGTCCGCTCGGGCACCTTTCTCGACAACAACACTCCGGTAGAAACGCTGTTCCTCGCTGCCTTGCCAACAGTTCCCGCCCTGTTCGACCGGATCCAACATGCTGTCACCGAATCGGCGGTGCTGCTCCAAGTGGAGTATGACCCCGCCGATGGCCATCCGGTCCTGATCAACGTGGACGGCAGCCGAGCCATTGCCGACGATGAATTCTCCGTGTACACCAGAAATCTCGGAGTACTTCGCGGCAGCACTGCGGCTCAGCGGTCGAAGTAGCAAGATGGCGTGGCGCCGGGGGCTCTGCTTCGTTACTGCGCTGGCCTTTGCCGGCGGATGCGGCCTTCCGTCCGACGAGAGCAAGGGGCCGCCGGCCCTGCTTACTGCCCTGCCTCGGAATCTGAGCGCGCCCGAATCCCTGCTCATTGGCGCCAACAATCAATTCGGTTTCGATCTGCTCCAGGAAATCCGCCGCACCGGAGCGGCCGGAAACATCTTCGTCTCTCCCATCAGCGCCACGATGGCCCTCGGCATGACTCTGAACGGTGCCGCCGGCACCACGCTCGATTCGATGCGGCTGGCCCTCCGCTTCGGCACCGCCTCCCTGGCGGACATCAACGCCGGCTACCGCGGCCTGATTGATCTGCTCGCCGGACTCGACCCCACCAGCCAGTTCAGTATTGCCAACTCGATCTGGACTCGGCAGGGGTTCACCTTTCTTCCGGCATTTCTTACCGCCGGCCAGACCTGGTTCGACGCCGAGGTGCGAGCGCTCGACTTCGGGAGCCCGCAGGCGCTCCCGACCATCAACGGCTGGGTGAGCGACAAGACCGGGGGGAGGATTCCGACAATTCTCGACCGGATCGACTGGGATGAAGTGATGTTCTTGATCAACGCGATCTACTTCAAGGGGAGCTGGCGGCTCGCCTTCGATCCGAAGGACATCCGGGATGCGGAGTTCCACGCCGGCGATGGGACCACCCAGAGCGTCAAAACGATGAGTCTTCCGTCCCAGACTCACCGGTACGCCTTCACGCCCGACGCCCAGGTCGTGGAGTTGCTCTATGGCAACGGCGCCTTTGCGATGACCATCGTGCTGCCCCACCCGCAGAGGTCTCTCGCGGCCCTCACCGACGGCCTGACCACCGCCCGATGGGCAGAATGGACCGGGGCTCTGGCGGATCGGAGCATCCCGCTGACCCTGCCAAAGTTCAGGGTGGAATACTCTCGAGCCATGAAGGACGACCTCACGGCGCTCGGCATGGGCGTCGCCTTCACCGATCGGGCTGATTTCAGCGGCATGGCCGGCCAGCCTGGCGACTTACTCATTACCCGCGTCATTCAGAAGACTTTCGTGGACGTAAACGAGGAGGGAACCGAAGCGGCGGCGGCCACGGTGGTCGGTATCGGCCCCACTTCCGCCCCGGTGGTGCTGGAGATCAACCGGCCGTTTCTCTTCGCCATCCGGGAGCGGCTCTCCGGGACGATCTTTTTCCTGGGGCAGATCCAGCGAATCCCGTAGTACCGGGTTACATCAACCGGTATTTCGGACCACTGCCCCCCTCGCGCGGGGTCCATCGCGGGCCCAGCACATCGGTGGCCTTGCAGTCCACGCAGTTGGGCGGGTTGACCCGAAGACCGTCGGCGGTCCGCTCGTACACCCCGGCAGGACAGAGGCGGGCGTAGAAATCGGCCACCTCGGCGG
>JANNSC010000197.1:0-2412 GCA_031402135.1 Gemmatimonadales bacterium | reverse complement strand
GCCGAGCTCTTCCCGGAGCTTGGGCAGCCGGTCGGAAAGCACCCGGTGGCGGGCCTCTACGCCCGCGGCGCGCTCCGTCAGATCATCGAGATGGCGGCGGGCGAGCGTCAGCGTGACGGCGAACTTCTCTTCGGTGAGTTTGGCGTGGCGTTCGGCCTTGCCCTTCTGGCGGGCCAGCGAGCGAATCTGGGACTGCACCTCGGCTATCAAGTCTTCGAGCCGTTGCAAGTCGGTGGCGGTTTCCTCGAGCCGGCGTTCGGTGCTGTGCTTGCGGTCCCGGTAGAGCCCAATCCCCGCCGCTTCCTCGAACAGGGAGCGACGCTCCTCGGCGCGATCAGAGAGGAGGAGGTCGATCATCTTGGCTTCGATGACCACGCCGGCGTTGCTGCCAAGCCCGGTGCCGCGGAGCAGATCCTGGATGTCGCGGAGGCGGACCGACAGGTTGTTGAGGAGATAATCGCTTTGCCCGGAGCGAGAGAGCCGCCGGGTGATGACCACTTCCTGATAGGCGATGGGGAGCTCGCCGAGGCTGTTGTCGAGGTAGAGGGAAACCTGGGTGAGGTTTACCGGGCGGCGCCCAGCAGACCCCTGAAAAATGACATCCTCCATCTTGCCACCGCGCAGCAACCGGGCCGACTGTTCGCCGAGTACCCAGCGCACCGCGTCGGATACGTTGGATTTTCCGCATCCATTAGGGCCGACAATCGCCGTGACGCCGTCCTCGAAATCGAGGGTGACGGTGTCCGCGAACGACTTGAAGCCGGAGAGTTCCAGCTTGGTAAGCTTCATGCGCCACGCCAGGGATGAAGAGATCGGCACCGAGGGGACCGGATCAAAATAAGCAGATTTTCCGCCACGGTCAGGGGTATTTGGCCGGCAACCTCAGAATGAAGTACGCCCGCCCCAGTTTCCGGCCGCCCTCTTCGGCAGCATCCCGGCTGGAATAGGGCCCCACCACCACCCGATAGCCCTCCTCCGGCTGGCCGGGATCGAGGACCGAGGCAGGGAAACCGGCCTCGGTGATGGATTTGGCGAGGGACGCCGCCCAGGTGGGATTCTGTGAGCTGCTGACCTGGAGGTAGATCGCGGTCGAGTCGCTCTCCGAGGCGCCCGATTGGGCGAGAAGCGCACTATCCTGCACGGCCGTGGCTGTTTCGGCGGCGGCAACCGCGGCTGACACTCTTTCCCGGGGTACCCAGGCGGCGGCGAGCCAGAGATCGGCAGCAGCCCCGGCGAGGGTCGCGATTCTCGTGGGCGGTGCCTTCCGCAGATCCCAGGTGACGACGTCCCCGCGCAGGCGGGAGACCAGGGTGGCTGCCCCAGCCACCAACGGCAGATCGGCAGCCCATTCTCCGGGAACCACTCCCGTCAGCCGATTGGTGGCAAGATCCACCACCCAGACCGAATCACCGACTGCCGGGCGGGCCAGCATCCAGCGGCCCGAGGCATCTACCCGAATTTCCCGGGGGACAGTGGCCAGCGTGATGCGGGTGAGTTGGCGCAGGGCAAAGCGGTCATAGACGACGATCGCGGCGTCGTTTCCGGTGACATAGAGCCGGTGCCCTGAGGGGCTGAAGGCGACTCCGCGCGCCGACTGGCGGGTTGGCAACGAGCTCACCGCCCGGCGTCCGACGGTCTCGTAGAAAACGATGGCGGTGTCGGCTGCCACGGCGAGCAAGTCGCCCCAGAACGTGGCAGCGACCGGACCCGACGCGATGGGGGTGGCGTTGAGGATCTGCTCGGCGTTGGCGGTGATCAGGGTGGGTTCCGGGCCGGCGGTGACCGCCAGCAACTGATCATTGGCCGCGCCGAAAAGGGCTCGCGGGGGGGCGGGGAGGAGGTCGTGAAAAGGCACCGGGTTACGGCGGACGATGTGCACCACCCGGTTGTCGGCATCGGCGAGGAACAGCGACCCATCGGGCCCCACCCCTCCAACCGCAAACCGACCGGGCGACTGCTTCCGGACCGTCCGGGATTCGAGATCGACCGCCACCAGGCTGCCCCCAGAATCGACGGCCCACGCGAGGCGCTCATCGAGGTCGGTTCCCAGAACCCGTCGGATGCGGGGCGCCGGTGCAAGTGGTGGCAGGGAGGTCCAGGTCGGGCTGCCGAGGCTGTCGGGGTGGTAGGCGGAAACCGAGCCACCGGCGCGGGGGAATCGGAGCAGAGACACCTGTCCCCCGACGGCGGGGAGATCGGGTGGGGGGACAGCGGGCCCCTGATTGCAGGCTCCGGCGAAAAGCACCGCTGCCGCCCACAGGTGCCGAGGGGCGGCAGGGCGTTGCTTCGGCGGCCAAGGGCCGATCAGAAGGTGGGCCCGAGGCTGATGGTCCAGAACCCCTTCACCCCCGGCCGCTGCCGGGGGAAGGCGTAATCGGCTCGGAGGATCAAGAAGTTGAGCAGGTTGGCCCG
>JANNSC010000196.1:0-1709 GCA_031402135.1 Gemmatimonadales bacterium | reverse complement strand
CGCCTTGTCGGGCTGATCGGTGTCGCTGCCTCTGCGGCCGGGCTTGAGGAAGCCGTGGCCGGTGCCGGGATAGCTGTCTGCCACAAACGACTTTCCCAGCCGCTTCATGACGTCGCTGACCATGGGGAGGTTGCTGTTGATCCGATTGTCGGCTTCGCCGTAGACGCCGAGGATCCGGGCGTTGATCTTCGGCATGGCAAGCGTGTCAGGCTGGATGCCATAGCAGACCACCGCCGCCTTGAGTTTCGGATTGTTGGTGGCGTAGCGGAAGCTCTGTCCGCCGCCCCAGCAGAACCCGATCACGCCGATCTGATCCTTCCGCACCGAGCTCAATCCATTGAGGTAGGCGTACACCGCGTCGAGATCGGCGGTGACGCCGTCGGGGGTCAGGCGCGGGATGTAGGCCCGGCCGGAATCGGCGGGATAGAGCCCGAACATGGAGGACGGGAGATCCACCGCCGCCGCGATGTAGCCGTTGCCGGCAAGTTTGTCGGCGACGGTCGGTTCCCAGGTGGTGAGGCCCTGGTTTTCGTGGATGACGATTACCGCCGGCGCCTTGTCGCTTCGCTCGGGGAACGCCAGGTAGATCCGCACCGAATCGCCGGTGGGCTTCTTGACCCAGACAGTTTCTCCATGGGTGGTGACTTCGTCGTGGAGGTGTCCTACCGGCGGCGGGGGAGTATTGCGGAGCACGTAGGTGCCCGCTGCTCCGATGCCGAAGGCGAGGGTGGCAACAACGAGGTGCGAGGCGAACCCTCTGCGGTGTGGCATGGAGAGCTCCGTGTTATGGGTTGACCGGAGACAGTGCTTCCTCGAAATCGGACATCTGCTGGAACCGCCGCTCCGGCTGGTGGGCAAGGCTCTGGGCCAGCACCCGCTCCAGCGCCTCGGACAATGCCGGGTTCGCCTGGCGAAGCCGGAGGGGCTGCCCGGTCAGGTGCGCCAGCATGGTTTCCTGCGCGGTGTTGCCCTCGAAGGGAAGCCGGCCGGTCAGCAGCTCGAAGCCGAGAACTCCCAGGGAAAAAATATCACTGCGAGCATCGAGGGGCTTCCCCCGGATCTGCTCCGGGCTCATGAACTCCGGGGTACCCAGAACCACACCGGTGGCGGTGAGCCGCTGCAGCTCCGGTCCGGCCACGCTTTCCTTGGCGAGTCCGAAATCCATCACCACCGCCGCTTCGCGCCCGGTCTCGTCGGGCACCAGCATCACGTTTTCCGGCTTCAAGTCGCGGTGGAGCACTCCGGCGTCGTGGGCGTGCTGGAGGCCCCGGCAGAGTTGCTGCAGCAGCGGTACCGCGAGCGCGGGGGGCATCGGGCCGTGGCGAGTTTCCCGACGGGAGAGGGTTTCCCCCTCGAGAAAGGGCATGACCAGGTAGGGCATTCCCGCCGCCTCGCCCCACGCCAGGATTCCGCAGACGTTGGGATGGTTGAGTCGCATGGCGACCTGCGCCTCACGGCGCAGCCGGGCGACCGCCTCGGGATCTCCGGTCAGCCGGGACATCAGCACCTTGACCGCCACGGTGCGGCCGGTTTCCCGGTCTTTGGCCCGGTACACATAGGCCATGCCTCCCTCGCCGACCCGCATTTCCATCTGGAATCGGCCGTCCATCACCCGGCCGGAGAGTCCCGAAGCGGGATCGCCGCGACGGGCGGGGGGCAGACGCAGTTCGCCGGTGCGGTGCAGGCCGAAGGTGCGCGGGGTGGTCGGC
>JANNSC010000195.1:0-2789 GCA_031402135.1 Gemmatimonadales bacterium | reverse complement strand
CGGGCTGGCCCACTATATCATTCACAGTTACGACGTGCCGCCCCTCGCCGGTCGTGCGATCGTCGCGGCCCGCCGCTATTCCCGCATCGCACCGACAGTCTCCCATGCCTTGCACATGCCCTCGCACACCTACACCCGGGTCGGCGACTGGCATCAGTCGGTGGACGCCAATGTGACCTCCGCTGCGGCCGCGAAACGGGAGGGCTCGACCGCCGAAGAACTGCACGCTACCGACTATCGGATGTACGCTCACCTCCAGCTGGGACAGTACCGCGCCGCCCAACGACTCCTCGCGACGCTACCCGCCGTCGCCCGACGGCTGAATCCCAACGCGCCTTCGACCGGCGCGCCGCTGGCGGCCGGGTATTTCGCGATCGCGGCGATTCCCGCGCGTTACGCGCTGGAGCGGGGCGCCTGGGCCGAGGCGGCCCGGCTCGAGCTCCGGCCCAGCCCGGTCCCCTTTGCCGACGCCATGACGTGGTTCGCCCGCGGGATCGGCGCGGCGCGTATCGGCGACACCGCCGCGGCGGCGACTGCCATCGCCGAGCTGCTGAACCTCCGGGAGAAACTGGTGCGGGCCGGCGAGCGCTATTGGAGTGAGCAGGTGGAGATACAGCGCCGCTCTGCTTCGGCATGGCGCACCTTTGCCGCGGGACGCACCCAGGAGGCGCTGGTCGAAATGCGAGCGGCGGCAGAGCGGGAGGATGCCACCGAGAAGAATGCTATTACGCCTGGTCCGCTCGCCCCTGCCCGGGAGCTGCTCGGGGAGATGCTGCTCGCGGCGCAGCGGCCGAAGGAGGCGCTCGCCGCCTTCGAGCTAACCCTCCGCCACGAGCCGAATCGATTTCGCGCCGTTGCCGGAGCTGCCGTCGCGGCCCGGGAGGCCGGAGATCAAGCGGCCGCGCGCAAGTTCTCCGCGGAACTGCTGAAGCGCGGAGCCGGCGCCGACCGGCCCGGACGGCCGGAACTGGATGCTGCTGCGCGATACCTCAAGCGGCCCAGGTAATGGGTCTCGATCAGGAACAGTTCTTGATCGGGCGCCTTGGGGAGACTCGGTTGGTCTAGTTGTGCGACGCGCCGAGCCGGCGCTGACAATAGGGACAGAAGTATGCCAAGAGTTTGCCGACAAGCATCTCGCGGATCGGGGGGAAGAACAGCTACTCGAGCGGCAGCTCACCATGCGAGCACAGTGGCAGCAAGTCGTCCCGTTCCTCAAGCTTGGACGCCACCATTCGGCCTCGGCGAAGGAACCTGCTGGACAGGTTGAGGCGCTCAACGGCAGTACCTGGCCGCGGCGATTACCGATCCGAATCCGGCAATCAGCAATGGGTTTCGCCCGAGGCCGATGCGGTTGGCCCGGCTGTTATCAGGTGATCTGGCAAAGGCCCGTCACGACAAATAGAATGGTGATCGATTGGTGCAATCTCTGAAATCTGAGGTCGGCAGTTTGCCCTCCCGGCATGCACGGCGGAGTCCGGCGGCTCCTCCTACTTCACCCCACCCATTCTTCCCTTGAGCTCCCGCACCCAGTTCACCACCATCACCAGCCGCCGGGTTTCCGGCACCGGACGCACCATGACGAATCGCTTTCCATCCGGCGCTACATCGAAGTTGGGATGGAAGATGTCACTGGCATACGGCCCCCGGAACAACACCCGCCGGCCGGTCACGCTTAAAGCAGGCATCGTGCTGATGGTTGCCTCCATGACCTTGTCGTCGGCCCGGTAGTAGAGCCGCTTGCCGTCGGGCGACCAGAGCGGCTCGCCGCCACCACCGGAACTGACCGGCACCCGTCCCCCCTCCGGCGCCAGCGGCCGCAGGTACACTTCCTCGCGCCCCGATTCGTTGGAGACGTAGGCCATCCAGCGCGAATCGGGGGAGATTCGCGGCTCCTTTTCGTCGTTGATCCCGGTGAGCAGCGGCACTGGGGTTCTCTTCCCCTCGAACGGAACCATCCAGATGTCGCGGTTGGTCTGGGGACTGTCGGTCCGATACACCAGGGCACGCCGGTCGGGAGTGAAAACCCCCTCGCGGATTGGCTCCGCGTCGCTGTGCAGCAGCGTCGCAGCGGCGCTCCGGTCGGCGGGCTGCCACCAGAGTCCTTGCGGCTCATCCCGCGCGGAGGAGTACATCACCCGCGACCCATCGGGCGACCACTCCGGACGATCCCGACCACCCCCACTGGTCAGCCGCTCCAGCGTGTTCGAACCGATTTCATAGGTCCAGATGTCGGCGCCGCCGGTGCCGACGACCTCGAAGGCCAGCTTGCGCCCATCGGGGGAAAACCGCGGATGGGCATAGTTCCGGACCGAGTCGGCCAGGGTACTCACCCCGCCCGCCTGGTCCACCCACACCAGTTGGCCGGCCGATCCACCCTGCTGGTAGAGCAGCGCGCCACTCCGGGACATCGCGGCCGGCGAATCCCACTGGCGCACCGCGACGCTGTCGCCGACCTGGATCGGGGCGCCCACCGTGAGGGTGCCCGCATCGAAGGGCGCCGCCATCAGCGCCCCGTCGCTCCGTACGAAAACCAGAGTGCGGTCCACCAACCCAACCACTCGAGCCCCCCGCGCCCCGGTGAGCGTGACCTTTCCGTTCTCGGTGGTCACCACTCCGATTTGGAGGTCCAGGCTGCTCGACCGGGTGCTGCTGTAGAAAACCAGCCGCCCCCCCTCGGCCGACCGGGGGGAAAGCTGAAAGCGCTCCCCCGAGGCGCTGTCGACCCGGGAGAGGACGGTGGGCGTTCCCCCGCCGGCCGAGACCTGCAGCAGCCCCGGCGAACTGCTGAT
>JANNSC010000194.1:0-2205 GCA_031402135.1 Gemmatimonadales bacterium | reverse complement strand
ATGCGATTTGGCCACCAATGGAATCCGGCTTGGCCCCGGATGAGGTCGCGATTGGCGGTGAGGGCGATGCATTGCCGTGCGATGGCGGCGTCGAGATCGGCGAGGGTTTCGAAGTGCCGCTTGACGATGGGTTGGTCGAGATGCGTCCAGAGCGTTTCGGCGGGCTGGAGTTCCGGGGTGTAGGGTGGCAGATAGACGAGGCGGATGCCCTCCGGGATGGTGAGGGGTGCGGTGTGCCAGCCTGCGTTGTCGAGGACGAGCAGGATGATGCGTCCGGGTCCCGCCCCGGCCTCGCGGGCGAAGAGGGCGAGGGTGTCGGTGAAGAGCGCCTTGTCGATGCCCGGGGCGAGGTACCAGTAGCTCTCGCCGGTGGCGGGCGAGACGAAGGCGGTGGCATAGAGCCATTCGAAGCGGTGGTGGCCCACGGCGACGGGGCGCTGGCCGCAGGGGGCCCAGACCCGGCGGAGAACGGGCTTCAGTCCGATCCGGTGTTCGTCCGTGGCAAAGACCTCGATCACCGCATCGGGGGTGGCGCCCGGCTTCCTCCCGCGCGATCTCGTGGAGTTTTTTTTGAACTCCGCCTGCACTTCGGGCGTCGCCGCCTGCGCGTGGCGGGGGCGCGGCTGCTGGATCGTCCAGCCGATGGCGCGCAGCGCCTCCCAGCCGCGCTGCGGAGGCACCTCTGCCACCCCGAGGGCCCGGGCCATCACCCGCGCCACCTTCTTCGCCGTCCACACCCCGCCGTCATCGGGTGGTGTCTTCACCCGTTCGGACAAGAGCGCCAGAACCTCGGGCGTCAGAACCCGAGGAGCCGCGCCATTGCCGCGCCGCCGGTCACCCAGAGAGGACGGCCCGAACCGGTTGTACCGCGCCACAAGCTCCTCCACCCACCGCCTCACGAAGCCGGTCAAGCCCGCCACCTCGGCGCAGCTCCGACCCACAGCCAGGAGCCAGATCACCTGATAGTGCCGTGCCAGCGTCGCATCCCGGCTCTCCCGCCACCCCGCCTGCAGTTCCGCAACGCCAAGATGTCCCACAACCTGCGCCATGCTCACCCCCACATGTTGTCGTCGGGCGCAAGACTACCACCACAGGTTCCCAAAGAGAATCCATCACCTCGCGAGTCAATCATACGGAATCCGTATGACTGGCGGAACGCAAGCTTTCAGGATGTCGAGGCCGGACGCACGCGCAGCAGGTTCCACCACCCCCGATAGGCCGCCAGCGCCGCTAGCGGCAGGAAGAAAGCGATCGCGAGCCCGGCATTCCGCCATTCCTCTACACTCGCCCAGTGCAACAACGTCATCACCGCTGCCGGATAGACCCAGCGTTGCAGGGTTTTCCAGCCTAGCCCCATCTTGCGCACGGCAAGATCCGATGACGTAACAGCCAGCGGCACCATGATCAGAAAGGCAACCCAGCCGGTGGCCAGATCGAACTGCATCGCCTGTTCCAGCAAGCTGGCAAGGTCCGACCCGCGGCCCAGATAGGCCCCAAGATGGACGGCGCTGTAAAGGAACGCCGCAACGCCGAAGTAGCGGCGGTTCCGTACCAGCCAGCGCGGCCCGCGCCAGCCCGGCAACATCAGCACCAGTGGCGTCGCCGCCAGCGCAATCAGCAGGAAATATGTCGCCCATTCGCCGCTGGGGCCCAGCAGCGCGCGCAGGGGCCGCTGTGCGGTGGTCGTGGCGCAATCAAAGAACATCGCCACTGCAGGAAGTGACATCACCAGCCAAAGCCAGTACGGATAAAGGCGTTTCATCTCAGACCCCTGTGTTGTTAACCGTTGGTTATACGAAGGGGACGCCAACTTCCGTCGCTTTCACCACCAGCGCAGGCTCTGCCATCGCGATCCCCAAAGCAGCCCCGACCACCGCCTATGTCAAATCCCGCGTATGCACGTTCGGCCAGCAATTCAGCTGCCAGAGTTTGCAGCGCATGCGCTGCAACCAAGGGGATCGAGCGGGTGAACGCCACGGGTTCGAGTGAACCCGCGAGGGCCGACCCTTGCCGGACGGAAAGAACCCCGCCCGTCGTCGGGCAAAACCCTCCCCCGGACGGTTTTGTGGCCCCTCCGACCGCTCGAACACCGCCCAGTCGATCAGCGCCGCCAGTTTCACCAACGCGTGCCGAGGATCGATCATGTCAACCAGCCGCGGACGCAGCAGATCATCCTGTTCAGGGAGGCGCGGGCGATGCGTCATG
>JANNSC010000193.1:0-2500 GCA_031402135.1 Gemmatimonadales bacterium | reverse complement strand
GCGAGAGCGATCAAGATGGCACGGCGGTGAGAAGAGAGTACCCCAGGCTCCCCGAAGCTGCACCGGACATCGCTTAGCGCTGCTACCGGCAAGGTCCTGACGCGGTTCACGCGCCGGCACCCTTCGGACCTGGGGCGCCGGGAATTTAATGCCGGCGACCGATGGAAGCTATCGGGGTGGAGCCGTTGGAGTGGGGTTGTTGAACCGCCCTCCCAAAGCTAGGCAACTCCCCGTTGGGTACGCTGCAGGGCCCGAAGCTCCCAGGTTTCCGCCACCACGCCCCCGAGCAGAAAGACCAGCGCGGAGTAATAGAGCCACACCACGAACAGGATCAGCGCGCCGACCGAAACATCCAGTGACACGGTGCCGTACCCGGCCGGCCCCTTGATGTACAAGCCGAAGAGCCGCTTGGCAATCTCGAACGCCACCGACATGAACCCTGCCGCAACCAATGCCGCCTGCCAACGCACCTTGCGGACCGATCCAAAACGATAGAGCAGGAAAAACAACAGCAGCAGAAACCCGAAACCGACCCCCTCCACCGCCCAGCGCTCCACCGTCGAAAGCATGCTGGATTCGCCCGGCGCGCGGGCCTGGCCATAGGCCTGCAGCAGCACCAGTCCGGTGGTCAGCGCCGTGTTAGCCAGGAAGAGCAGCAGTGTCATGACCACCATCCCGAGATCGCGGGCCTTGGCCTTGAGAAACCGGACCACGAAGTTGCCCTTCGGCGGCCGCAGCGAAACATCGTAGATGCTGTTGAGCGCCGTGCGGATGCCGGCAAAGAGCCGAGTGCTGAACCAGACGAAGGCGGGAAGCGCCACCACCGAGAGCGACCGGCCCACCTCGGTGATTCGAGCCAGCACCGCCTCCACCGAGGCGAAGGGATCTGATCCGATCGACCGATCGTGCGGCGGCAGGAAACGCTCGAACAGTTCCCGGGGGTCGATCGGCCCGCTGCCGCTGATGCCCTGCAGCAGCCAGGCGAGCCCGGCAAAGAGCAGCAGCACAAACGGGATGGCGGTGAGAATTCCGTCGAAGGTCAGCGCGCTGGCCAGGAAAGGAATGTTGTTTTCGTCGGCCACCTGGAGGGTCCGCCAGGCAAACCCCCGAAACGACTGGTGCCACGCCCGGTGCCGGAGTTCGCTCAGGCGACCGGCTCCTCGTCTTCCTCGGCGAGGGCGCGCTGGCGCCGGGCCCGCACCGCGGCCAGCCGCTTCTCGAGTTCCCGCCGGGCCGGCGACCCACCGGCCCGCCCGCCCGACTTCCCGCCGCCTCGCGAGGCTCCCGCCGGGAGCGCCTCATCCCCCTCCTCCTCCTCCTCGTCCGCTGCCTCCGATTCGGCGGTCACCGGATCGATCGCGTCCTTGAGTTCATCCAAGGCGTCTTCGGCGCTATCCCGGAGTTTGCCAATGCTCCGACCCAGCTGCCGCCGGGTCTTCACCCCGGTTTGCGGCGCGAACAACAGGGCCAGCCCGGCCCCGACAGCGCCGCCAACCACCAGCCACCAGAAGGAAGTTCCCCCCCGCTCGACGACGATGACGTCGCGCTGCCCATCCCGTCTCCCCACAGTCGGTCCTCCCCGATCAGCGTGCATGAGCTCGAACTACTCCCCCGCCTCCGCGTCATCCACCGCCCGTCCCTCCGCCTGATGCAAGGCGTCCCAGCTGAGCGGTACCACCTTCACGTGGCTGCGAATCAAACCCGCGGTCCCGTTCACCTTGAGCTGTTCGAACAGGAAGGTAAACGTTTTTTGGAGGTCGGCGGCAATGGCGTCCCGGACCTCCGCTGGAAGCAACCAGCACTCCCGTTTGAACGGGCCGATCGCCTTCTTGCGGGCCCGGTAGTAGAACTGTTCGTCGCTGTCGTTGGGCTTCCGCTCGCTTTGGGCATGTGCATCAAGCCAACCCTTCATCCGGGTCGCCAGATCCACCGGCAGCTTGGGGTGATCGAAGACCATGCTCTGGAAGTTGGTGGCCAGGTGGATTTCCACCGTTTCCACCCGGGGAAAATTGCCGAACGCGTTAGGAGGGAGGGTGCTGGCGCCGTGCTGAACTGCGCCACCCAGCCCGTACTCTTCCCGCGCCGATCGGCTCAGCGCCTCGAGGGCGGCAATATCGAGCTTTACCTCCGCAATCGAGCCATCCGGCAGCACCACGCCGCCATGGGAGGTCCCGGTCTGCACTGAAATTTTGCTCAATCCCGCCAGCCCCTTCCCTCGGCCAGCCAGCGAGCGGTTGAAGCCATCCATGAAGGCGTGCAACTCCTCGACGGTGCTGTTCTTCATGCCGACTTCCCCAATTTCCCCTCCCACCGACACCGTCACCCCGCGCGGCTCGATCGATCGGATCATGGCAGTGATCTCGGCCGCCCGCTCGAAGTTGGCCTCCTGCTGCAGCGGGAGTGTGGGCTTGTCGAGGTCCACCAGGGTGCTGGTATCGACGTCGATGTTGAAGAACCCTGCCCCCACCTCCTCCGCGATCAACTTCTTGACTTCCCCCAC
>JANNSC010000192.1:0-3687 GCA_031402135.1 Gemmatimonadales bacterium | reverse complement strand
TCCGGGCTCACCATTGCGGAATACTTCCGCGACGTGGAGGGTCAGGATGTGCTCCTGTTCATCGACAACATCTTCCGATTCACCCAGGCGGGTTCCGAGGTGTCGGCGCTGCTGGGGCGGATGCCCAGCGCGGTCGGGTACCAGCCGACCCTGGGAACCGAGATGGGCGATCTGCAGGAGCGGATCACCTCGACCAAGAAGGGCTCCATCACCTCGGTGCAGGCCATCTACGTGCCGGCCGACGACCTGACCGACCCGGCACCGGCCACTGCCTTTGCCCACCTCGACGCGACGGTGGTGCTTTCCCGGGCCATCTCCGAGCTTGGCATCTATCCCGCTGTCGATCCGTTGGACTCGAGCAGCCGGATTCTGGACCCGCAGTACGTTGGCCAGCGGCACTACGACGTGGCGGTCGGCCTGCAGCGGACCCTGCAGCGCTACAAGGCGCTCCAGGACATCATTGCCATTCTGGGCATGGATGAGCTGTCCGAAGAGGACAAGCTGATCGTGTCTCGGGCCCGGCGGCTGCAGCGCTTCCTGTCCCAGCCGTTCTTCGTGGCGACCCAGTTCACCGGATTTGCCGGCAAGTACGTCAAGCTGGAGGACACCGTCGCCAGCTTTGAGCGGGTGTTGTCGGGCGAGTTCGATCACCTTCCCGAGCAGGCGTTTTACATGCAGGGTGGCATTGACGACGTCATTGCGCGGGCCAACGAAATGGCGGCGTCGTAATGCGGGTTCTGGTGATCAGTCCGGAGCGGGCGGTCTTCGACGGCGAGGCCGAGAGCGTGGTGGCTCCGGCCTACGACGGGGAGGTCGGTATTCTGCCGCGCCACGCCGCCTTCATGACGCTGCTGGGCAGCGGGACGCTGACGGTGCGGCAGGGCGGTACCACCAGCCGGTTCCGTGTGCAGGGGGGCTTCCTGCAAGTCGTCTCCAACACCGTCCGCGTCGTCGCCGAACACGTCCAGGGAGAACCGAATGCATCGTAATCTGCTGACCGCCGCGCTCCTCGCCCTTGCCACCCCGTTGGTGGCCCAGTCCACCGGCACCCCCGTGTTCCATGGTCCCTACCGGGTTTTCGATCGCTATGAATTCGGCGGAAATGTTTCCGACGTTGGCAACATTGCCTTCGAGGGCTTCTACGGGTTCAGCCAGGCCGGCGCCAAATGGGATCTCGCCATCCGGGGCGGGGTACTCGACACCGGCGGCTCCGGAAAGGCGGCACTGCTGGTCGGGGTGGACGCCCGGTACCGAATCATCACCCAGACCGAGGATTTTCCCCTCGATGGCGCGCTGATCAGCTGCGTCGGCACCGCCCTGGTGAGTGGTGATTCCCGGCTCTACATCCCGATTGGCCTTTCCCTGGGCCGCCGGTTCGATATCAAGAATTCAAAGGTGAGCGTCGTTCCGTTCGTCCAGCCTTTGCTGATGCCGACCTTCGGGAGCAGCAACAACGACGTGCTGGTGGCGTTTGGCCTCGGCGCTGATGTGCGGATCAACCGGCGCTTCGAGATTCGCGGCGCCATTGGTGTCGGGGACATCGAACACTTCTCGCTGGGCTTTTCCATCGCACGCTGATTTCTCCTTCGGGTCCTCCGCCCGGGAGCTGGTACGATGAATCACTCGCGCCTCATTGCGCTCGTGGTACTTGGGGCCACCGGCAGCACCGGCGGCCTCGTCGCGCAGGTTCAGGGGATTCCGGTGCGTAATGCCGGTGTCGGAACCGGAATCGGCATAGCGGTTGATGTCGGCTTTCCCAGCGCCTCGGCCGGCAACGGCCTCGGGCTTGGCGCCACGGCCGCCATCGGGCTCGGTCCGATCGGCGTCACCGGCAGCGTGGCTCGATTCGATCCCAAGGGAGCCGGCGGCGCAATCAACTCCGCGGGTGCCACCGCCAACCTCAAGATCTTCGGCGGGCCACTCATCCCGGTGTCGGTGACGCTGCAGGCCGGGGCGGCCTACTCGAAGGAGTCATCGACCAGCGCCGGAGGCGCTGCCATCGTGCTGAAAACCTGGCATGCCCCGGTGGGACTTGGGTTGGCCCTTACCATTCCCAACCCGGTGTTCTCCATCAAGCCGTGGGTGGCACCTCGCCTCGATGTGACCCGCGCCACCCTGTCCGGTGGTGGCACCGCATCCACAGTCAGCAACACCGACACCCACTTCGGCATCAGTGGCGGCGTCGACCTCGGCTTTCTCAACGGCTTGACCATCCGGGCGATGTACGACCGGGTGAACATGGGGGGCGGCGTGCATCCTTCGGTGATCAGCCTCGGCCTCGGCTTCAAGGTGGGCACGTGAACACCATCCAACGCACCCTTGCGGCGCTGCTGGTTGCCGGCTCTGCCGGTTGCATTCAGCAGACCTTTGACGCGACAACCTTGGGAGTCCCCGCGACCATGGCCACAGCGCCGGGAGAGCTCCCAGAGGGGAAGCCATTCCGGACCACCAGCCACACCCTGCACGGCCTGTTCGGCATGGTGACTCTTTCGAAGGCCGACCTCCGGAAGGGGCTGGCTCAGCAGCTGGTGGGAGGTACTGGTGTGGCCCAGCTCAAGATCACGACCAAGAGCCGCTGGGTCGATCTCTTGATCACCGGACTGACGCTCGGATTGATGGTTCCGCGAACGGTTATTTACGAAGGCATTATTATCGGGCGATAGCAACTCCCCGCGGCATGAGCTGCTCCACCAGGCCGGCACTTCGGGCAGCAGCCCCGGTGCCGGCCTCGACGATTGTGAGTCCCTGCGCTCCAGCAATTCGGGCTCGCTCCGGATCGGCCAGCAACTCCTGCCACAGCGTGTCAAGCCGATCGGTCACCTCCCACGCTGCACCGCCGGTCACCAGCAGACCAGCATCCCGGCTCTGTTGCCAATTGGGGCCGAAGAGCACCGGCAGCCCGCACGCCGCCGGTTCCAGTACCGAGTGCAAGCCGGCGCGTCCGAACCCCCCACCGACATAGGAAATTGCCGCCCCGCGGTAGAGCGTGGCCAGCACCCCCACCCGGTCCACCACCATGAGGGGGGCCGCTCCCGCCGCCGCGCTCTCTCGAAGGGGTGGGCCAAGCCCGAGGCGAGTTGCGGTGGCCTCGAGCCGGCGGAGATGGGCAACGGTGGGTTCGTGGGGCACGATGATGAGGCGAGCGCCGGGATGCGCCCTGCGCACGGTCTTGAAGGCCTCGAGCAGTCGGTCTTCATCGGGAGGCCAGGTGGAACCTGCCACCAGGGTCGGTGCGTTGCGGGTAAGGTCGAGCAGGGGATCGTCGGGCGCGATGGCGCGGACTTTCTCGAGGACGCTATCGAAGCGGGGGTCGCCGGTGATTTCGATTCTGGAACGGTCCACTCCGAGCCGAACGAGCCGTTCGGCGTCCTCCTCCGACACGGCGCCAGCGCGGGTTACCGCTTCATACCCTGGGCGGAGCAACTGCCGGGCCGGCCAACGGAGCCGACCCGAATTCGGGCTCACGGTGGCGGCGATGATCGCGACCCTGCAGCCCCTCGCCGCAGCCCGGGTGGCCAATTCCGGCCAGAGGTCGAGCTTGCTGAATACCAGTGCATCGGGACGCAATGCGTCGAGGGCGGCGTCGACAGCGCTGCGCCGGTCCGTGGGGAGGGTGTCGGTCACTTCGGCGGGTTGCCGGCGGGCCAGTGCCTCGGCCGAGGAGCTGAAATAGGTGTAAGCAATTTG
>JANNSC010000191.1:0-1732 GCA_031402135.1 Gemmatimonadales bacterium | reverse complement strand
TGCGTCGGTTGGCGTGGCAACAACAACGTTGGTCGCCACCACGACGTATTCGACGTCATGGCCTGCCACCGGGCCCAATTGGGGCGAGGTCACTGTCCCCGTTACCGTGCCGGGAACCTGAGAGCAATCGAGCGTGATGTCCACGACGAGAGCACCGGCTATCGGCACTGTCACGTCCCGGGCTTCGGGGTCGCACCCCTGCGGCAGCCCGGATGCTATGAAAACATGGGCAGCGCCTGAAAGCACGTCCTGAAAGGCGTACGATCCGTTCGCAGCGGTCAGCGCGAACGAAAACTGAAAGTTCAGATCGAAGATCCCGACTCCGACACCAGGGAGCGGTCCGAGTTCCAACGAGGTCACCGTACCGGTAACGCTGCCGACCGGCGGCCCACAAGCAACGGTGAAGTCGCCCGTCGCCAATCCGCCGGCCACCACCGCGACCGACTGCGGCCCCGGATCGGTGCACCCGGCCGGAAGCCCCGAAAGAGTGAGCGTCGCCGTCCCGGCATCGAGCCCGGTCAGGAGATACTTGCCCAGCCCGTCGGTGACACCAGTGGCACCTCCCGGCGCCGCGGTCACCGTGACTCCCGCAAGCAGGCCCAGCACCGGAGACGAAACAACTCCCAGCACCGCGCCCTTGCCCGGCAGTGGCACGGGCGGATGGTCGAGCAGATCGGCCGCGACCACCACGTAGACCTGGACCGAGGTCACTCCGGGATCCACCGTGAAGCCGACCCGCTGTGCCGCCGTGGTGACGCCCGGGGCCAACGGCGAGACGAATGCCTCCCAGCGATAGCAATCGCTGGTGACCCCCGCCGGGCAGGTCGCCAGGTCGTTGAAGAAGTTGTGCGGCCTCCCACTCGGCAACAGGCCGGTGCCATTCCAGGTCGTGTCCGGGGTCGCCTTACCGCCGGCAACCCCAGAGGCGCCGACGGTATAGGGAAAGGCGATGACGCCCTGCACGCCGGCCGGCGGAATCGGAAACGTCGGTGTCACCAGGTCGGTGACCGACAACCGGTTGGTCAAGGCCAAATCGAATTTGATGGTCCGCTTGTTGGGCACGAACTGGCCGACAGGAGACCGGACGACGTTCGACACCGTGAGGCCGACCACCTCGGCTCCCATGAGCGAAAAGGCCAAGCCAGGTCTTCCCTCTGCCACCGACCCAATCGGGTTCACGACTCGCACCTCGCCCGTCTCCACGTTGATGTCGATACGGAACGCCAGGGCCAGAACCGCAGGATCGGGCGATCCGGACCTGGGTGCAGTGAGGAGTTCCGATTCGCATGCAGGGAGCAGCGCAAGACCAGCCATCAGGAACAGCTTCGAGAGGCGGGGTGACATGATTTCTCCGATGACGAATGAGTGATCAGTGAGTCAGCTTCCGGTTCGAGCCCGAAGCACCACGGCTTCGAGCCGGAGCGAGTCGAGCGAGAGTCTCTGCAGCGTCCAGATGGAATCGGTCCCGGGCGACAGGTGCTGTTCCGGCCCGATCCCGGCCGTGAGGCCCTGGGCCAGCAAGGCCTCGACGGCGCCAGCCACCACGCGATACCGTGACACCGGCAGTCCGGCGGCCGCTGCTGCCGCGGAGTCCACCAGCTCCTCCCGGGCCACGAACCCCAGCCGCTGGGCCGCAAACCAGAGGCCGAACACCCCCCAAACACCCGCCCGGGGGGCCCCCACAAACACGCCGGGCACCAAAACCACCGGTGCTACCACCCCCCCCAGCCCC
>JANNSC010000190.1:0-6034 GCA_031402135.1 Gemmatimonadales bacterium | reverse complement strand
GCCGTCGGGGCATCAGCAGGGCACCAGCATGCCGCCCGCATCACCATGTGGGTGGTAGGAACTCATGAAGCCTTTTGAGCATACCGTCGCGACTGTGAAGCCTTTTGAGGAGGCCGTTGTGGCGATCGAGCGAAAGTCGGTGGAGAAGGGATTCCGAGTGCTATACACCCACGATGTGGCCGCTACGCTGGCAGAGAAGGGGTTCTCCCGCGAGCCCCTCAAGATTATCGAGATTTGCAACGCCAGATACGCCAGCCAGGTGCTGGACAAGGATGTGAAGATCTCCCTGATGCTTCCTTGCCCCATCAGCGTCTACGTGCGAGGCGGCAAAACCGAGATCAGCACGCTGCTCCCTTCCTCAATCGCGGACTTTTTCCCTCGCGCCGGGATCGAAGGGCTGGCAGCAGAAGTGGAGAGCGTCGTTTTGAGCATCATCGAGGAAGCACGCTGAGGCGGTTACGCTCGTTAAGGAAGAGACACAATGATGAGCTTGTGCTGCTTTGTCCGGAGGTTTGGGGGAGCGACCTTCGCTGGATTGATCGCGCTCGCCGCACCGGGGCTTCCCGCCATGGGCCAACAACCGCCGCAAAGCGCTACTGCTCCGGCCATGGGGCAGAAGCAGGATAAAACAGCCGCCAAGAGCGGCATGCAGGATGAGGAGGTGGCCCATGCGTTCTTCACCCACATGGGAGTGCCAGAGGTGGTGGATGTCTTCAGCCTTCGCCTTGCCGGGTTGGCCACTCGCGTGGATGGCCGGACGGAGGGCGATTTTGCCTTTCACTTTGAGACTGGCCTCACCAAGTTCATTGGGCTTCACGTCCGAAACGACAGATTCCTGGACAAGCCGCGCTCGGAGGTCATGTTCCAGTTCGCCGCCGTGCGAAGCAAGAACGGGATGAACGGGTTCTCGCCGATCATCGAATTTGAAATCCCGACGCGATCAGGCGACGGCAAACGCATCCATACCCTGGTTGGTTTTTCGACTGCGCTCGCCAATTCACGCGTCTCCTTCAATCAGGTCCTGCATTACAACCCGCGCGAGGACATGGTGGATGGGAGTGCCTCGTTCGTCTTCAAGGTCGGTGGGAGATTTTACCCGGTCATGGAGATCCTGGGAGAGGCCATGCGTGGCGACCGGCCCATCATCAACATGCTCTTTGGACTGAAGGTGCGCGTGAGCGAGGGCCTGCTGCTCGGCTTTGCGTTTCAGGTACCAACCACCAGTCGAAGGGATTTCGCCTCGCAGATGGTGTTTCAACCGGACGTGGAATGGGGACGAGGGCGGTGAGGTGGACGCACGTTGCAGCTGTCAGTCTTTCAACCCATAGGGAGACACTACAATGGCAACACATACTGATCCTGTCTGCGGCATGACGGTTGACGATGAAAAGGGAGAAGTACAATCGACGTATGAGGGAATGACGTACTACTTTTGTTGTGCGGGCTGCAAGAGCACCTTTGACGCCAATCCGCAACAATACGTGAGTCAAGTGGCGACCGGCTGAATCAGGCTTGCCCCGTCCAATCGGGAGCGGGCAATTCCGGGTTTCCCAGGACGGGTGCGATTCCAGTCACGGCGGAACGGGTCCTTCCCAGGGAGGTTAGGACCTTTCTGCCAGTGGCCCCCTCCGACTCGGACATGAAAGCCCAGACCCGATGATGCCAGCCGACCACCATCACCACCCTGCGCCACCTCCCGTGGCGCAGGGGCTAGCCCGTTATGACCACGCGGCAAGGGCACTGGGCCTTGCAGGATTGGCGATCGTGAACTACGGGTTGAGCGGCCTTGATATGGTGCATCAATGTCTCTTAACCCCTGGCTCATGATCACCAACGGAGCGATGCGTAGATTGTCGCTCGGAGGGTGACCACCATGCCGACCAGTCGCACCACGCTGGCGCTTTCCAGTCAAGTCTGTGGTGGAGAGCACCTCACCATCGAGCGTATTCTCTCGGACGTTGAGGGTGTGGTGGCTGCCCTGGTCAACCCGGTGAGTGAAATGGCCTATGTGGAATTCGACCCGGCGCGCACTGATCAAGCCGCCTTGTTCGCGGTGCTCAAGGATGCTGGATTCGCGCCTGCCGATCGGGTGACAGTGCGGGGAGATCGGCCGTCGCGGAGCGGGAGCGGCGGCGGCAGCCAAACCAGGAGGTGAACGATGTCTGCGTTTCGCTCGAGGGTCGTGTGGGTGTGCCTGGGGTTCCTGGTGATCGCGGGATTCTTCCTGGTCACCGAACACACAGCGCATGCCTTCGGCGTGCTGCCGTGGCTCTTTCTGCTCGCGTGCCCGTTGCTGCACATGATGTCGCACGGCGGGCATCACGGCGGGAAAGAATCTGGCGGCGGCCACGACCACGCTACGATGCCGGAGAAAGGAAGGACACCATGACGCCCGCGATGCCTGGGTATGGGCTCTGGTCGCTGGTGGTGATCAACTCCGTCGTGTTCATTCTGTTCGCGCTGAGCTTCACTCATCCGCGAACCCGGAGGGATTGGCGTTCGTTCGGCGCCTTTGCCGCCTTCCTGGTGGCGCTCTTCACCGAGATGTACGGATTTCCCCTGACGATTTATCTCCTTTCCGGCTGGCTGTCACGGCGGTTCCCCGGCGTCGATCTGTTGTCCCACAACAGCGGGCATCTTCCCGAGACGTTGCTGGGCTGGACTGGGGATCCCCATCTTGCCCCGCTGCATCTGCTCAGCAACGTATTGATCGCTGGAGGCTTCCTCTTGCTGGCGTCGTCATGGCGGGTGCTCTACGTGGCCCAGCGGAGCCGACAGCTCGCCACCGCCGGACCTTATTCCCGGGTCCGGCATCCGCAGTACCTCGGATTCATCGTGATCATGCTCGGCTTCTTGGTTCAATGGCCGACCTTGGTCACCCTGGTGATGTTCCCGATTCTGGTTCTCATGTATGCACGGCTGGCGCGGCGAGAGGGGCAAGAAATGCGTGCCGAGTTCGGAACGGCGTACGATCGGTATGCCGCGGTCACTCCGGCCTTTCTTCCTCGCCTTATTCGTCACGCCGGTCCGACCCGGATTTTTCCTCCCCAAGGAGCGCCGGTATGAGATTCGACACCAAGCGGTTCGCGATCGCGGTAGCGTCGGCGTGGGCAGTCTGGTACACCATCTGCGCCTTTCTGGTCGCGGTGGCGGCGCAACAAGCGCAGGCGGTGTTCAGCTTTGCGATGCACTACGAGCTTACGGGCAATCGGCCGATTACCTGGACCAGCTTCTTTGGCGGCCTGATTCTGACCACTGCATGGATCGCGGTGTTCGCTGCGACAGTAGGATGGTTCTTCAACGCGCGCTCCCGACTCGGAATTGCGGAATCCGTCTCCCGATAGCGGCAAAGAGGACTTGATGGACAACGCGGTGGCGCTGGTGCAAGCCTATCTCCGGATCAACGGGTATTTCACCGTATCCGAGTATCCCGTCATTCTTCCCGCAGCGGCCGGTGGCTACCGCACGGCCACCGACCTCGACCTGCTGGCGTTTCGGTTCCCGGGAGCGGGACGCTCGAGTCCGCAGGAGACGCTCGGGGGTGCGCCCGGAGCGGAAATCCCGGATCCAGCGCTCGGGGCCGACAGGAATCATCCAGACATGCTCATCGGAGAGGTGAAAGAGGGCCGAGCCGAGCTGAATGGCGCCGCCACCGATGCCGAGGTCCTGGGCGCAGTGCTCACCCGGTTTGGGTGTTGCCCGCCGGACGACGTGGCAGCCGCCGTAGCAAGCCTTCAGCGCCACGGCCGGGCACCTCTTCCTGACGGCCACCAGGTGCGGCTGGTTGCGTTTGGTTCCACGCTGGAGGCCGGGTCTGGTGGGCGTTACTCCCGGGTCATGCTGGGGCACATTCTCGAGTTCCTGGAGGCCTACCTGGACCGTTACTGGGAATCGCTTCGGGTCGCGGAGTCGAAAGATCCCGCGCTGGGCTTCCTCATTCTGAGGGCCAAGGCACAGCGGGGCGGGCGATGACACTCGGCGCGGCCGCACACGACGTGAATGTCCTGCGAGTCCGTCGCATGGCCATCGACACGTACCAGGAATTCGTGATCTACATGCGGAGAGACTGTCCGGTCTGCGCTTCCGAGGGTTGGAACAGTCAGGTCCGGGTTCACGTGGCCAACCGGGGCCGCACCATCGTTGCCACGCTCAACGTGGTCGGCGGAGAGCTTCTGGCTTCAGACGAGGCTGGACTCTCGGACGCCGCGTGGCTCGCTCTGGCGGCTCAAGACGGTGACCGCGCTCGTTTCTCGCCCTCACCTCCACTCGACTCATTTCGACGGGTCCGGGGGAAAGTTTATGGCGCCCGGCTCGACGCCGAGGCGCTCAGTGCCATCATGAAGGACATCACCGCCGGCTCCTACTCTCCGATCCACCTGTCCGCATTCGTGACGGCGTGCGCCGGCGGCCGTCTCGACCTCGAGGAGACGATTGCGCTCACCCGCGCCATGGTATCAGTCGGCGACCAGATCACCTGGCCGAAGGTCCCCATTCTCGACAAGCATTGTGTTGGTGGACTTCCCGGCAACCGCACGTCGATGTTGGTGGTCCCGATTGTCGCCGCCTGCGGTGCCATCGTTCCGAAGACCTCCTCGCGAGCAATCACCTCTCCCGCCGGTACCGCCGACGCGATGGAGGTGGTCGCGCCCGTCGTTCTTGACCTTCCAGCGATGCGGAGAGTGGTCGAGCGCGAAGGCGGGTGCATCGTCTGGGGAGGATCAGTCCGGCTGAGCCCTGCTGACGACCTCTTGATCCGGGTCGAGCGCCCCTTGGATCTCGACAGCGAGGGTCAGCTGGTGGCGTCGGTGCTCTCCAAAAAGGTCGCCGCGGGAGCCACCCACGTGCTCATCGATATGCCAGTCGGCGCTACCGCGAAGGTCCGGAGCGGGGAGGCCGCGAGGGACCTGTCCCGCCGGCTCATCGACGTGGGACGAGCGATGGACCTCGCCGTGCAAGTGGTCGAGTCGGACGGGTCGCAACCGGTGGGGCGCGGAATCGGCCCGGCGCTCGAAGCCAGAGACGTGTTGGCCGTGCTGAGGCAGGAATCGGATGCGCCCATCGATCTCTGCGACCGGGCTCTGCTCCTCGCCGCCCAACTTCTTGAACTGGGCCACACCGTGCCGGCAGGGAGCGGCCTTGACGCGGCGCGGTCGGTGCTTGCATCGGGTAGCGCATGGCGGAAATTCGCCGCCATCTGCGAAGCCCAAGGCGGGTTCCGCGAGCCGCGCCAAGCTCGGTACACCCTACCCATTGCCGCACCTCGTTCAGGGACGGTGGTCGCGATCGATAACCGCCGGCTGGCGCGGATCGCCAAGCTGACCGGTGCTCCCGTCGCCCCGTCCGCGGGCCTGGACTTCCGCTCACCGCTCGGCAGCGTGATCGAGGCGGGTCAGACACTCTTCACGCTCCATGCCGAGTCGCTCGGACAGTTGGCGTATGCCAAGGCGTACGTCGCGGCCGGACCCCCGGCAGTCCTCCTGGGATCTCCCGATGTTGCCATTGATTCTGCCGTTTCCGGGCAATGAGGCGCTGGCGGCCGCCCTTGGCGGCGCGCTCCCGGCTGAGGTCGGCACCCTCACGGTGCGCCACTTTCCGGACGGGGAGACGTATGTGCGGATCGACACGCCGGTCGACGGCCGGGTCGTACTCCTCGCTTGCACTCTCCATCGGCCCGACGACAAGCTCCTCCCGCTGGTTTTCGCGGCAGCGACCGCACGCGAGCTCGGCGCGGCGCAGATCGGGCTGCTCGCTCCCTATCTGGCCTACATGCGCCAGGATCGCCGCTTTCTGTCCGGCGAAGGAATCACCTCAGCGTACTTCGCAAAGCTGCTCTCGACCGCGGTGGATTGGATCGTGACGGTGGACCCTCATCTGCACCGGCGTGCCAGTCTTGGGGAGATCTACTCCGTCCCAACCACCGTATTGCACGCGGCGACCCTGCTCTCCGGATGGATCTCCCAACGAGTTCAACGGCCCCTGATCATTGGGCCCGATGCTGAGAGCGCGCAATGGGTCGGTGTCGTCGCGGGCGCAG
>JANNSC010000189.1:0-17148 GCA_031402135.1 Gemmatimonadales bacterium | reverse complement strand
CACCCAGCACATCGGCGCTTATCAGGTCGAGATGAACGGCCAGCGCGTCACCTTCCTCGACACCTTCCTCGACACGCCGGGCCACGAAGCCTTCACCGCCATGCGGGCCCGCGGTGCCCAAGTCACTGATATCGTGGTGCTGGTCATCGCGGCCGACGATCAAGTCATGCCCCAGACCATCGAGGCAATCAGCCACGCCCGGAACGCCGGCGTGCCGCTGGTGGTGGCCATCAACAAGATTGATCTCCCTACCGCCAATGTCGCCAAGGTCAAGCAGGATCTGCTGCAGCACAACGTGGTGCTCGAGGAGTTCGGTGGCAACGTGATGTCCACCGAAATCTCGGCCAAGAAGGGCACCGGGATCGAGCAGTTGCTGGAAAAGGTGCTGCTCCAGGCCGAGGTGCTGGATCTCAAGGCCAACGCCAAGGGAGCGGCGCACGGCACCGTACTCGAGGCGACGCTGGATCCGGGCAAGGGCCCGCTGGCGACAGTGTTGGTCCAGCGGGGCACCCTCAAGCAGGGCGAAAACTTCATCTGTGGAAAGTTCTCGGGCCGGGTACGGGCCATGAGCGACGAGCGCGGCAAGCCGGTGAAGGATGCCGGCCCCTCGATCCCGGTGCAGATTCTGGGAATCGAGGGGGTACCCGCAGCGGGCGACAGTTTCCTGGTCGTCGCCGACGCGAACGAGGCCCGGGAAATCGCCCAGAAACGTCAGCGGCTGGAGCGCGAGGCGCAGAATCGCCGGGGGGCACGGGGCGGGACGCTGGAAGATTTCAGCCGGGCCCTCAAAGAGGGTCAGGTCAGCCAGCTCAAGATCATCATCAAGGCCGACCAGGGCGGCCCCGCCGAAGCGCTGGCCGATGCGCTGGCTCAGCTCAGCACTCCGGAAGTGCGGGTCGACGTGGTGCATCGTGGGGTTGGCGCCATCACCGAAAGCGATGTGCTGCTGGCCAAGGCCTCCGGGGCCATCGTACTCGGGTTCCATGTGCGTCCGGATGCGAACGCCCGTGCTACCGCCGAGCGGGAAAGCGTCGACGTGCGCACCTACCGGATCATTTATGAGGCAGTCGAGGACGTGCGGGCCGGACTCGAGGGCCTGCTCAAGCCGGAACAGCGCGAGTCGGTCCTGGGAGAGGCCGAAGTGCTTCAGGTGTTCAAGGTCAGCAAGGTGGGCACCATCGCCGGGTGCATGGTGCGCTCCGGCAGCATCTCACGGACCGGCAAAGTGCGGGTGGTTCGGGACGGCACCTTGATTTACACCGGTGGCGTTTCCAGCCTCAAGCGGTTCAAGGATGACGCCAAGGAAGTGAAGGAAGGGCTGGAGTGCGGCATCGGGGTCGAGAATTTCAATGACATGAAGGTGGGCGACCGGATCGAGGCGTTCCGGATCGAAGAGATCAAACGGACCCTTCAACCCTCCGCCAGCGCGGTGGGCTGAGGGCGGGGCCGATGGCCAAGGCGTCGCGCCGTCGCCCCGAGCAGGTGGGCGAAATCGTACGCCAGGTGCTGGCGGAGGCCATAACCCGGGAGCTCCGGGACCCCCGAGTTGGCCTGATCACCATCACTCGGGTTGCCGTGAGCGGGGATCTTTCCCACGCCCAGGTGTACGTCATGGCCCAGGGCGAGGAAGCCGATCGGCTGAAGGCGCTGGAAGGGCTGGTGAGCGCCGCCGGTTTCCTGCGGACTCGGGTCGCCAAGGCCCTCTCCACCCGCACCATTCCGGAGCTGCATTTCGAGCTCGACCGGGGCCTGGAACACGCCGTCCGCATCAATGCGGTACTGGCGGAACTGAAGCGGGAGGCCGGAGACTGATCGGGGCGTTGCTGGTAGACAAGCCGGATGGTCCAACCTCGCACGATGTGGTCGCACGGGCCCGGCGGCTGTTTCGATTGCGGGCTGTGGGACACAGCGGAACCCTGGATCCGTTCGCTACCGGACTGCTGGTCCTGGTGTTTGGAGGGGCAACCCGCCTGGCCCGATGGGCTGAACGGCACCGGAAAACCTATCGCGCCGTGGTACGCGTTGGGGAGACCACCAGCACCGACGACCGCACCGGCGAGATACTCGCCACCCGGACGCCGACCCAGTGGCCCTCGCGGGCCGAAGTGAATGAGGCACTCGGCAAGCTCTCCGGTCCGCAGTGGCAGCGGCCGCCGGTGTTTTCAGCCAAGCGGGTGGACGGAGAACGGAGTCATCGGCTGGCCCGAAGCGGTGGGCGTCCCGTGCTGGCACCGGTCGAGGTCGTGGTGCATCGGATCGACCTGCTGGAGTACGCGCCGCCGCTGCTGACAATTCGCGCCGAAGTGAGCCCGGGCACTTACCTGCGGGCGATCGCTCGCGATCTGGGCGAATTGCTGGGAACTGGTGCCCATCTCAGCGAACTTCGCCGGGAGCGGATCGGGCCCTGGGCGGTGGAAGACGCGGTGCCCCTGGCAGCCCTGACCGGTGCCGAGGTCTTGCTGCCGCCCCGCGCCGTGGTTGCCGGCCTGCCCGAAGTGGCGCTTTCGCCTGAGGAAGCCCTCGGCGTGATGTTCGGACGGGACGTCGTTCGCTGCGGACCGACTGAGGGAGAATCGGCGTTGCTGCTGGGAACCCGCCTGGTGGCGGTGGCGCGGGCGGCCCCATCGGGCTGGCATCCTCAGGTGGTGCTGCCGCGCGAGGGGGGGGAGCCATGAGCGGTGGCTCGGTCATCACCGTCGGGTCTTTCGACGGGCTCCACCGAGGGCACCAGGCGGTCATAGGGGAAGTGCTGGAGCGAGCCACCCGGACCGGATTGCAGGCGGGGTTGGTAACCTTCGAGCCCCACCCCGCGGCGGTGCTGGCGCCCGGTTCGGCCCCGCAGCGCCTCAGCCTTGGAGTCGAGCGACTCGAGTTGCTCGCCGAACTGGGGCTCGATCGGGCCCACATTCTCCGGTTCGACGTCGCGCTTGCGGCGCTTTCGGCCGAGCAGTTCGTCACCACAGTGCTGCTCGAGCAATGCGGGATGCGGGAGTTGGTCATCGGGGCGGATCACGGCTTCGGTCAGGGCCGGGCCGCTGACCGGCAGACCCTTCCCGCGCTGGGCCGGAAGCTTGGGTTCGGGGTCAGCATCGTTCCGCCGGTGCCGGATGCTGCGGGTCAGGTGATTTCCAGCTCCGGCATTCGATTGGCGCTCGGGGCGGGGCAGCTGGCCCAGGCGGCCAAGTGGCTGGGGCGGCCCTACCGAATGAGTGGGCGGGTGGTTCCCGGTGCCGGACGCGGGCGGGTCATCCGGATGCCGACGATCAATCTCGACGGCCCCCCGGCGGAGAAGCTCCTGCCACCCGATGGGGTATACGCGGTACGGGTGGAGTGGGGCGGGGGCACCGCCGGTGGCATGATGAACCAGGGCTCCCGGCCTACAGTTGGAGATGCGCGGCGGACGATGGAGGCGCATCTCTTCGGCTTGGATCAGGATCTGTACGGCCGCATGGTGCGGATCGAGTGGGTACATCGGCTGCGCGACATCCAGAGGTTTGCCTCGCTGGATGCACTTCGTGGACAGCTTGCGCTGGACCGGGAGCAGGCGCTGGCGGCATTGGCGCTCTCCCCGGAGACCTCAACCGCGCGTCCGATCGGGGCGCGATGAGTGGACGATGTTTGGAACGATACGCAATCGACTGATCCTGATCGGGATCCTGATCGTCACCGCGCTGTTCTATCTCTTCCCCCGGGACGTCACCATCCGGGAGCGCGCCGCCAACGGTGCCATGCGCGATACCGTCGTGCGCCGGGTGCCCCTCAAGCTCGGTCTCGATCTCCGAGGCGGCATGCACCTGGCGCTGGAACTCGACCAATCAACCAAGGTGTCGGCTGACCCGCCCGGGGACATTCAGCGCGCCCTGCAGGTGCTGCGAAAGCGGCTCGACGAATTCGGGGTGACCGAGCCGTTGGTTCAGGCCAGCGGCACCGAACGGATTGTGGTCGAACTTGCCGGCATCAGCGACCCGGCCCGGGCCAAACAGGTGGTGCAGCGGAGCGCGTTCCTGGAGTTCCGGATCACCGACAAGTCCAGCGCTTTCGATCGGTCACTGCCCGCCATGGATCGGGTGCTTCGGACGCTGGGCGTGAATGCCGCAGCCGACGCGCCCAAGCCCAGCGCAGTCCAGCAATTGCTCGGCGGCGACTCGGCCAAGGCAGCCGTCGACACCAGCGCGGCAATTGGCGGTGTCCTCTCCTCCCTGATCCAGCCCGCCGCCGCCGCCGGCATCAGTGCCACGCCGGGAGAGTACGTGGTATCAGAGACTGCCTACCCCAGGGTGGATAGTCTCCTCAGGCTGCCCGGCGTCAAGGCGGTCTGGCCCCGCAATGTTGATTTTCTCTGGTCCGGTCAGCCGGAGAGCGTTGGGGTCAATCAGTACCGCCTGCTCTACGCGGTCGATGAGAAGCCGATCATAACCGGCGAAAGCCTGGTAGACGCGACCGCCGCGGTGGATCCGCTCACCAATGGGCCGATCGTGCGGTTTGAGCTGGATCGGGCTGGCGGCAGAAAATTCGGGGTCGAAACCGGCCGCCACGTCGGCGACTTCATGGCCATCGTGCTCGATGGCCGGGTGCAGGGGCGGCCTCCCATCATCCAAAGCCGGATCGATCGGAGCGGGCAGATCACCCTGGGCAATCGTTCGCTGCAGGAGGCCCAGGACCTGGCGCTGACACTCCGGGCCGGGGCGCTCCCGGTGCCGCTCAAGATTGTCGAGGAGTTCCAGGTCGGCGCCAGCCTCGGGCAGGACTCGATCAACTCCGGAATCAAGGCCGGACTCTACGGGACGATTCTAGTGGTGTTGATCATGATCGGGTATTACGCCTGGAGCGGGGTCCTCGCGGTCATCGGCCTCGGCTTGTACTTCCTGTTCACGCTCGGCGCCCTGGCAATGCTCAACGCCACACTGACCCTGCCGGGACTGGCGGGGCTGGTGCTTTCGATCGGCATTGCGGTGGACGCCAACGTGCTGATCTTCGAACGCATCCGGGAGGAACTTGCCCTCGGCAAGACTACCCGGCTGGCCGCTGATGAAGGGTTTCATAGGGCCATGAACGCCATCGTCGACTCCAACGCCTGTGCCATCGTGACGGCGCTGTTCCTCTATCAATTCGGCACCGGGCCGGTCCGGGGTTTTGCGGTAACCCTCATCATCGGAACCTTGGCTTCGATGATCACCGCGATCTTCGTGACGCGGACCTTCTTCCTGATCTGGCTGTCGAAGCGTGATGCGACGGCCCCGCTGAGTATTTGACATGCGCAGACTCTTCAGCAACACCACGATCGACTTTGTCGGCGCCCGGCGCTACGCCTACTCCATTACCGCCGCCCTCTTCATACCCGGCCTGATCCTGCTGCTGGTTCGGGGACTCAATTACAGCATCGAGTTTACCGGCGGCACCCTGGTACAGATCGAGACCACGGTTGCGGTGGATCAGGGCGCCATCCGCTCCGCGCTGGACGCCCAGGGGGTACGCGGCGCCGAGATTCAGTCGTTCGGCAGCGCCGGCGAATTTGTGGTCCGGG
The DNA here is from genome assembly GCA_031402135.1 of Gemmatimonadales bacterium. Classification (GTDB taxonomy): domain Bacteria; phylum Gemmatimonadota; class Gemmatimonadetes; order Gemmatimonadales; family GWC2-71-9; genus JABFSM01. The sequence continues at coordinate 11,624 of JANNSC010000189.1, read as the reverse complement.
CCCGTACCGCCAAGGAGGGGTCCGACGCCGATGACACCGGTGTCACAGCGGCTGCGGTACGCCAGGCACTGGATGGCGTGCTGGGCGCCGGGAAATACACCATCCGGCGCACCGAGGCGGTCGGGCCCAAGGTGGGCGGCGAACTCCGCCAGCGGGCCCTCCTCGCCATTTTCCTCTCGTTCTTCGCCATTCTGGCCTACCTTGCCTACCGATTCGAGTGGCGCTTCGGCGCGGCGGCCATTGTCGCCACCGCCCACGACGTCATCGGAACGGTAATTTTTGTAAGCCTCATGCGGTTTGAGGTCAGCCTGATGGTGGTCGGCGGCGTCCTCTCCGTGCTCGGCCTCTCGCTGAACGAGACAATCATCATCTTTGACCGGGTGCGCGAAAACGAACACCGGAAGTTTCCCGGCAATCTTGCCGCCGTACTCAACCATTCGATCAATGAGACCCTGCCACGCACCGTGTTGACCCACGGGACCACGCTTTCCACCATGCTCACGCTGATCATTTTTGGTGGTGAGGTCATCCGTCCCTTCGCCATGGTCATGTTCTGGGGCGTCTTCACCGGCATCTTCTCCTCGATGTACATTGCGCCCTCGGTGCTTATGCTGATCCGGCAGAAGTGGCCGCCAGTGCACGGTGCCACCACCAAGCTGGCCACTCGGAAGGCGTAGCGCCGGAGCGCGGAGCGGTGGCAGCCTTGATTGCCGACACCCACTGCCACCTGACCGACGGGGCGTTTTCCGCTGATCTGGAGCTGGTCCTGGAGCGGTGCTGGGGTGCCGGGCTCGGTTTGCTGGTGGTGATCGGCCCGAGCCGGCCCGATGCGGTGAAGGCACTCGAGTTGGCGCGGCGAGACCGGCGGATCTATGCCACCGCGGGAATCCACCCCCACGAGGCCTCCAGCTGGAACGCCGACACCGCAGGGTGGCTATCCCAATTCCTGGCGGACCCTCGAGTTGTCGCCGCCGGCGAAACCGGGCTGGACTATCACTATGATCATTCCCCGCGAGAGCGGCAGCGGGAGGCGTTCGACGCCCAGCTCGGCCTTGCCAGGGCCGCGGGAAAGCCGGCGGTCATCCACGCCCGCGACGCTGATGAGGACGTCGCAGCGGTATTGGGGAATCATCCGGACACCGCCGCAATCCTGCACTCGTTCAGCAGCGGCCGATCGCTTCTCGAGGCCGGCCTCTCGCTGGGGCACTACGTTTCGTTCAGCGGCATGGTCACCTTTCGCAACTGGACGATGGACGACGCCATCCGGCGGGTGCCAATGGACCGACTGTTGCTCGAGACCGACTCGCCTTACCTGGCCCCCGCTCCCCACCGGGGCAAGCGCAACGAGCCGGCCAACGTCGTGAATACGGCGCGACGGATCGCCGAAGTGCGGGGCGTCGAGTATGACGAGCTCTGCCACATGACGACGGCCAACGCCATGCGGGCGTTCAATCTCCTGGAGGTGCCGTGACCGACCAGGTTCCATCCGATATCGCAATTGCGCAGGCCGCGACGCTTCGCCCGATTGTCGAGGTTGCCGCCGAGCTGGGGCTCACCCCGGACGAGCTGGTCCCCTACGGACATACCAAGGCCAAGATCAGTGCCGCTGCCATTCGTGCTCGCACCCCGAAGGGACGCCTCGTCCTGGTGACCGGGATCAACCCGACGCCGGCCGGTGAGGGCAAATCCACCGTAACCGTCGGGGTGAGCCAGGCCCTTCGGCGGCTCGGCAAGAAGGTGGTGGTGTGCATCCGGGAGCCATCGCTCGGGCCGGTTTTCGGGGTGAAAGGCGGTGCCGCCGGCGGCGGCTATGCCCAGGTGATTCCGATGGACGAAATCAACCTGCATTTTACCGGAGATTTCCACGCCATCACCTCGGCCCACAATCTCCTGTCTGCAATGCTCGATAACCACGTGCACCACGGCAACGCCCTGGGGCTTGATCCCCGGCGCATCACTTGGCCCCGAACCATCGACATGAACGACCGGTCTCTCCGTCACATCGTGGTGGGCCTCGGTGGCATGAACGGCGGGCCCTCCCGCGAGGACCGGTTCGTCATTGTACCGGGCAGCGAAATCATGGCCATCCTGTGCCTTGCTGCCGATCTCCAGGATCTGGAGGCGCGACTGGCCCGGATCATTGTTGGCATAACCCGCGATAAGAAACCGGTCACCGCCGCTGACCTCAAGGCGTCGGGCGCCATGACGCTGCTGCTTCGGGATGCGATCCTTCCGAATCTGGTCCAGACGCTCGAAGGCGGCCCCGCGCTGGTGCATGGCGGCCCCTTCGGCAATATCGCGCACGGCTGCAATTCGCTGGTGGCCACCAAACTCGGTCTTGCGCTCGGGGACATCGTGATGACCGAGGCCGGCTTCGGCGCCGATCTTGGCGCCGAAAAGTTTCTCAACATCAAGTGCCGGCTGGGCGGACTCAATCCGGAAGCTGCGGTCATCGTCGCCACGGTACGGGCCCTCAAGATGCATGGGGGAATCAAGAAGGATGCTCTGGGAACGCCCGATGTGGCGGCGCTGCTTCGCGGGATGGCCAATCTTGAAGGACACGTGAAAAATCTCCAGAAGTTCGGGCTGCCGGTGATCGTTGCGCTCAACCGATTCAGTTCCGACCGTCCGGAAGAAATCGATGCCGTACTCACCGGCGCCCGGGCCTGGGGCGTGCGCGCCGCGCTGAGCGAGGTGTGGGCCAAGGGTGGCGCAGGAGGCGAGGCGGTCGCGCGAGAGGTGATTGCCGTGCTGGAGGAAGGCAAGGCTCGATTCAAGCCGCTCTATGACGTGAATCTTCCCATCAAGAAGAAGATCGAAATCATTGCCACCGACATTTATGGCGCTGCCGGGGTGGATTACACCGCGGCCGCGGACCGCTCCATCGCCCAGTGCGAGGCGATGGGACTCGGCGGTACCCCGGTATGTATCGCCAAGACCCAGTATTCTTTCAGTGATGATCCCACCAAGCTCGGACGGCCGACCGGGTTCCGGATCTCCATTCGAGATGTGACCGCATCGGCCGGGGCGGGTTTCGTGGTGGCCCTTGCCGGTGACATCATGACCATGCCGGGTCTGGCAAGGACTCCTTCTGCGGAGTCGATCCGGGTTCACGCCGACGGCCGAATCGAAGGATTGTTCTAATGCCTATTGAATTTGTTGACACCCCAAACGCGCCCAAGGCCATCGGTCCCTACAGCCAGGGCGTCACTTTCGGCAATCTGATTTTCAGCGCCGGGCAAATCGCCCTCGATCCCGCCACCATGGAAGTCGTCGCCGAGGGGATTCAGGCCCAGACCGAGCAGGTCCTCAGCAACCTCGAGGCGGTGCTTGCTGCGGCAGACTCTGACCTTTCCCGGGTCCTCAAGACGACGGTGTTTCTGCAGTCTATGGCCGACTTCGCCGCGATGAATGAAGTCTACGCCCGGCGGTTTGGAGGCCATCGACCGGCCCGCAGCACCGTTGCTGCCGCGGGGTTGCCCAGAAATGTTCTGGTGGAAATCGAGGTGATTGCCGTGAGAGGTGAGAGGTAATTTGGGGGTGGATCGGGCCTGGTGGTCCGGCCGGTCTTCAAAACCGCGACGGAGACGCCTCCGGCTGCTCCGGTGGGTTCGATTCCCACACGCTCCCGTGTGCTGGATGCTGGCAATCGGGCTGTTGTCCTGCGGCAACGTCCTCTTGGCGCAGACTGCGGTGCCACCCGCCCCCGTGGTTTCCCTGCCCGGCAACCGTCCTGCCGTCCAGCCGGTGACGCTCCGCCCCCTTCCAGCCTTCTTCCAATCGCTGCTCATTCCCGGTTGGGCCCAATCGAAACTCGATCGCAAACTCACTGCCTCGCTCTTTGTTGCCTGGGAGGGCCTCACGCTCGGGATGATGCTCAAGGCCGCTGGTGAAGTGCGCTACCTCCGCCGAGTCGGGGCTGACTCGGCCCGAATCACCGGAAAAGAAAGTGAACGCCAGGACTGGCTCTTTCTGCTGGCGTTCAATCATCTTTTTTCCGGCCTGGAGGCCTACGTCGGCAGTCAACTCCGGGATTTTCCGGCCGACGTCCGGCTGCGCGCCATGCCGGGGGGCTTCGGCGTGGAGGCGGTGGTCCCGATCCGGATTCCGTGAATCAGGCACCCATCGGCATCTTCGACTCCGGACTCGGCGGGCTGACCGTCGCCCACGCCATCTTCGAGCGGCTTCCCCACGACTCCACCATCTATTTTGGCGACACCGCGCGGGTACCCTACGGCCCGAAATCTCCCGATACCGTCCGCCGCTACAGTCTCGAGATCCTGGCCTGGCTGCTGCAGCAAGGCGTGAAGGCCATCGTCATAGCCTGTAATACCAGCACCGCGCACGCGATCGAGGCGCTGCAGGACGCCTCGCCGGTTCCGGTCATCGGGGTGATCGAGCCGGGGGCCCGGGCGGCGGTGCTGGCGGCGCGGGGCCGTCCGATCGGCGTGATCGGAACGGCTGGGACGATCGGCAGCGGAGCCTACCAGCGGGCCATAAGTCGGCTGGCCCCAAATACCGAGGTGGTGGTGGCGCCGTGCCCGCTCCTGGTGCCCCTCGTGGAGGAGGGATGGTTCGACCATCCGGCCACCATGCTGGTTGCCCAGCAGTACCTCACCCCGCTCAAACTTCAGGGGGTCGGTGCCCTGGTGCTGGGGTGTACCCACTACCCGCTGCTCAAGGGGTTGCTCCAGCGCGTTATGGGGCCCGGGGTGGACCTGATCGACAGTGCCGAAGCAACCGCGGGCGCCGTACAGGCAGCGTTGCAGGAGCGCGGCCTCCACGCTTCAGCCGGCCGGCCCGGAGGCGCAACCCATCGTTTTGCGGTTTCCGATGACCCTGAAAGATTCCTGAGCGTGGGGGCGAAGTTTCTGGGTGGGCGACTCGGAGCGGCCGAGGTGGTTACTCTCGGAACTGGTTGAGTTCCACGCCTGCATCGGTGGCCACGGCAAATCGAAAACCATCCAGCCAGGCACCGGGATTGGCATACCACTGGCCGGGGAACAGCTCGGCAGCGACGGGCCGGTGGGTGTGTCCCATTACCAGGAGGGACACGCTGGGGTCGGCCTGGAGCTGCTGCCGGGCCCATTCCTGCTGGCGCACCGCCGCTCGGTCGAGAACTTCCGCCTGGCGGGTCGAGTCGGCCAAGCGTCCGCTGAAGCGCTTCACCATCCAGATTCCGAGGTCCGGATGCAGCAGCCGGAACAGGGCCGGGGTCACCGGGTGACGGGTAATGCGATGCATCACGCCGCCGCGCCAATGCGCTTCGGCCACCCCGTCGCCGTGGATGGCAACTCCGTTTCGGTTTCCCATCTGAAGCCGCAGCCGGTCGCCGGAAAAATCGATGCCGAATTCGTCCATCCAGAAGGACCCGCCCCACCGATCGTGATTGCCGCCAGTCATGGAAACCGGAATCCGACGGGCCAGCTCACCCAGTCGGCTGAGCACCCGGACTCCAAAGCGCGGGATCGCCCGGCGGTAGGCAAACCAGAAGTCGAAGAGGTCGCCGTTCACGAGCAACATGTCTCCCAGATCGGGAACGGCATCGAGAAAGGCGAGGAATCGCTCTTCGACGACCTGGGGAACCGCACCGAGGTGTGCGTCGGAGACGATGACCAGCCGGTGGTTCGACATTCCACGAAGATAGGACCGAACCGAGGCCAGGCGCCATGAGTCCAGAACTCGTTCCAGTGTCCGAAACGACCCACCGGGTCAATTACAGCGAGACCGACCAGATGGGGGTGGTGTACCACGCCCGCTACCTGGTGTGGCTCGACGTGGCGCGCTGCGAGCACCTGCGCCGCACCGGCACGACCTACGCCGACCTGGAGTGCCGCGGCCTCCGGCTTGCCGTCAGCGAACTCCGGATCCGCTACCGGCAACCGGCCCGCTACGATGACCTGGTACGGGTGCGCTGCTGGGTTCGGGAATCGGTACCCCGGCGGATCACCTTCGGGTACGCCATCGATCTCGGCGTGGGCCAACCGCTCCTCGCCACCGCCGAAACCGCGATGATGGTTCTGGATCAGGCCATGGGCCTGGCCAAGCTTCCCCCCGATGTTGCCAGTGTGCTGCCGGCAACTCCGGACCCGGCGAGGCTCTTCTGAGGGCCTGCCCAAGGTGGCTATCATCCACCCCATGATCCGCCCCCATCATCGCGTTCTGCCAGCCATCGGCCTGGTCGTTGCCGGCTGCGGCGGCGGCGGACTCGCTCCGCTCCCCATCCCACTGGGCCTGGCACCCGGCACCCTTGCGGATGCCACTACTTGGGCCGAGAGCATCCGGCCGACCGACAATCGGGAGATCCGCTTCCGATTCCAGTTCCAGGATGAGCAGGGCGCCGCCGGAGGGCGGGGCAGGGTTCGCCTGGCGCTCCCCGACTCCCTTCGGTTCGACATCGTCGGTCCGCTCGGCTCCGGTCGAGCGGCGGCGTTCGTTCTGGGGGACTCCGCTGTCTGGGCCGACCCGGAGGACGAGGTCAGGAAGCTGGTGCCAAACTATCCGTTGTTCTGGGCCATGCTCGGCATTGCCCGGGCTCCCCAACCGGGGACTGCGGTGCGAACCATTGCAGGCGGCACCATTACTGCTTGGCAATTCGTGGCGGGAGAGGATACTGTGGAGTACATCCGGGAAACCGGGGCCAACAACCGCCTCTTTGCCGAGGTTCGGGAGGCTGGAAAGCGGCTTGGCCGGGTGGAGACGAAATTCGGTCCCGATGGCCTTCTGGCGTCCTCCCGATTGATCGTTCCGAGCCGGTCGGCCCGGCTCGGCTTGACCTTCATCCAGAATGAGAAAGCCAAACCGTTTGCGCCGGATACCTGGATTCGTCCTGTTCCTGCTGAGCGCTAGCGCACTCGGGCTGGGCGGCTGCCTCTACTCCTTCACCGGAGGCGGACTGCCAGCGGGCATCAGGACGGTTGCGGTCCTTCCCTTCGACAACCTGACTCCCGAACCCACTCTGACCCAGGAAATCACCCGCGCGGTGCGAGAAGCGGTGGAGAGCCGGTTGGGACTGCGGGCCGCTGGAGAGGAACAGGCCGACGCCATCGTGAAGGGCAGCATTTCCCGTTACGATCCCGATGTGCCGATTGCGTTCACCGGACAGACCACCGACAACCAGACTACCGTTACCAAACGGATGGTGCAGATTACCCTTTCGGTGCAGATCTTCGATCAGAAGCAGAACAAGGTTCTCTGGGAACGCCAGGGACTGACGGTCCAGGGCGAGTACGATCCGAATCAGGAAGCCAAGGGCCGCAAGGTGGCCCTCGAAAAGCTGATCAACGACATCGTTGACGGAGCCCAATCCCAATGGTGATTCGAAACCGCCGATCCACCCGCGGCGCCAGCAGTCTTGGCTGCCTTTTTTCGATTTTGATTCTGATGACCATTCTGTACTACGGCATGGACATCGGGAAAGTCTATTGGAACTATTACAAACTCATCGACGAAATGGGCACCAGCGCCCGGTTTGCCGAGACCCAGCCCGACGACCAGATCATGAAGCATCTGGTGGGTGTTGCCAAGGATCTCGGCCTCCCCGCCGAAGCTCAGCGATTCGTCATTCGGCGGATAGACCACCCGAAAACAGTCGTCATCTCGACCAAGTACACCGTCACCCTGGTATTTCCCTTCAAGCAGAAGGTGGTGGTGCTGAGACCCTCCTCAAAAGAACCACAGTTCTAGCGGGGATGGGTTCGACCTCCGCCAAGCTCCTGGAACTCGACGCCGCTATCGAATGGCGACGGAGTCTTTCCGGCCGCCTGGTCTTTACCAACGGCGTCTTCGATCTGCTGCACCCCGGCCACGTCGAGTACCTCGAAGCGGCCCGGGCCTTGGGGGATGCCCTCCTGGTTGCCGTCAATACCGACCGAAGCGCGCGCGGTTTGACCAAAGGCAGTGGGCGGCCGATCGCTGGAGATGTCGCGCGGGCCCGCGTCGTCGCCGCTCTCTGGGCGGTGGACCGGGTCATTCTCTTTGACGCGGCAACTCCCATGGAGTGTATCGCTGCCCTCCGCCCCGATGTCCTGGTCAAGGGCGGGGACTACACCCGGGACACCGTCATCGGCGCGGATCTGGTCGAAGCTGCCGGTGGCCGCGTGGTCATCATCCCCTTACTCTCCGGCTTTTCCACCACTGCCCTCCTGGAGCGCTGCCGTGCCGCGACCTGACGGTCGGACCCCCGACCAGCTCCGCCCCGTCGTTCTGGAACGCGGCGCCAACCCCTACGCCGAGGGATCCTGTCTGGTCCGGTTCGGCGGCACTCTAGTTCACTGTACTGCCAGTGTCGAGGAAGGCGTTCCCGGGTTCAAGAAGGGCAGCGGGGAGGGGTGGGTGACCGCCGAGTACGCAATGCTGCCCAGGGCCACACTGGAGCGGACTTCCCGGGAGCGGAACGGCCCCGGTGGCCGCAGCCAGGAAATTCAACGGCTCATCGGGCGGTCACTTCGGGCGGCCATGGGGACGATGGCGTTTGGTGAGTACACCATCCGGATCGACTGTGACGTTCTCCAGGCCGATGGCGGCACCCGTACTGCTGCCATTACCGGGGGCTGCGTTGCCTGGGCGGATGCCTGCGGCTGGCTGGCGGTGCGGACCAGCCGGCCTTCGGCGTTCGGTTCCCTTGTTGCTGCGGTATCGGTGGGCATGTTGGAAGGTCAGGTGCTCCTCGATCTGGCCTACGCCGAGGACAAGGACGCGGGGGTGGATGCCAATGTGGTCATGCTCGCGCCCGATGCCTTTGTCGAGGTGCAGGGCACCGGTGAGCATGGCACCTTCAGCCGTCCCCAGCTCGATGCAATCGTCGACAGCGCCCACCGGGGCATTACCACGCTCTTCGACATTCAGCGCAAGGCCTTGGGCTGGTGAAGCTGCTGATTGCCACCCGAAGCGTCGGCAAACAGCGCGAAGTGCGCCGGCTCATGGCCGGAATTGGCGTTGAGATCATCTTCCCGGAGGACGCCGGCGTGGCTCCCTCCGCCCAGGAAGCCCTCCTCGAGCTGGGCGATTCCTTCGCGGCAAACGCCCGCGCCAAGGCTGAGTATTTCAGCAAGCAGACCGGCCTCCCCACCGTGGCTGACGACAGCGGCCTCGAGGTGTTTTCACTGGGGGGAGAGCCGGGTGTTCGCTCCAAGCGGTGGGCCGGAGCCGACGGCAGTGACGACCAGATAGACCTCGCCAACAACAATGAGTTGCGGCGCCGGCTGCGGGGCGCGCCGGAAGTGAAGCGTCGGGCGCGCTATCGGTGTGTCTTGGTGCTCTACCGGACCCACCGGGCCTTCCCCGAATCTTTTGAAGGGGTCTGCGCCGGCCGAATCCTCGAGGAGCCGGTGGGACGCGGCGGATTCGGCTACGACCCACTCTTCTTCAGTGATGATCTCGGCAAATCTTTCGGCGAGGCCACCCCGGAAGAGAAAGACACCATCAGCCATCGCGGCCGCGCCTTTGCCGCCCTCAAGGAAGCCCTGGCCTCCAAGGAGCTGTCATGACCGCCGTCGTCCCTCCGAATCAGTTGCGGGAACGCCTTGTCGCGGGGCGGACGGTAGTTGGCACGATGTTGGTGGAAGTTCGGCAACCGGGCATCATGACGCTGCTGGCCAACGCCGGATTCGATTTTGTCCTGATCGATAACGAGCATGGGCCGTTCAGCGTGGAGACCATCGCCGATCTGAGTCGGGCGGCGCGCGATGCCGGGGTGACCCCGATCGTGCGTATTCCTGAACTCACCTACGCGCACGTTTGCCAGTCCCTCGATGGCGGCGCCCAGGGGATCATGCTTCCCCGGGTGACCGACCCGGCCCAGGTGCATGAGTGTCTACGCTACATGAAGTACCCACCGGAGGGCCGCCGAGGAGCCGTGCTGGGACGGGGGCACACCGGGTTCAAGGGCGGCCCGCTCGCCGAGGTGCTGGCCGGGATGAACCGGGAAACTTTCTTGATTGTCCAGATCGAAACGGCGGAGGCGGTCGAGCGGGTAGACGAGCTGCTGTCCATTTCCGGAGTTGATGCCGCACTGATCGGCCCGACCGATTTGTCGTTGGCGCTCGGCGTGCCGGCCCAGAACGAGCACCCCAAACTGGTCGCGGCCATCGAGAAGACCATGGCAGCGTGCGCCGCGCACCACGTCATTCCCGCTATTCACACCAACGACACCCAGATGACTGCAGCGTGGGCCCGAAGGGGGATGCGCCTGGTCAGCATCGGCAGCGAGGTGGGCCATCTCGTGGCCGGGGCCAGCCAGGCGGTCAAAACCATAAGGGGCGAGTAGCCGCTCCGGGTATTAGTTTTCCCTTCGCGGGGCGTAGCTCAGTCCGGTAGAGCGCCTGCTTTGGGAGCAGGAAGTCGTCGGTTCGAATCCGGCCGCCCCGATTCGCGCCCGTAGCTCAGTTGGATAGAGCATCAGCCTTCTAAGCTGAGGGTCGTGCGTTCGAATCGCACCGGGCGCATCGTTGGTCCCTCTGGCATTCCCCCGCCATGTCCGGCGAGATTTCCTCCTCCATGTCCAGTTTCGCACTGCCCTCCCGCCCAGAGTTCCGCCGGCTCCTGCAGCTAGCGGTTCCGGTTGTCGTGGGACAACTGGGCCTCATGCTCATGGGAGTCGTCGATACCATGATGGTCGGCCACCTTTCGGCCGAAGCGCTCGGCGCGGTTGCCATCGGGAATCTGTATTTCTTCACCGTCGGCGTCATTGGGATGGGTACCCTCATGGCGCTCGATCCTGTTATCGCCCAGGCGGTTGGCGCCCGAGACGAAGCCGGGATCTCCCGGGGCCTCCAGCGCGGGATCATCCTCACGCTGATTCTCACCATTCCGACGGCGGTGGTACTCCTCCTTGCCGAGCCGGTTTTCGCCTGGATGGGGCAGCCGGCAGAGCTGGTCCCCCAGGCGTCAATATTCGTCCGGTTGATGGTGCCGGGTGTCCTCCCGTTCTACCTCTTCATCGTCTTCCGGCAGACCTTGCAGGCGGTCGGTCGGATCGCCCCGATCGTCTGGGTGACTCTGCTCGCCAACCTCCTCAACCTCGCCCTCAACTGGGTTTTCATCTACGGCCACCTCGGCATGCCCCGGCTCGAGGTGGCGGGCTCCGCACTCGCCACCACCATTAGCCGCTTTGCCCTCGCCGCGGCGCTCCTGGGCGCTGGGTGGGGGCAGCTGGGACCGCGCCTGATTCCCTGGCGTCCGGAATCCAACAACCCGGCGGCGCTGCTTCGAATGCTGCGACTCGGGCTGCCGATTGGCACCCAAATGTTTTTCGAGTATGGGGTCTTTGCCCTGGTCGGGATTTTCATGGGCCGGATCGGCACTCTGGCCGTTGCCGGACATCAGATTGCCCTCAATCTGGCCTCCATCGTTTTCATGGTCCCCCAGGGAGTCGGCGCGGCGGCGGCGGTGCTGGTCGGCCAGGCGGTGGGTGCGGTGGACCTTCCCCGGGCCCGCCGCGCAGCGGTTGGCGCCATCCTCGTTGGCGGCGGATTCATGACGGGCACCGGAGCACTCTTCATCCTCTCCCCACATTGGCTGGCAGAGTTTTACAGCCCCGACCAGTCGGTCCTCGCAGTAGCTGCCCCGCTGATTGTCCTGGGGGGACTAACGACGGCAACGCGACGACGGCACCGGCCAGTACG
>JANNSC010000188.1:0-2483 GCA_031402135.1 Gemmatimonadales bacterium | reverse complement strand
CACGGTCTGGATAATGGGGTGGTAGCCGCCGCATAACCCGCGCTTGCTGCTGGCGGCGCCCCACTACCCTACGGACGCGGCGAGTATCTTGGCAGTCGGCGCCGGAGCGCCGGCGCCGCAGCAGAAGCGCAGGGCGTTAGGCCGATCAGATTAAGGGGGGTCGGCCTCAGCCAATATGCACCGTAAAAGCGCGCACACGCTCCAGAGCGTGCAGCACGGGGAGGTCAAGGCATGGGACGCACACGGGTGCGCTTGCTGCTCTCTAGTGGTTTCCTTTGTTTGACGATCACAGCCAGTGTCCGCGCGCAGTCTGACTCAGTGGTCAAGCCCGTGCGGCCTGATTCGACGCGGACGCAGCCGCCCGACACCCTGAGCGATCCGGTCACTATTCGACTTACCACGTCGGGCCCGGTGGTCTGCGTAAACTATTATCTACACGTTTTCAACAACACAACTTTCCCGCTCGTGGTAGCAGTGGGCAAGCGGATCCTTGGGACGGCACCGATAGGCCGGGACTGGCGGGCGCTGCTGATGTCTGGTCCAGACGACGCATTTCGAGGAGTAATCGTTCGGGCCAAAGGGGGGCCACCTCCCAGATGGCAGGACGTGTCGTTGGCGTTGGCGTGCCGCTAAAACAATGGTATGATGCGGGCATGATTGGACGGCCTAACCCGCGCTTGCTGCTGTCGGCTGCGCGCTCGCTTCGCAGGCGCGCGAGCCCTACTGTCTAGGCAGGTGGAGGCGTGGTTCCAGGGTCGCGCCGCCGCAGCAGAAGCGCAGTCCGTTAGGTGGACGCAAGCAGCGGCGGCGAGCTGTTCTGTGAGCCCTGGGACTCGACCACACGGCGAGATTATGGCAAATACTAATTCTCGGGTAACGATTCACATGGCCGCGAGCCTCGACGGCTTCATCGCTCGACGGGACGGGAGCGTCGACTGGCTGGAAACCTCGGACGAATTCCCAGGCGGGGACACCCTGGACCCAGGATTCGTGGAGGCCTTCCTGAAGTCGATCGATTGCTACGTCATGGGGTCAAGAACCTATGAGACGGCGTTGAGTTTTGAAGCCAAAGGATCGGGGTGGTCATACGGCGACAAACCCATTGTCGTCCTCACCAGTCGCAATCTGCCGCGGACCCGGGATACCGTTGAGTTCTACTCCGGCGATCTCGCGCAGATCGTGAATGGGCGCCTGCGGCCCAGGTTCCGTACCATCTGGTTTGTCGGAGGCGGTATGGTTTCCGGCGAATGCCTTCGCCTTGGGCTAGCCGACGAAGTTCGCTACTCGATCCTGCCGATCCTAATTGGTGATGGGATCCCGTTCTTCGAGAGGCTCGACCGAGATGTTGCCCTCCATCTGGCGGAAGTCAAAGGCTATAGGAGCGGCATGGTGGAGCTTTGCTACGAGGTGCGAGGACCTCGTGTCGAGCCACGGAACGCCACCTAACCAGCGCTTGCTGCCGCCGGCGCTGCCAGGTTCTGATCGTCGGTACTAGAATCCAGGGCGCGCCGCAGCAGAAGCGCGGTCCGTTATGCCGCAGGGCCATTGTTGTTGACTAGGAACTGGCCCTTTCCGCACATCCTTTGTACATTATTCTGTACACTCCCCAGGACTCCGCCGTGGCCCGCATCCGCCCGACCGAAGACATCCGCCCCTTGGCCGATTTTCGGGCCAACTTGGCCTCCGTGGTGCGCCAAGTTCAGCGCACGAAGCGGCCCGTCATTCTCACCCAGCATGGCCGGAGTGCCGCTGTACTGGTCAATGCCGCGGAGTACGAAGCGCTGGTCGATCGGGCGGAACTCCTGGAAGACGTCCGGGTGGCGGAGGCCGAGATTGAGGCGGGACAAGGTGTCGCCCACGGCCGGGCGAAGGCGGTCGTCCTGGCGCGCCTGCGCTCGTGAAGCTGATCTGGGCCCCGCGCGCCATCACGCGGGCGAGTGAGATCGCGGCGTACATAGCAGAGGATCGGCCCGTGGCGGCGGCCAAGTCGGTCGATGCAATCTTTGCTGCGGTGGCGACGCTGAAGGCCCACCCCCGGCGCGGGCGCAAGGTGTCGGAGGTCGATCGCCCGGACGTCCGAGAACTCCTTCATGGAGTCTATCGGATCATCTACCGTCAAGATGCTCACCGCGTCGTGGTCTTGACCATTCGCCATGGCCGTCGCGAGTGGGATCCGGCAGAGCTGGCCGCTGAGGAGTAAGGGTGCCGATCGGAGAGTCACGCCTGCGGCATAACCCGCAAATGCAGCTGCCGGGGCCCTCAGCGCTTCGGCCGCCGCCGGGTACCTTTGGTCTAGCTGGTCGGCGCCGGCCTCCGCAGGGCCTGGCAGCAGAAGCACAGGACGTTATACCGCAGAGTTGCGGGGCCTTGCCATAGCATGACAGCCGTGCTATCATGGTATTATGATTCGCTCGTTTCATGATCCAGGCGCGGAGGACATCTTCAACGCCAGGGATAGCAAGCGGGCGCGGCGCGTCTGCCCG
>JANNSC010000187.1:0-4355 GCA_031402135.1 Gemmatimonadales bacterium | reverse complement strand
TCACTGCTCGGCATGGTGTTGGCGAGAATCCCACCCGACAGCGTCCAGCCATTTCGTTCACCCCGGGCCACCCAGCCCGCCAGGCCCCCAGCCAAGAGGTCAACTGGCGCTCCCCATGCCGCGGTGTCGGCCGGCGTTGATCCGAGCGCCGGCGCCGGCACCCCGCCGATCTGGTATCGCACACCGCCCGCCCCGGCGAGCGTCGCCGAGAGCGTCCGGTCCGTCCCTCGAACCACTCGCCCTTCCGCGCGCGACGACGGAGCCTTCGGATTGCCCTCGGCGGGCCAGACGAAGCTGAAACGGTCGCCTGTCACCGAGATGTCAGTGATGGCAGTCGCATGACCCCCGCCCCACTGCAGCCGACCAGCCAAGCCGTTCCCCTCGGCCCGCACCTCGAGCCAACCCGGAAAACTCGACTCCGGCCCGCGAATGGTCAGATCCCAGCGCCCTACCAGCAACCTCGGAGTGCTCTGCGCGGGCAAGCCCGCCATCAAGAGGAACAACGCCTGCCCGAGGGTCATGTTCCGGCCTCGTGGGTGGTCATCATCGCGCCCTCGCAAAATCTACGCGCTTGTTTCCGCGGACAGGGGTGTCCGGCGGCCAAGATTCGTTGCGGGTCCCGGTCTTGCCACGCGGTTGCCGGGGAAAAGAAGACCCCGCCGACCTCCCGGGCGATCGCGGCCTCCTGGTGTATCAAATTGCTGGAAGCATGCCGGTGAAACTAGCCTCCCACCAGCAATCGGACCCCGATTCCGCCGTTGTTGGATTCCCACCGACTGGTGGTCGGCACTCCGAGCTGACCCGACAGCGCCGGATCGGCCGAGAGCATGGCAAGGGTCCAGCCGGGGCACCGTTCAGCGAACAGGGAGCCGAGGCGGGCATAGAGATCACGCAGGTCGGCGCCTTCACCTATCCGGAGGCCATAGGGGGGATTGGTGATGAGGAGCCCGGGCCCGGGCGGCGGGGCCATTTCGGAAAGCGGCGCGGCCCGAAGTGCAACGTCTCCGGCTACCCCGGCGCGTTCGGCGTTTCCGTGGGCGGCCTTCACGGCACCCTGGTCACGATCGCTGCCCTGAATCGGGGCCGGCGCTGCCGGGAGAATCCGGGAAGCGGCCTCGTCTCGAATGGCCGCCCCGAGGGCGCGGTCGAACCCGGGCCACTGCTCCAACGCAAAAGATCGCCGCAAACCCGGGGCAATCCGCCGAGCCAGCAGCGCCGCCTCGATGGGTATGGTCCCCGAACCGCAGAAGGGGTCCAGCAGAGGCCGGCTCCCGTCGTAACCCGCCCCCAGCAGCATTGCCGCTGCCAGCGTTTCCCGGAGCGGCGCCTTGCCGGTGGCCTGCCGGTAGCCCCGTCGGTGCAATAATTCCCCGGAGCTGTCGGCGCTGATCGTCACCACGTCGCGAACAATCCGGACCAGGAACAGTTGGGCGGTGGCACCGTCCTCTTCCTCGTCGTCGCCTGGTTCAGCCCTCCCCTCGCCGCGAGCCGCAGTCACCAATCGTTCTGCCACCGCATCTTGATGATAGAGCTTGGACTTGCGGCTGGTCACCCGAAATCGAACTGGGGCGCCCGGCGCGAGGAATTCCTGCCACGGCAGCCGCTTGGACTTTCGTTCCAGTTCATAGAACGCCCGGGCGGGAAACTCCGCCACCCGCACCACGATCCGGTTGGCGGTGCGCAGCTCAAGATTGGTGCGGACCAACTGACGGAGGCTGGCCTGAAACACGACGCCTCCCGGCTCCGTCGCACCGGGTGTCACCCCCAAGGCCCCCAGCTCCGCCGCCGTCAAATGTTCCACCCCTGGCGGAGTGATGGCGTAGCATGCATATCCTTTCGGGGCCGACATGTGCCCAATCTACTCCGCCGCTGTTGCCGGAGGCTTCACCATGACCAACGCCCCGCCGTTGGCAATCCAGAACCCGGCCCCTCGACGCCTCCGGGCGGCGTGGACACAGAGGGCATGCCGAGCATGTGGCGGTCGTGGGGTGGCGCAGCACCGGATCCCCGCGCCCAACGATTGAGAGCGCCCCATCAACCGCCTCCCACGTCGGCCGTGGCATTGGCTGTCGCTCGATCCGGTAGGTGAGTCGGTCGGTGGAGCGAGCGCGCTCCGTTCGACCGGCGCTACGTGGGCTCGGTCAACATCAACGGCGCCTTTGGCCGAGTACTGGAACCGGCGCCGGGTCGGAACGGGGACTCCGGGATGGAAGTGGGCTGGTCGAAGCGGTAACCTGATGACGGCTTTCGCGGCCCGCCGACGCAATGTTGATGTGAGGCCCTTATTCCAATTGAGGACATGACCCTGACCCAGGACGAAAATGGCGATCTGTCGGCTGGAATGGGGGGACGGTTCGTCAGGCGAAAATAACGGTGACTAAACCAGCGCGGGGACGTTACGTTGATGGGGGAGAAGGTCCCTGTTTCGCGTAGGGAGGCCAGCACCATGCATCGCTTCAGTTCGCTTACCATCTCTTCGTTCGCAATCTTTGCGACCTCTGTCGCCCTACCGAGCGCCGGGGCGCCGACAACCAGCGCCGCCCGTGCGCAGGGACAGGTTTGGTCCACCTGCTTCGCGAAGGGACCCGCTGGAATGGTGTATGTCAGTGGCGTCCTGCCACCCCCGTGGACCCAGGACATCCCGGTGGCCTTTGCCGCGTTCGTCGCGAGAAAATACAGCGTGACCACTCCCCTGACGAACTGTGTGAACGCAGTGTCGGAGGCCAAGCTGGCGGCCGCCGTCAAGGTGCGCTTGGCGAGCTCCAAGTATGTTACGCTCACCGGCTGGACCATGACCCCGGCGAGCCCCGCGACGCCTCCACCACCCACCAAGCCACCTGGATAGTCGGCTTATCGCGTAGTAGCCGGCCGAGTAGTCGCATTACTTCCTGTTCTTCGGGACGATGCCCTGGTCCACCACCAGCGAGTGGTGGGCGGGCGATCAGAGTCCCTGCGGAAACCTCGCGGGAATTTGGTGCCACTCCCGTTCCTCCGGTCCTCACCCCGCTGGCGTTCCTCACCATGATGCCATTCCGCCTACCAAGGTGGGACCATGGCGGCAGCGGCCGCCGCCGAGCTGCAGCAGCCCCCAGCAGACGGGGTGGGGGTCTACCGCTCCCGCCGGCCCCGGGCCTCCCCACTCTACCGGCTCTTGGAGCGCCACTTCCGGGAGCTCAGCCTGGTGTGGGACGAGCGCTTCGCCCTGACCTCGGGCGAGTGGCGCGCGGTGATTCCCAAGGTCGTGGACCAGTTCCTCGCCTGCGGCCTCCTGGAGCACGGCTTCGCCCGGATCCGCTGCGACGCTTGCGCCCACGAGTATTTGCTCGCCTTCTCCTGCAAGTGCCGCTACTTCTGCCCCAGGTGCCACGCCAAACGGCTGGCCCGGTGGAGCCTCTGGCTCGACCAGACGCTGCTCGCCCCGGTGCCGCACCGGCAAGTGGTCCTCACCCTGCCCCCCGATCGCGGAGCCCCCCGCCGCGCCGGCGACGGGCACCCACCCCGACCGCGGCCGGTCACTCCCACCAGGAATCCCCCCGATCCGTGGGTGCGGGGGCCGCTGGCGTGCCCAGCTGTCCCTGGGGCGGCGGCGCTCCGCCCTCCGACGGCCGGGTTGGCAGGGGCGGGGACCGCATCGGCCCCGTGGCGGTGCCGACCGCTCGCGCCGGGACGCGAGGGGACGCCCAGCGAGCCAGCCCTTACGTTGGGGGGGGCGAAGGAAATTCCTATTCCTCATAACCGGCGCTGTCCAGAATCGCGGCCACCCGCGCAAGGCTTGCGTTGAAGCCGGCGTTCCCGGGAATCCTCCAGTACTGAGCGACGAACGCGGTCGTCGCCAGCGCTCGCGCTCCAGAAATCTCCTCTCGAAGTTGGGCGCGGGTGCGGTTCAGCGACGTCGTAGTTGGACGGAGCGGCGACTGTCCGGTGAGCAATGCCGGTGCGAACAACAGGAACGGGAGGACGCGCATCCAGCAAACCAAGTGGAGCATCGCTCCCATTGACATGTTAGGGGAAGTAGTCCAGATTGCCCTAAGATCTTTATGGGAGTGAAGATGACCGCCTCGCTCGACTTCCTGCAGGGAACCCTCGATCTCCTCGTCCTCAAGGCGCTCTCCTGGGACGTCCGTCACGGGTATGCAGTCGCAACCTGGATCCGGGAGCGCTCGCGTGACGCTTTTCTGGTAGAAGAAGGAGCCCTCTACCCTGCCCTGCACCGACTGGAGCGCCGAGGGTGGGTGGAGTCGGAGTGGGGGCTCTCCGAGAATAACCGGAAGGCCAAGTACTACCGGCTCACTCCGCGGGGCCGCTCGCAACTGCGCGCCGAGGTTTCCCTCTGGGAGCAATACGTCCGCGCCGTC
>JANNSC010000186.1:0-1810 GCA_031402135.1 Gemmatimonadales bacterium | reverse complement strand
ATCGGGCTCCGGCCGATTCGACCGCGCTCCGGACCGCCGCCTGGCGCGCGGTGCGGTCGTGCGCGGCGAATTCTTTCCCCAGCGCCTGGAGCTGGCTGGCCCAGCGCAACGCCGGGCTCGGGCCGGTGACCTGGATCTCGGCGGTGCCGTAGCCATGGAGCAGTTCGGCGCCTTCCCGGTAGCCTGCCAACCAGCGCTCGAAGGCGGCCACCGTGCGTTCCACGCCGGTACCGCCGAGTTCGGAGGGGAGTACCGCATCACCCAGTGCCCGAAGCCGCGTCGGGTCGAGCGCGGCGACGGCAGTCGCATGCAGCCGGCGGGCAACGAAGGGCAGCGGGACGAGGGCCGCAAGCCCGAGCAGGAAGCGGCGTCGCGTCGGGGTAGGCATGGGCGAGAATGTACCACCCCAGGGACCGCGCGGCATGGTGTAGATTTCTTGGCGAACCTCCCGGAGCCTCCATGCACCTACTCGCCCTGCCGCTCCTATTACAGATTTCCGGCGCTGTCTTCCTCGACCGGAACGGCAACGGCACCCGCGACACCGGCGAACCCGGAATCGCCCGGGTGGCTGTTTCCAATCAGCACGAGGTGGTGCAGACCGGAGCCGACGGGGGTTACCGACTGGCAACCAATGGCACCGGCATTGTTTCGGTCAGCGTTCCCAACGGCTATCGGGCCACGGCCGGCTTCTGGCACCCGGTAACCTCCGCCGAGCCGAATTTCGGCCTGACCGAAGTGCCGGCCCCTCAGGACTTCAGCTTCGTCCATGCCTCTGACACCCACATCAGCCCCACCAGCGTGACCCGCACCCGGCGGCTCAAGCTGCTGGTGGATTCAATCCGGCCGGCATTCGTGCTCATCACCGGAGACCTCATCAGAGACGCCCTCCGGGTCCCCGAAGCTGAAGCCCGCGGTTATTACGAGCTCCTCGCGGAGGAACTCAAGGCATTTGCGGCACCGGTATGGACCATCCCCGGCAATCACGAGCTCTTCGGCATTGAGCGGCACCTCTCCCTGGTGAGCCCGGCCCATCCACTCTATGCCCGCGGGATGTACCGGCATTACCGTGGCCCCGATTATTTCTCCTTCACTTTCGGCGGCATTCACTTCATCGGCCTCAATACCGCCGACAACGCCGACCTCTGGTACTATGGCCACGTCGACAGTAGCCAAGTGTCCTGGCTGAAGCAGGACCTCGCCGCCGTGCCGGCCACCACACCGGTGGTCACCTTCAACCACATCCCCTTCTTCACCGCCGTCGAATCCATTCACGGCCTGAGCGACGGTGGCCCGGCGCCATCGGTCATCACGGTGAATGGGAAGGCGGTGTTTCGGCACTCGGTATCCAATGCCGCCGAGATCCTCTCCGCCATCAAGGGGCATCCCTACCCGATGGCGCTGGGCGGACACATGCACGTCCGGGAATTGCTCAGCTATCCGGGCGTGCCAACGAAGTTTCACCAGGCCGCCGCGGTGATCGGACCGAGTGGTGGGGCCGGGTTGGCCTTCCCCTCGGGGATCACGGTGTACCGCGTGAAGGGTGGCGTGATCGACGACGGCACCTTCGTGCCGCTCCCGTGACCGAGAACATCTTCGAATTCGACGGGGTCCGTCCTCTCGTTCACGACTCGGCGTTCATCCACCCCAGCGCGGTGGTGACCGGCGACGTGCAGATTGGGCGGGATGTGTATGTCGGTCCCTTCGCCGCTCTCCGGGGTGACTGGGGCGCCATTCGCATTGCCGACGGCTGCAACATCCAGGAAAACTGCACCATCCACATGTTTCCCGGCGTCACCGTCGTCCTCGAGGA
>JANNSC010000185.1:0-2278 GCA_031402135.1 Gemmatimonadales bacterium | reverse complement strand
CCCGATGGCGGCGAGCTGACGCTGGAGCCGCTGGTGCGCATCCATTCAGACCGGCCCACCGACCGGGACGGTGCGATTGCGTTGGGAGCAGTATCCCGCTCTGGCGGTGATTCACCCCACCCTCCCGCAGGCCGATCTCTGGCTGTCTCCCGCTGCCGTTTCCCACCTCGAGGCGGGCCACCGCTCCTTTTTCCTCATCGTGATGGTCTTTGTCCTCCGGCGGTTGGGATGGTATCACGTCCACGGGGCCGCGCTGGTGGACCCGAGCGGCCGGGGGTGGCTCCTGGCCGGCGATTCCGGCTCCGGAAAGTCCACTACCACGGCGCTCCTCGCTTCGAACGGCTGGGCTGTCAGCACCGACGACATCGGCTTTCTGGTCAATCGCGGTTCAGCAGCGGCCATCCTGGGATTTCATTCCCCGATTGCCCTCCGCGCTGGCGGCCAGCGGCTGCTCGGCGCCGCAGGCGGTGTGCGCCTGGCCCGTCGCGACAAATCCGGATTCCTGCCGGAGGAGTTGGGCGGGCGCTGGGTTGCCGAGGTGGTGCCGGAGGTGATTGCGTTTCCTCGGCTGGGCGAGCGAACCGGTGTGGGGCCGATGGGGCCGGCCGAGGTGCTCGTCAGCCTGGTCAAGTGGTCACAGTGGGTGATGTACGAGCCGGTGCATTCGCAGGAACACCTCGATGCGCTGGGCCGGATGGCGTCCCAGGCGCGCTGCTTCGATCTTACGCTGGGACCCGATCTCTTCGAGCATCCCGAACGCCTGTTGGAGCTGACCCGATGACTGTTGCTTTCCGGCGCCACCCCGATCTCCGGCTCACCTCGCTCGAGGGTGAGGGCGTGGTATTGCACATGGGTGCCCGCCGCTATTTCACCGTCAACGAAACCGGTTTGACCCTGCTCGAGGCGATGGTCCACCCGCGGACCTTCGACGAACTGGTCGAGGCAGTCCTGGCGGAGTACGAAGTGGACCGGCCCAAGGCAGTGGAGAGCACCCAGGCGTTTCTCGACCACTGCCGGGCGGCGAATCTGCTCGTTACGGAGGAGCGCGCCGGGTGACGGCGGTCACCTGGTGGCGGATCCGGACGCTGGCCGCCGTCGTAGTCATTCCGCCGCTGCTCCACATCCGGCCGCTGCACCGACTGGCGGGCCGGCTGGACCGGGGCGGCTCGCGGAGTGCCCCGCCGCTCCCGCTCGAGCGGGTGGTTGACTGGGTGGACATCCTCCTGCAGCGGCTGCCGTGGCCATGGCGGCACACCTGCCTCAAGCGGGCCGCGGTGCTCTACGCGCTGCTGCGGCGGGGCGGCATGCCGGTCGAGCTCCGGATCGGGGTGCAGCGGGATGCCGGCGGCGCTCTGGCGGCCCACGCCTGGCTGTTGCTGGATGGTGCGCCGTATCTCGAGGCCGGGAAGGAAATCCTCGCTTCCTTCCAGGTCATCGCAACATTTCCAGAGGCACCGGTGCCGGCACCGTGAATTCGCGGACCATCGCGCTGGTACTGCAAACACTCCGGTTCAAGGGCGGCATTGCACCGGCCGAGGCGCAACGGGCGTGGGCCGGCAGCGACACGCGTGGCCTGGTGCAGCTGATGGCGGCGGAAGGCGCCGAGGTGTGGCTCTACCGCCGGCTCAAGGTGCTGGAGGTTACCAAGCCGGAGGTGTTCCTCCAGGAATTGCGGACGGCGGCGCAGCGGGTGGCGGTCACCGCCCTCCGGATTGACGCCCAGACGGCGGCGGTGATGGGCGTGTTAGCGGAGGCGGGGCTGCCCTGTGTGCTGATCAAGGGACAGGCCCGGAGGGCGGCGGCGGCCAGGTACCCCTACGCCGATGCTCGGGGGGTAGTGGATGTAGACCTGCTGGTTCCCGAGGGTCGAGCACGGGAAGGGTGGGAACTGCTCCTGCGGCACGGGTATGAGCGGTGTTATCCCGAGCCGACTCCCTGGACTGTGGTGCATCACCTTCCTGCGATCTGGGATGAAAACCGGATCTCGGTGGAGCTCCACGTCACCACGGCCGAAACCGTTCCTTCGGGCGAGGCGTGGCGGCGGGCCACCGAGGGATCCGATGTGGTGACGTGGGACGGGGCTCCAGTGTCGGTGCCCGGCGCCACTGAGCTGCTGTGGCAGGCGCTGGCTCACGCTGTGCGCGATGGCTCGAAGGGATGCCGGTTGAGCGCCCTGCTTAACGTGGCGGTGGTGCTGGCCCAGGAGTTTCCGATTCGGTGGGACGTGGTGCGGGAGCGGATCGCGAGCGGGGAAATCAGGGATCATGATTTCGAGCGG
>JANNSC010000184.1:0-3105 GCA_031402135.1 Gemmatimonadales bacterium | reverse complement strand
GGTCAAAGCCCTGCACACGAAAGCCCACCTGACCCTGAAGCTCTCAAAGGTGGACAAAGCCTACATCGCGGCTCATTATCGCGGGGAATTGAAGCGCATCAACGCCTTGCGAGCCTCGGGTCAGACGGGGTACATCCAGGTGAATCATTGGGGGGACAATGGATAACTACCTGCTGAACTTGAAACTCTGGTATCTGGGTTTCAAACGCTTCGGTGAGCTGCGCTTCAAACCGGGCTGGAGTGCTGACGGGTGGGGCTGGAGGATTTTGTACGGTCTCGACTATCTGGCTACGCCCCTATTTCTCGCCGGACCTGTCGTCAGCCTCTCGTGGTACTTCCACAACCGCTGGTTTTCACTGGGTTATCACGGGGCCAATGCCGGCAACCCGTTGTGGGGTTCGGTGCGGTGTGAGCCTTGGGTTAGACTAGCGGTGCCGTTGTTCTGGGTGTGGATGGCATGGTTAATTACGTAGGACCGGGCTTACTGGTTGATACGCCGGCAGCGGAGCATCAGGTACTGCTGTCCCTGTGGGCTGGCGGGCCGGTGCTGTTGCTGTATCAGGGTGCTGCCGATATGGGCACGCCGATCACCAATCCCAGGGCCGTCCAAAGCCTTCAGCCCGGTTACATTTGCGCCCTGTCAGGATTCACCATAAGGGATGGTGACGAGACCCGGAAAACGTGGACTGGAGAGACGGTGTTGGCGAGGTTCTGGGAGCCACGTCACCCGCAAGATTTCGTACGATCCCGCCCGGAGACCCCGCTAACGACCACGGCCATAGGTCAGCCACGGGATCGGTTCATTGGCGAGGACGTGCCCCAGGTCACTTACGTTCCGCCGCCCGTGGTCGTCGTTGTCGGTGACACTCTCCAACTTGGCGACCTGGAGTATGTCACGCTGTCTGACGGCTCCCGCATTGAGGTGTACGCATGACCCAGATCAAGGACATTTCCACCACCAGCACCGCTCCCGCCAAGACCGACTATTTTGTCGGCCAGACCGCTGCCGGTGGGGCCAGCAGCAGTTTCAAGACCACCTATACCACCCTGCGGCACTCCGGGCGCACCACCAAGACGATTTATGCCGCCCGCGACACCACCGAATCCGGCGACCAGACTGCCAACCTGCTGGCCGCCTGGAACCGGGCGCTCGCCGTCTCCGGTCGGGTGCAGTTCGTGGTTGATCCGGGCACTTACAGCCTGGTCTCGCCGCGCAACCTGTTCCAGTTGCGGGACAACATCGAAATCGTCCTTGAAGGCGTGGAGTTCGCGGTCAGTACCTTGACGAGCACCACGGGTTGGGACTTGTCGGCCACTGACACCTACAGCTACGACAACGCCATTTTCTATTACGCCACACCCGCCGTCAGCGACATCAAGGTCTACGGCGGGCTGTTCACCATCGGCGCAGAAGAACTCTCGCCCTTCCAGATCGGCGACTCGGTGACCCACGCCACCGGCAGCATCACCGACGGCAATATCCAGCTCATCGGGCTGCGCCAGGTGGGTGGCAACGTCATTCAGATTCTGTCCATAGACGACATCCTGCTCGACACCCTCTACCAGGAGGGCACTCACTCCAGCGGCATCAGCTTTTCCAACTCGACCAACCTCCGCATCCTGAACCACCGGGCCAAGCGTATCGGCGTGACGGCGGACTTCCTGACTTGGAACAACACCGCTGCGCTGGTCGCCAAGGGCGCCCAGGACGTCAAAATCGTCTCGCCGCGCATCGACTACACCGGCGGCACCGCTATCCTGATGCGCGCCCAGTCCACCAAGCCCATGCTACGTATCTCGGCCACCGACATTGGCATCACCTCGGCTGGCAAGAGCGGCATCGAGTACCAGGCCGGTACCGATGCCGCCGCCGCCTCGGCCAGCGAGCAACTGACCATCAAGGGCGGCTACCTTAAGGGCTATCAGTGCGCACTGCTGGACGTGGACCACGCCGGCCTCCAGATTGCCATCGCCAAGACCGGCGGGGCCACCGTGCGCGGCGCGCTGATCGAGGGTGTCAACATTGATTACGTCTCGCCCGACGAGTCCTTCAGCGAGTCCACCCACATCATTTCCGGCAGCTACAACGCCAACAAAAACGTCGCCGCCACCAGCGTCGGTGCCACCTACGGCATCCAGGTGTCGGGCGTGGACGCCGACGCCATCCTCTACAATGCCCGGATTCTGGGCAACAGCGTCACCCACGCTAAAAACTCCAGCATCCTGGCCGACCACATGGCCGGCGGCGCGGTGCAGGGCAACGTCATCGAGTGGGGCGGCTGGGGCCGCAGCGGCGGCACCCTGATCCCTAACACCTCGGCGCACGGGATCTACGTCAACGTCGCTGCCGAAGTGGACATCTCTGGCAACACCGTCCGCAACCACAACCCGAGCTGCGTCGGCTCGGGATCAACCCGCAGTCAGTTGATTCGCGTCCTAGACAGCTATGATATTCACGTCCACGGAAATAACCTGCGCGGCAACGACACCACCGACCCGGCGACCCAGTGGAACTATTCGCCTATCGGCTTCGGGGGTAGCGCCTTCACGCTGACCGGCTACACCGGGCGGACCTGCTCGGTGCGTATTGGTCGCAACAACATTTACGGCACCTATTTCGGCCTGTCTAACGAGGACGGCTCGCACGTTGCCCGCGATGGTGGCTCGACCGGCATCATCACCGTCTATGACGACAGTTTCGTTATCACTAACGACGACCTGACGCAAAGCATATTCGGCGGCGTGACCATGATTCTGTGTGCCCGCACGTCGGGGACGCAGACGGTTACCCTGCCCGATCCGACCTACTTAACCGGGCAGAAGGTCACCATCAAGCACCAGGGTCTGGGCACCGGACTGGTCACGATTGCGACGGCGGCAGGGACGCTCTGGCCCGCCGCCCCAACGCTGGCGAATACTGGCGAGTACGGCACTTGGCAGGCCAATGGCACCGTTTGGGAACGCATCGGCTAGCCCGCTCCGGGTTCCGGGGTATATACCGGATCTCGGGCTAGAGCCTCCAAGCAAAACTGACTGGGGTAGGGAATAGCCTCCTGTCCCGAGAGGTAATAGCGGATGCTGCGATCACTGACTCCCAACCGTCTA
>JANNSC010000183.1:0-7364 GCA_031402135.1 Gemmatimonadales bacterium | reverse complement strand
GCTGGCGGACCTTCTCGACCACCTGGGGGAAGAGCTGAACCACCCGGTCGATGTCCGCCGCGGTGGACTCATGGCCGAGGCTCAGGCGGATGGAGCCGAGGGCGAGGGCATGGGGGACTGCCATGGCGGAGAGGACGTGGGAGGGCTCCATGGCGCCGGTGGAACAGGCCGAACCACCGGAAGCGGCGACGCCGGCGAGGTCGAGGTGCATGAGCAGCGCTTCGCTGTCGGTGCCGGGAATGCCGAAGTTGAGCACGTGGGGGGCGCGCGGGGCGGCTTCCCCATGCACCACGAGGTCGGGCACCGCGGCACGGAGCCGCTGGGTCAGGCTATCGCGCAGGGTGCCGAGTCGAAGTGACTCAGCCGGCTGTTCCGAGGCAGCGAGGGATGCCGCTCTTCCCAGGGCCACCGCCCCAGCGACATTTTCGGTTCCGGGCCGGATGCCAAATTGCTGTCCGCCACCGTGGATAATGGCCTCGACCGCCTTCCGGTTTCGCACGATGAGGGCACCGATGCCCTTGGGTGCGCCGATCTTGTGGCCGGAAATTGTGAGCAGGGTACAGGGCAGGTTTGCGAGGCTTATGGGAATCTTGCCGAAGGCCTGGACCGCATCGCTGTGCAGCAGGGCGCCGGCGGCGGAACATCGCGCGGCAATCTCTTCGATGGGCTGGCGCACTCCGGTTTCGTTGTTGACCCACATCACGGAAACGACGGCCGGCGTGCGGGTCAGCACGGCGTCGAGCGCGGCGAGGTTCAGCTGTCCGTCCGGCGCCACCGGGAGAATTTCCTCCTGTCCCCCCAGCTGGCAGACGTGGTGGGCCGCCGCCAGCACGGCCTTGTGCTCGACCGCGGACACGGCGACCAGCATGGGCTGACCGGCGTGGCGGGCGGCCAGCGCGGCACCGATGACGGCAAGGTTATCGGCCTCGGTGCCGCCGGAGGTAAACACCACCTGGCTGGGCTCGGCGCCGACCGCGGTGGCGACTTCCCGGCGGGCCTGCTCCAGGCCGGCCCGGGCGGCGCGGCCGAACCGATGGGAGCTGGAGGGGTTCCCGAAGCTGGCTGCACCAAGGTAGGGAAGCATTGCCTCGAGAACTTCGGGGCGGACCGGGGTGGTGGCGGCGTAGTCGAGGTAGACCGGAGGTGCGGGCATGGGGGGAATCTAGCTTACCTTTGGGTCATGCCAGTCGACCTCCTTGCCATTGCCGCCCACCGGGACGACGTCGAACTCACCTGCGCAGGCACCCTGCTCAAGGCGGTTGACCAAGGCCACTCGACCGCCATTCTCGATCTGACCGCCGGCGAAACCGGTACCCGGGGCAGTGCCGACGTCCGGGGCGAGGAGGCGGCGCGAGCGGCCGCGATTCTGGGCGTTTCCGAACGCCGAAATGCCGGCCTTCCCGATGCGCATCTGTACAACACCGAGGAGTCGCGCCGATTGGTGGTCGAGGCCATCCGTCATTTCCAGCCCCGGGTGGTGATCTTGCCCTTTCCGCAGGGCCGCCACCCTGACCACCGCATTGCCTCCGAGCTGGGCCGGGACGCCTGCTTTCTGTCTGGATTGGCCAAGTATCCCGCCTCGGGCGCGGCGCACCGGCCCTCCAAAATTCTCTACACCATGGCGTATCGGGAAGACCCGGTGAAACCGACGTTCGTGGTGGACATCAGCGCCCAGTTTGAGCGCAAGATGGCGGCGATTCAGTGCTACGCCAGTCAGTTCGACGGGGCCACCAGGGCGGGGGAGGTCTTTCCGACCGGACAGGATCTCTATACCAGGGTGGAGACGGAAAACGCCCACTATGGGTCGTTGGTCCGGGCCAGGTACGGGGAACCGTTCTGGACCCATGAAACAATGGAAGTGGCGGACGTGGTGACGCTGGGAGGGGCGAGCATGTAAGTTGTGAGCGTGTGTGCAGGGAAAAGAGTTTGGCGTGTGCTCTCTCGAAGATGTTGACCACTCTTGCCAAGGAACCCCTTCATGCGAATCCGGATTAGCGCTGGTCTGTGCTGCTTGTCCGTCCTGGTCGGTTGCGCCCCGTCGTCGACCGGTGGCCCCAGCGACGCCGATGAGGTCAACATCGGAGTCAACAACCAGCTCGGAAACCCCATCAGCGTCGTCCTCAAGGTTGGCGCGAATACCTTTCCCGCTTTCACCGTTCCCAACGGCGGCTACGTGACCGGGGAATACGCGCCAGCCGCTGTGGGGGTCGCTGTGCTGATTACCGTCACATCACTGGGGGCCGTGCCTGCGCCTCCAGCCAGGACGTGTATCGCCAAAGCCACCATCATCGGAACGTCGGAGTATGGTCAGATGGACGTCGGGGCAGGCGGAATTAATTGCACGGACCCCAACACCTGGCAATAACAGGCGTTGGGCGGCGGCGCTTTGGGCGGGCTACTCGTGCCGCAGCGCCTCCACCGGGTCCATCCGGGCGGCGCGATTCGCCGGAAGAATTCCGAAGACCAGTCCGATCCCGATTGACACGACTGTCGCCAGCACGGCGCTCCAGAGCGGCACCCCTGATTCCATGCCGAGAAGCCGCTTGACCACTTCGCCACTGGCAAGGCCGAACAGAATTCCGATCAAGCCGCCCATGAGGGTGAGGGTGGCGGCTTCCACCAGAAACTGCCAGAGAATTTCCCGTCGGGTGGCCCCGCAGGCCATCCGGAGGCCGATTTCACGGGTCCGATCGGTGACCGACACCATCATGATGGCCATCACCCCAATTCCACCCACCAGCAACGCCACGCTGGAGATGGCGGTCATCACCAGGAAGAACACCGAGGTGAGGGAGCTCATGGTCTCCAGGATCTGATCCTGGGTGATGAAGTCGAAGGTGTTGGGCATGCTGGGGCGGAGCCCGCGAGAGCGGCGCAGCGCCACGGTGGCCTGATCTTTGGCCGCCTCCACTGATATTCCCTCGCGGCCCACTGCGATGATGAACAGGTCGTTGGTGTCGCTGTAGCGAAAGGCGTGTTTGGCAACCGCGAAAGGCACCAGTCCACCGACGCTGAAGCCGGGCGGCTGGAAGGCGTTGTCGGGCGGCTGCCAGAGGCCGATGACCCGGAAGGGGCGCCCCGAAATGCGCACAATCTTTCCAAGCGGATCGAGGCGGCCGAATAGCCTGCGGGATGCCTCCACCTCGAGTACGGCAACGTCGGCGCCGTGCACCTCGGCGGGAGTGAATCCGCGACCGGCCGCCAGAGTTCCGCCGATGGCTTCCAGGAAATTCTCGTCGGAACCGTACACCAGCATCGCCTGGGTGCGGGTTTCCAGGTACTCGATCCGGCCAAAGGACTGATTCCATAATCCGGCGTGGCGAATTCCCGGCGCGCGGGCAATGGCCTCGGCATCGATTTCGGTGAGGACCGGGCGGATCCGGACTTCGTAGGGCAGGTTATCGGGATTGAGCGGCGTCTGGGAGAAGAACCGCATGACATAAAACGCATTGGGGGTGGCGGCATTCAGGCTATTGAAAATCTGGGTCTTGACCCCATCGACAATCGAGGCCATCAGCATCACCGTGGAGACTCCGATCACCACGCCGAGAATGGTGAGGAATGACCGGAGCTTGTTGTTCCGGAGCGCGCTGAGGGCGACGGCGACGCCTTCTTCCAGATTTCGAAGGATCATCGCCCAGTCTATTCCTGGCGGAGGGCGGTAATCGGGTCGAGGCGGGCGGCTCGGCTGGCGGGATAGACGCCGAAAATGATGCCGGTGCCGGCACCGAGGGTGAGCGCCACGCCGATAGACCAGAGTGTCACCCGGGCCGGCAGAGGGCTGATCATCGAAATGACCTGGGCCAGCGATGCTCCTGCGGCAATCCCCAGCATTCCTCCGATCATCGAGAGAAGGACCGCCTCCACCAGGAATTGCCGGCGAATATCGCGCTGCCGCGCCCCCAGGGATTTGCGGATGCCGATTTCGACGGTGCGCTCATTGACGGACATCAGCATGATGTTCATAATCACGATGCCACCCACCACAATCCCGATGCCAACCACCGTCGGAATAATGGTGAACAGCACGCTGGTCAGCCGGGTCCAAAAGGCCACCAGGGCATCGGCCTTGTCCACGGTGAAATCATCGGATTCTCCGGGCCGAAGGCGGTGGGCCATGCGCATCGCCTCCTGCGCCTTGTTCATTGCCGCAGGGAGTGCAGCAGCATCGGCCATCTTGACCGAGACGGTCGTGGTGAGGCGGCGGCCGTACACCGATTCGAAGGTGGTGATCGGCATCAGGGCAAAGCCATCGAACGATTGGCCCAGCACCCGCCCCTTCTTGGCGGTGACACCCTTGATCTCCGCCTCGAGCCCCGCCACCCGGACCTTTTTGCCGACGGCGCTGGCCGGATCGTCGAAGAGCTTTTCCGCCACCTCACTCCCCACCACGATCGCCAGGCGGCGCCCGTCGATGTCGGGCAGGGTGAGGGGCTCGCCGTAGGCAAACTGGTAATCCTGAACGATCTGGTAGTCGGGAGTGACTCCGAAGATCCGGACATCCCCGATGGTGCGATTGCGGTAGGAAATATCGGATGAGGGCGTCGGCCACCCCGACTGCAGCGACACCGCTTCGGCATCGCCGAGCGCGCGCCGAACCGCCTCGGCGTCCGCCGGGCTGATGATCGGGCGCTTGCGGAACTCCCGCACCGTGGAATCGTCGAGCGATCCCATTGCGATCGGCCAGCGGCGCACCTGGAAGGCATTGGTTCCGATCATGGCGCCGCGCAGGTTGTCGCTGACGTAGGAGTTCATTCCCTGGATGATGGCCACCACGGCAACCAGGAACCCGACTGACACGATGATGCCGAGGAGGGTGAAGAACGAACGCAGTTTACTGGTGCGAATCGACTGGATGGCGAGGAAGAAGGCTTCGCGGAGCGGCATCCGGGAAAACTAGGCGGGTGGACCGGCTATTCGTAGCGCAGCGCGTCCACCGGGTTGAGCCGACTGGCCTTGGTGGCCGGGTACATGCCGAAAAAGACGCCGGTGACGGCGGAGGCCACCAGGGCGGATACCACCGACCAGAGCGGCACCTCAGCGGGAATGGGCGTAAAGGTGGCAATCATCCAGGAGATCATCGCTCCGACCGCAAGGCCGATGGCACCGCCCAGCAGGGTGAGTGTGGCGGCCTCCACCAGGAACTGGAAGAGGATTTCCCGCCGGGTGGCACCGAGCGCCTTCCGAACCCCGATTTCCCGGGTGCGTTCGGTCACCGAAATCATCATGATTGCCACCACACCGACACCTCCGACCAGCAGACCGACGCTGGAGAGTGCCAGCATGACCAGGAAGAATCCGCTGGTGACACTGTTGAAGGTGTCGAGCAGCTTGTCCTGGGTCACGATCGCAAAATTGTTGTCCTGGGCCGGCTTGAGACCCCGCTTGGCGCGCATTGCCGCGATGACTTCGTCCTGGGCGTCGGCGACGGTGGCCGAGTCCGCCGGAATCACCACAATGTTCATCCAACCTTTCTGGTAGTCGGCCACCCGGGTGAAAAGGGTGTGGGGGATCATTGCTTCCGGCGAGGAATTGCTCCCGAAAAGGCTAGTCGCCTCGACGTAGACTCCCACCACGGAGAAGGGCAGGCCGTAGATCTTGATGCGCTTTCCGATCGGGTCAAGGCCGGGGAAGAGGCTCTCGGCCAGCTTGTCGTTGATCACGGTCACCGGGCTACCGGCGGCAAACTCGATGTCGGTCCAGTTTCGACCGGCGGAGATGGTGCCGCCGCTCACCAGCGGCCAGTTGGTGCTGAACCCGGTGACGCTGACGCTGGAAAGCTTCTGGTCGCCGTAGCTCACCGGGCCGCCGGTGCCCTCCCGGAATCCGACATCCTTCACCGAGGGCAACTCCCGGAGCAGTGCCGCTTCCTCCACCGTGAGCCAGGGATTCCGGCGCCACGGGCTCATCTCGTCGGACCCATCGTTAATCTGGATTCCGCCCCGGAAAAACCGGAAGACGAAGAAGGTCTTGGGGCCGAGGGTTTCGATCTGCGCGGCCACTGCCCGATTGATCCCGGTGATCATCGAGGCCATGGCAATCACCACCATGACACCGATGGCCACTCCGAGGATGGTCAACGCCGCCCGCACCTTGTTGGCGCGAACCGACTCCATGGCCATGGCGACGCCTTCGACCACCCGGGCGACTGAACTCCCCAACGCTGATCGGCTGCTCATTATTCCTGCCTCAGGGCTTCGATCGGATCCAGCCGCGCGGCCCGAGTTGCCGGATAGATGCCGGCGGTCATGCCGACAGCGACTCCCAGAAATACCCCAAGGCCCACCGACCAGGGAGCTACCGCAGCGGGGAGCGGAGTCAAGGCACGAACCAGGTACGCCAGGCCGATGCCCGCGGCAATACCAATCATGGCACCGACGGTAGAGAGGGTGGCCGACTCCACCACGAACTGGGCCAGAATGTCCTTGCGTTTGGCGCCGAGCGCCTTTCGAATGCCGATTTCCCGGGTCCGCTCGGCCACCGCCATCAGCATGATGTTCATGATGACGATGCCGCCGACCACCAGCGAAATAGCCACCAATCCGGGCAGGGCCATGAAGAGGATGGCGGAGATCTTGTTCCACCCCTCCAGCGCGCCCTCGGCGGTCTGCATGGCAAAATTGTTTTCCTGAGCCGGTTTCAGCTTGCGCCGGATGCGCATGAAGCTCTCCACCTCGCCCAGTGCGGCCTTCATGGCGATGGGGTTGTCGGCCTTGATGTGCAGCTCGTCCATGAAACCGAGGCGGCAGACCACACGGTGCACCGGTGCGTCGAACGGCACCACGATGAATTTGTCGAGCGAAATCCCGAACAGGGTCCCCTGCTTGGCTGTTTTGCCCACCACTCGGTAGGGGAGCCCCGCAATGGTCACATCCTTGCCCACCGGGTCAACCCCCTTGAACAACTTCTCCCCGATTTCCCAGCCGACCACAGCCACCGCCATGCCGGCGCGCGACTCCTGGGGCGTGAACACCCGCCCGGCTTCCAGATCGATGTTCTTGATCCGAAAATAGGGTGCGTCGGCCGTCTGGATGTCCACTCCAGTGGCGGTGACGCCGTTCCATAAGACCGGCAGATTCTCGCTGCAATAGCGGGAGTAAATGGCCGGGGTGACCATGCCGGCTTCGATGTAATTGGCGTCGGTATAGTTGATGCGGGGCCGCCGCTGCCACTCCCGTTGGGTGTCGTCGGAAATGTTGCCCGAACTGAAATTGGGCATCCGGCGGAGCTGAAAGGTATTGAGGCCGATCAACCGGTTGGCAAACTGATCTTCCATGTACACGTTCATGCCCTGGACAATGGACACGACGGCAATCAGAAAGGTGACGCCGATCAGCACGCCGAGGAGCGAGAAGAAACTCTTC
>JANNSC010000182.1:0-11398 GCA_031402135.1 Gemmatimonadales bacterium | reverse complement strand
AATCTGATCCGTAGTCATGCAGCGGGGGTGGGGACGCCGTTCGACGCGACGGTGGTGCGGGCAATCATGCTGCTGCGGGCCAACGTGTTGCTGCGCCCCGCTGGTGGGACGCAGCAACACGTTGGCCCGGAGCAGCATGATCGCCCGCACCACCGTCACGTCGAACGGCGTTCCCACCCCCGCAGCATGGCTGCGGATCAGATTCACCTGCAGCCGGTCCAGCTGATCCGGCGGAACCCGCACCGTGGCGAGCTTGCCGAAGCCGGTATTGATCCCGTAAATCGTCTCGCCCCGGGCCAGCGCGGCGTCCACGATGCCCCGGGACCGGGCCACCTCTGCCAGCGCCGCGGCAGCCGCCGCCACGCTGTGACCGGGCTCCCGGGCATGGCGCACCACCAGCGCGACCGTCAGCGATCGGCCATCCAGAATCAGCCCGGCACTCATAGGTCGCTCACGGCCGAATGGTGGTCTGATTGTAGTCGAACTTGATGTCGGCAAAATCGGTCAGGTACACCGAAAAGAAAAATGCGAAGTTGCCGTTCGGGCTCTTCACAAAATTGAAGGCGGCGCGCCACTCGTGCAGGTCTCGGCTGAGCTGAATCTGCTGGGCCTCGAATCGGTCGTCCGCCGCGTTGTACTGAGTGGACCACGTCACGTTCCAGAACCGGGTCGGCGAGAACCGGGTGTTGAGCCCCACACTGCTGGTATTGATGGACTGCTGCGCCACTCCGTTGGCATCCAGCAACGGTCGGTTCCGCGAAATATTAATGGTGAAGTTCGCCTGGAACGGCTGTCCGCCGCGCACCATCGACTGACCCGGGGTGAGAATCGTATTCCGGCGCAGATCGCCCGGCAGCGGGATGCCCCCGATCCCGGTCGGCGCCCCCCGTTGCGGTTGCGAAGCACCCGCCGCCTGCCGTTCTACCAGCCCGAACAATGCACCCACCGACCGAAGGGTGTTCCCGGTGATTGAAAACCCGGTGACAATGCTGGTCAGAAACGGCTTGAACTGGGCCGAGCGGCGGCCAACCTCGCCGTCCCACAAATCGTGGCTCACCGTCAAATTGAACCCCGGAATCAGATCGCTCGCCAGCTGATTGGAAAGCACATCACTGATCCAGCCGGTCCGTCCCGGAAGCTTGGCCTGCTCGAGGTCGAACCCGATCTGGCTGGTATTGATGCTCAGCAATCGGAATTTCCGGGCCGTCGTTCCGGTGGAGTCTCCCGGCGCAGCCCTGCCCTTTGCCTCGAAATTCTGGCTCAAACCCAACTGAATCGTCTGGGTCTTCGGGCTGGTGCGCAGCACCGTCTGCCCCGGCCGGGCCACCGCGCGAGCATACTCCTCCGGCACAGTTGCCGCTGGAGAGTAGCTCCACGAGAGCAGCGGGCTGATGCTGTGCCGGATCCGCGCCACCCCGCCGATCCCCGGGAAAAATCCAAAAAACGTCGGCGAAACCGAGGCACTGAACTGCAAGCGCTTTCCCTGGTTTACAAAGCGGCCGCCGGTCGCGGCGTTGCGAACCGCAAACGGGCCACTGCTGGTGTTGGTGATCCCGATGGATGGACTGAATTTCCACGACGAGCGGAACAGGAACGGCAGATTGATTCCAGTGTCCCAGTCAAACGACGTCCCGAATCCGCCATTCCGGTACTGGGTGACCATCACCGAATCGTTGGGATCCGGGGTACTCAGATCGGGCGCCAAGAACGTGGCGAGGTATCGCCCGGTGGAGTCGCCATCGACCACCCGCACCGAGTTGCGCCAGTTGAATGACCCGACCCGGAGCGGCGTTTCCAGGGAAAAATTCGAAATCCGCGACTTGCCGAGCAGCGCAATCGTATCCACCATCCCGTTGCCGCGCGGCAGCAGCAAGGAACCCAACGGTGACTTGAACGACCCCTCATTGGTGAACGAGAGGCTGGGCGACCAGGTAGCCGTCGTCCCCAGGTCGAATTGTTTCGGACTGATGTTGAACGATGGCAGTGTCATCGATCCGGTGCCATCGCTGATGTTCTGCCGCCGACTCCCCCCCAGCGTCATGCTCCCCCAGGCAAAGCGCTTGGTCAGGTTGGCCTGGCTGGTGATCTGCTGGGTGGTGACCCGGGGGTCGATCGAATTCCGGGAAATGATGGAGGAGTTGGTGATGTACCGCATGTCCAGGTTGAGGCTGGTGGACACGTTGAAATTCTGGGTGTGCCGCCAGGCAATGCTCTTGGCGTTGCCTCCCCCCGATTGGTTCTGGACCTGATAGTCGACCGCGCCACTGACAAACCGGCTCCGGGAGCGGTATTGGCTCGAGATGCCCCATTGAAGGTATCGGTTGTTGTACCAGTCCAGCTGCACCTGGGCGTCGAAATAGTCATTGGGCGCCCAGTAGTACCCGATGTTGGTCACCTGCCGATTGTACCCCGTCGAGGGGCGCACGATGTCGTTGAAGCCGAACTGCGGTACCAGGATGCCGGAACGCCGCCCTTGTTTGGTGTCCTGAAAAATGAAGGGGATCCAGGCAATGGGGACATCCCGGATGTAGAGCACCGCCGGCCGGGCCACCATCACCGACTTCGAAATCCACTTGATCTGCTTCGCCGAAAAGTGATAGTGCGGAATCGGCAGATCGCAGCTGGTCATTTCGGCATCGCCGGCATACATCCGGCTCTGGCTCGAATCCACTGCCAGGTTGCCCCGGATGAACCAGTTCCCCGCCCCCTCCGAAAAATTGGTCAGCGCGTCCCGCACCACCCCCCGCTCCAGGCAGGTGTCGAACTTCGCCGAGGCGCCAATCAGCACCTGACCGTTTTGAAAGAGGTGCGGTTCCCCGTCGGCGTCGACGGTGCACTCCCCTTCCTGGTAGCGAATCGACGCCGCCTCCAGCACCGCGCCCGACCGATCGGTCATGGCGTTGCCTCTGAGGTGGACCATCTTGTCGGTTGCCTGGACCGTGGCACTGTCGGCCCGATATCGGTTGAACGAGTATCCCTCCAGTTCGAGCAATTGGCTCAGGACCGAATCCGGCACCGCAAAGCTCAGCCGGGGCGCCGAGGGAAGCCCCAGCCGGCGGGCGCTGGCCGAATCAAGCCGGCGGCCGCTGACGACTTGGGTGCTGTCCGACGCAAGGCCCGGGAGGGTTGGCCGGGGCGACTGCCTGGTCGGCGGCAAGACCGGCTGCTGCGACGCAGCCGGCCGGCCCAGCAGCGAGAGCAGCAGCACCAGCGCGGCACTGGCTGCCGCCCGTTGCTTCCGTTTTTGCACCACCCAGACCGCCGACACGCCGATTTCAAAAAGCAGGAGCAGCGGGATCGTCAGCATCAACATCGACAGGACGTCGGCGCCCGGACTCAACACCGCCCCCGCCACAAAGCTTCCCACGATGGCGTAGGGGCGGATCCGGTTCAGCATCGGCGTCGTGACGATGCCCAACGACCCCAGGATGATCATCAACAGCGGCAGTTCACACGACAATCCCAGCGCCAGCACCAACTGCATGACAAAGGAAAAATAATTGTCGAACGTAATGCTGGTGATGAACGCGCCCTGCTGAAAGGTGAGCAGCACCCGGAGCGCCTGGGGCACGATAAACACAAACGCGGCAGCGCCCCCCGCCAAAAACAGCAGCAGCCCCACAAAGAGTGCCGGAACCAGGGTCTTCTTCTCTTTTTCGTAGAGTGCCGGCGAGAGAAACGCCCAAAGCTGCCACAGCAGAATCGGCGAGGCCAGCACCAAGCCCACGATCAGGCCGAGCTTGAGAGTGATCATCAGCGGCTCGGTGGGACTGAGCACCGTCAACCGGCCGCCCGGCAAGTACTCCATGATCGGTTGTTTGAGCAGAACCACCAGCTGGAAGCGGTTCACCAGCCAGAGCCCCAGCCCGAAGCTGGCGATGATTGCCACCAGGCTGCGCACAATGCGCCCGCGAAGTTCCTCGAGGTGGTCGAGGAACGGCATTTCTCCGGTGGCGCGTGCCATGGCGGGGGCGGGCTCGCCCTTACGGGCGAAGATTCTTCAGACGATCGCGGACCACTTCGATGAGATCCGAATGCGGATACTCTCGCACCAGACGCTCATAGGAGGCCCGTGCGCCGGCCGAATTGTTCCTGGCTTCCTCCAGGCGGCCCAGCTTGTAGAGCGCCGTCGGGGCCGCGGTCGATTTCCCGTGCGACGTCACCACCATCGTGTAGTACGCCACCGCGGAATCGGGTCGCTCAACCGCAAAGCTCTCACCCACCGAATTGAGCGCCTCCGGCACCAGCGGGTGGCTGGGGTACACCCGGAGAAATTCCTGGAACCCCCGCCGCGCCGTGCCCAGGGCCCCCCGGGTCAACTGCTGCCGCGCCCCCTGATACATCTGATCAGCCGAGGCGGTTGGTGCCGCCACCGGCGCGGCCGCAGGCGCGGTGCTGTCCCTCCCGGACAGCGGCGGTGCTGCCAGCCCCGCAGCGGCGGTCTGTTCGACCCGCTGGTCGAATTGCCCCTTCAGCTCCGACAGCCGTCGCTGGCTCTGCCCGGTGAGTTCCTGCACCTGGAGGAGCTGACGCTGGACTTCGGTATTGTCGCTCTGCATCCGCACGTCCAGCGTGCGCAGCGCCTCCCGTCCAACCACCAGAGAATCCATGATGCGCTGTTGCAGCCCGATCACCGCCACCAGCGCGGCAGCCCGCGCCGAGTCGCGCCGCGCAGTTTCAATCCGCATGGCGCGGAGTTCCCCCTCCAGCAGGCGAACCTGCCCTTTGGTCGCGCAGGCGGCCAACCCGCAGAGGAGAACGCCGGCGCGAAGCGGGATCATCGCGGCGCCACCAGCCGATCGCCGCCGCTGAGGATTTCGAATTCATCCCGCCGGTTC
Organism: Gemmatimonadales bacterium; assembly: GCA_031402135.1. Classification (GTDB taxonomy): domain Bacteria; phylum Gemmatimonadota; class Gemmatimonadetes; order Gemmatimonadales; family GWC2-71-9; genus JABFSM01. Next base: position 6,560 of record JANNSC010000182.1, on the reverse strand, counting down.
TCGGCCCATGACGCTTCGTTCGATCCCGCAGCCGCCGGCCGCTCCTCCCCAAAGGACGTCGCGTCGATCCGGCCCGCCGCCACCCCCTTGGCGATCAGGTAATTCTTGGCGGCCAGGGCCCGCTTGTTGCCCAGTACCAGGTTGTACTCGTCCGAGCCCCGCTCGTCGGCGTGCCCGCTCACCCGGATCCGGAGCGCCGGGTTGGCCATCAAAATGGCCGCCTTGCGGTCCAGGATCGGCCGGTCCTCCGGCTTGACCACATCCTGATCCAGGTCAAAATGAATCATGCTGCCCAGTTCGGTTGCCAGGGCCCGGGTGACCGTCGCGGCTGCCCCGCTCGGATCCCCGGTCTCGACCGCCGGAGTGCCCGGCCGGGAGGTGGTGGGCCCGCCGCCCGGGTTAGTGACCGGCGGCGCATCCAGCATCGGCTCCGCCTTCTTGCCGCACCCGGCCAAAGTGAGTGCCAGAAGGGCGATCGGCACCAAACCGTGTCGTCGACGCATCATTTCACTCCGCAAAGTTGAAGGGCACTACTGCGGCCGGCCGAAGGGCCTGGACCACGCTGGCAAACGGGCCGACCCCGGTGTCATGATCTGCCGGCTTCGAGCCGTTTCAATGTCGAGTACGAAGAGCTGCAATCGTCCGGTGCGGGTCGAAACGAACACCATGTGACGGCCGTCCGGGCCCCAACTGGGATCATGATTCCTGCCCAGATTGGTCCACGCTTTCAGCCGCCGGTTCACCAGGTCAAAGGTGTAGATCTGGGGCGTGCCCGATACCTCGCGATGGAACGCAATGGTGGCTCCATCCGGGGACCAGTCCGGCGCGTTGGAATTGCCGGTCTCGCCGAAATCAAACGGCACCAGCAATTCCTGGTCAGTGCCGTCGGCGGCCATCACATAGATCTGTTGGCCTCCGGCGCGGGTGGAGACGAACACGACTCGGCGTCCGTCCGGAGAATAGGCAGGTGATAGATTTTCTGCAAACCTTCCACCGGTAAGTCGTTCGACGCAGCAGAGTTCCCGCACGTTTCCGCCGTACAACGCCGTCCCCTGGTCCAACATTCTGGCAAACATGACGGTCTGCCCGTTCGGTGAAAACGCTGGCGTGATGTTCTGGGAGCCCCCAGTCGTCGGTACAACCGTCCTGGTTCCGGTCGCCACCGTCTGCAATACGATTGGTTTGGTCCCGTCGGGGGAGAACTGCATATAGGCAATCCGGGCCCCGTCCGGCGCCCAGGCCGGCGAGGCCACCTGCACCCCTCCCGGGCTCACCGCCATCAGCCCGGCACCGTCACTGTCAATCCTCCAGATCCGCTTGTCGCCATCGTTGAGAAAGGCAATGCGGGTCGCCGCGATCCCCGGCTGCCCCGTGGCCAACCGCACCACCTCATCGGAAAGCCGGTGAATAGCCATCCTCCCCTCGCCCACTCCAGCGCGGTCCAGCACCCCGGTCACCTCGGTCCGGACCTGCTTGGCAACCAGATCATGCAATCGGGTGGTGACCTGCCCCGAAGCTGCTGGGACGAACTCGAGGGCTAAATCGGCCCCCAGGCCTTGCAGGAGCTGGTAGTTGATCGAGGCGGTATTCACCGGCCCATTCAGCAAAATCACCTCGAACCGGTCGCTGTAATCGAGGTCCCGCGCCACGATGGCGTAGATCGAATCCAGCCCCGCCGTCGGCAGGACCACAATGCCGGGTCGGACCCCCGGACGGTAGCTGACACCCACCCGCACCGTGTCCTGAGCCGGCAGCGGCGCGGCCCCGGCCATTCCGAGGAGGCCCGCCAGGCAACCGACCCGGACCGCAACGGCCCTCATGGCAATTGTCTCGGGGTGAACAGGAAGCTGATCTGGAGATAGTCGGCGTTGTAACCCGCAGGGAGCGGACCGAACGACTTCGCGTTCGCCGCCGTTTCCACCGCCGATTCCGCCTCCTGGTCGAAGGAGTAGCTCCGCGAGCTTCGCAGCAGGTGAATCTCGCTGACCGTGCCGTCCCGCCGGATCACGAAGGACACCTCCGCCTCCAGCGCCGCGGCGCCGGTGGGCCGGTTCCATCGTCGGTAGATCTGGGCCACCAGGTTGCGCAGGTATTCAGGGTAGGGAAACTCCTTCCCCTTGAGATCCACATTGGCAATGTCGTTCCCGGTGCCGGGCTGTTCCCCCGGGAGCGGGGTAACCGGCTTCGCGCTGCGAGTGGCCTCAGTCGGTTTGACTGGTGCCTTGGCCGCCAGCTGCTTGGCGGCCGGGGTCGGCCGAGGCTTTGCGGGCGGCTTGGCCGCCGCAGGAGTCGGGGCTGGGGCCACCACCTCGGGCGCGGCCCCAAGGGACCGCGGGGCGGCCACCAGATTTACCGCATAGACCGGGGGCCCCGCCCGCCGGTCCTGGGCCCCCACCGACAGCAGCAGCGCCGCGATCACCGCCCCATGGGCCAGCAGTGACCCCACCACTCCGCTGGCAACCGTACTCCTGGGCAGACCCATTGCCCCGGCCGTCACGGCCGCACCGTTTCGTCCTCAGTGGTCATGTTGACTCGCACGCTGGTGCCCGATGCTGCAATGGCCGCCATTACCCGAACCACGGCGCCATACGAGGCCCGTCGATCGCCTCTCACATAGACGTCCGAGCTGCCCTTCTTGGCCACAATGGCCTTGAAGGCCGCCCGAAATTCATCGTAGGACACCCGGGTCTGGTCCACATAGATCTGACCCAGCCGGTCCACCGTGACGATCACCCCTTCACTGGGACGCAGCGGGCGGCCCTCCGCCTTGGGCAAATCGACCGAGACCCCGCCCTGCATCATCGGAGCGGTGATCATGAAGATGATCAGCAGCACGAAGGCGACGTCCACCAGCGACGTCACGTTGATATCTGCCGTGGGAAGCATGCGGCGCCGGCGGCCCAGGCCGCCCGAGAGTCCGCCCGAGAGCACTACAGCAGCCCTTCCCGAGCCATCCAGCCCACCAGCAGGTGGCCCAGGCCCTCCAGCTCCGACTCGAACTCGCCGACCTTCCCGGCGAAGTAGTTATACGCCATCACCGCCGGAATGGCCGCAGCCAGGCCTGCCACCGTCGTCGTCAACGCCTCCGCCACCCCCGGAGCCACCGCGGCAAGATTGCCGGACCCCTTCACCGAAATACCGATGAAGGCATCCATCACCCCGAGCACCGTTCCCAGCAGGCCCAGCAGCGGGCCCACCGCGCCAATGGTGGCCAGCCACCCGACAAATCGCCCTGCTTCGTCCCGGCCAGCGGCCACCTCCCTCCCCAGCATCATCTTGAGCGCTTCCAGCTGGGTCGGGCTGAGCGCGCCACGCCCGCTCCCCTCCTCCCGGATGACTCCGGGCTGCAGGTGGGAGTAGAAGGTTATCGCCTCGCGGAACAGGCGGTTGTAGGGCGATGGGGGCAGCTTCATTACGCCCCGGTACGCCTCCTGGAGCTTCGGCGTCCGCTCGACCTCCTGGAAAAACCGCACCGCCAGCCGGCCCAGCCGGCGGAACTGGAGGCCCTTGATCACGATCAGGAACCACGAGGCCAGCGAAAAGAAGGCGGTGATCAGCAGGACCGCCATCGTTTCGGGGCTGGACGTGAGGACCAGTTGGAGCGGCGTCGTGGGAATGGCGGCGGCTTGGAGAATCATCATCCCGGAAAGATAGAAATGTTCGTCCCAATGCAAAGCGACTCGCCCCGCATCATCGGGTGAGGACGATGCGGGGCGATCGAGACTTCAAGGATGGAAACGCTCAGCTCGGCAGTTTGGCGATCTGGATCACTCTCGCGCCCGACCCGATGTCGGGAGAAACCACCGTGATCACCTTCACCGTGGCGGTCCGGCCCCGCACATGAATGACCTGCATCGTCGCCATCAATTCGTCGCGGGCATCCGCCGACGATTTATCCTGCGGACCGGCGACCCGCCGCACCTCGAAGAGGTCCCCCGGCCTGACCCCATTGGAGCGGCCCACGTCGAGAAACAGGATTTCCTGGGGATGTCGGAGTTCGCGAGCGTCCCGGGGGGCCAGAATCCGCCCCTCGATCCCGCCGCTGACTCGCTGAAACTTGACCGCACCCGGATCGGTGAATTTCTCCGCCGGCATGACCGACTGGCCCTCGCGGATCGGACCATACACCGCCACCACGTCGCCCACCGACTGGCCCCCGTTCTGCCCGGTGATCCGCAGCATCCCGGTGGGAACCACAATCTCGCCGTAGCCGATCGGCCCGCTCCGCCGCTCCACGATCAGCAGGGTATCGCCCACGGCGTACGAGCCACCCCCCGGCGGCGTGACCCCGACCGCAGTGAAGATCTGCACCGCGGCCCGGCTCCGGGCGCTGGCAATCTGTTCCGGAGTGACCGGACCCAGCACCATGCCGAACGGCAGCGCCTCTCCCTCGGTGAGGAAGCCCGCCGCGTGAAATTCCCCGGAGCGGAGCGGATGGAATTTCACTTCCCGGTACGCCGCAAACGCCTGCGACACGTTGGCCACCCGGCGCCGCCGGAACAGCTCCATGCCATCGTCCCCACCCCGGGCATCCTGCGGCGTGGTCATCACCGGCGCTTGCGTCGGTGCAGCCACCTGCATCTCGACCGGCGCCGTTGGGGCCGGCGTGTCGGTGCTCGGCACCGCACTCTGTCCCTCGGTTGCCAGAAGGTTCAACACCTCACCGGGGTAGATCCAGTGCGGATCGGCAATCACGCCGGTATTGAGTTTGTATATCTGGGGCCACAGGAACGGATCGCCGAGGTAGCTCCGGGCGAGGTCCCACAGTGTGTCGCCCGTCTTGACGGTGTGGGCGCTCGCCTTGGCGCCCTGGGCGGGCGCCGCGGCGGTGAGCCCGAGCGCGAACGCCAGCGCCAGGCTAGAACGGCAGATCGTCATCCTCGGCATCAAGAGCCTCCGGAAAGTCGGAGAACGTCTCATCCTTGGCAGCAGACTTTGCCGCGGTTGCCCCCGCAGCTTTCGGTGCGGAGAACGACTCGCCAGCTTCGCCTTTGCCGGACAAGAGGATCAGTTCGCGAGCGTTGATCTCCGTCGTGTAGCGGGTCTGGCCTTCCTTGTCCTGCCAGCTCCGGTATTCGATGCCGCCTTCGACGTAGATCTTGTCGCCCTTCTTGCAATAGCGCTCCGCGATATCAGCAAGATTCGCGCCCTTGTTGTTCCAGAGCACGATCTTGTGCCACTCCGTCTTTTCCTGTTTGTCTCCCGAAGCCCCCTTCCACTGCCGGCTCGTTGCGATCGACAGGTTGGCGACTCGGCCGCCATTCGAAGTGCTGCGAACCTCCGGGTCGGCGCCGAGATTGCCGATCAACTGGACACGATTGAGACTGCGCGACATGTGTTCCTCCTCACCCAAGAATTTGCGCCGATCAAACTACGGGACCCGTCCAACCTATTGAATGCCTAAGTCCTTCGGTTAACCAAAGATACGCCCGGTGGAGCGAATCACCGCTCCAGGGGAAGCGGGGCCCGGAGCACCAGCGCATCCTCCAGCGGGCTCCGATAATAACCCGGTCGAAGACCCACCGGCCGGAATCCGTGGGCCCGATACAAATCGATGGCAACCACATTCGACTCCCGGACCTCGAGATACGCTTCCCGGACTTGGAGGCCGCGAAGCACCGACACCGCCTCCGCCAGAAGCCTTCGAGCCAACCCCCGCCTCCGATGGCCCGGCAGCACGGCAAGATTCAGGATTTCCCCCTCCTCGCCAGAGGTCCGCGCCATGATGTGACCTACGACGCTCGACCCGCTTTCAGCCACCAAGACAAAATTCGTTTCAGAGTGAATCGTCTCATCAATACCAGAAGCACTCCATGGATCGCTGAAGCACTCCCGCTCGATCAACACGAGCGGGGGAACGTCAGCCCTGGTCGCGCGCCGGATTCGGTAGCGATCGTCCATGAGTCGCTTCCCAGCGCGCCTGCGCCTCCGCCGGCCGGCCATAGTCCGGCTCCCAGTCGTCCAGTTCGCCAATCTGGGCGGCGCCGCCGGGAACCCCTATCAGCCGGAGCAAGCCGGCGGCCGCCGGCAGCGCCACTGGACCGCGTACCAGGGGCGCGGCAAACTGATCAACCAGCCGATTCACCAGCTCATCGGCGGCTTCGGCAATGATCAGGTCGGGCGCCTCTCGGTGCAGCGATTCCGGGGTCGCCAGTCCCGGCGCCACCAGCGTCTCCACCTGCCGCGGCAGATCCAGTCGATACACCGCGGCGTACAGCTCGCCCCGGAGCGCCGAGGTGACCACTAACACGCGGGCCCCGTGCGGCGGTGCGGCGCTCGCCGCCCGCACCAACAGGGTGGAGGCGGTCCACACCGGCAGGCCCGGTCGGCTCCGCGCCAGCGCCTTGACCAGTGCCGCGCCGACCCGGAGGCCGGTAAAACTTCCCGGCCCATCGGCCAGCGCCAGCGCCTCGACGTCCCCAAGGGTCAGCCCCGCCTCCGCCAGCAGCCGTTCCACCATCGGCAGCAGCGCTGCAGCATGTTTGCGGGCACCCGGGAGCGTTGCCTCGAGCGGTGCCGAGCCCGGCCGCCTCAGCGCCACCGAGAGCCGGTCGGTGGCA
>JANNSC010000181.1:0-1736 GCA_031402135.1 Gemmatimonadales bacterium | reverse complement strand
ATCGCCATCGTGGGCGAATTCGACGCGCTGCCGGGGCTTTCCCAGGACGCTGTCCCCACCCGGAAAATTCTGCTCGATGGCGGGCCGGGGCACGGCTGCGGCCACCACCTCTTCGGCACTGCCGCCACCGCGGCGGCAATAGCCGTCAAGGAGTGGATGGTTGCCGGCAACCGGAGTGGCACCGTTCGGTTCTACGGCACCCCGGCAGAGGAGGGCGGCGGCGGCAAGATCTACTTCATCCGGGCCGGACTTTTCAAGGATGTGGACGCCGTGGTATCGTGGCACCCCGGCGACATCAACCAGGTAACCCGCGCCACCACCCTCGCCAACACCAGCGCCAAGTTCCGCTTTCACGGTGTCAGCGCCCACGCCGCCGCAGCCCCGGAACAGGGGCGCTCGGCGCTGGACGGGGTGGAGGCGATGAACGCGATGGTAAACCTGATGCGGGAGCATGTTCCCGCCGAAACCCGGATTCACTACATCATCACCAACGGGGGGAAGGCGCCCAATGTCGTCCCCGATTTCGCCGAGGTGTACTACTACGCCCGGCATAGCGACATGCGGATTCTGGACGGAATCTGGGAGCGGATCGTCAATGCCGCCAAAGGCGCCGCGCTGGGGACGGGAACTACGATGGACTTCGAGCTGGTCAACTCGGTTTACAATGTTCTGACCAACGATGCGCTCTCCGACGTGATGCAGCGCGCCCTCGAGAAGGTCGGTGGTTTCCAATACACCACCGAGGAAAAGGCCTTTGCCGACCAGCTCCGGCCGTCACTGACTGGAGCACTCCCGCCGATAAACGCCGCCGCAGGCATCAGCCCGCCCGAAGTTGGCGTGTCGAGCGGCTCGACCGACATGGGTGACTTGAGCTGGGTGGTTCCGACGGTGCAGTTGTCCGCGGCCACCTGGGTGCCGGGCACGCCGGCCCACAGCTGGCAGGCGGTGGCGGCGGGCGGGATGTCTATCGGCGCCAAGGGGATGATGGTCGCCGCCAAAACGATGGCGCTGACCGCCATGGAGCTCATGACCGATCCGGCGCAGCTCCTGAAGGCTCGGGCGGAATTTGAAAAACGACTGGGTGGGTTTGTTTACGTAAGCCGGGTGGGGAACCGGAAGCCGCCGCTGGATTATAGAAGATAGACTACACCACGTACGCCTTCACCCACTCCTCCAGCTGACCGAGGTCCACCCGGGTGTCCTTGCAGGGACCGCTCGGGAGCGTCAATGTGAGCCCCAGCACCGGCACCTTGCCGGCCACGTCGTGTAACCCGCTCACCATGTCCCGTTCGCAGGCCACTGCCACCACGGCGCGCGGGCGGCGCTCCCGGATGACCCGACGGGCCAACTGCCCCCGCGTGGCCACGAAAACCGGAATCTTGTACTTCCCCGCAACGCTCAATACCCCCTCCAGGGTCTCTTTGGCCAGGCAACGGGGAATCAGCACCAGGAGTTCGCCACCGGTCACTTTGCGCGACCGCGCCAGCGCCAGGGTGTTGTAGACCTTCACCGAGGCGTTCTCCACCCAGTCGCGCTTGCCGAAGCGATCCGAAAGCCGGCTGATGCGCCGCATCACGAACAAGAGTGGACCCCGCTCCGCCAGCCGTTCGGGGAGAATCGGCGCCCGTAGCAGGAAGGCGATGCCGATCAGCATCCACCAGACCAAGCCGAGGGCCGCGCTGATGACGATGGCCCAACCGAGGAGGAGGGGGAGGGACTGTTGCACCTGGGCAAGC
>JANNSC010000180.1:0-1997 GCA_031402135.1 Gemmatimonadales bacterium | reverse complement strand
CGCCGGGAGGCCTTCGAAACCTACGTGAAGCGGCTCACCAAGCTGGAGGAAATTGCCGGGGCATTCCCCGGGGTGGAAAAGACCAACGTCATTCAGGCGGGGCGGGAGGTGCGGGTGATCGTGGTCCCCGAAAAGATCGACGATGCCAAGGCCGCCGAGCTGGCCGAAACCATTGCCCGGAAAATCGAAAGCGAGCTGCAGTATCCCGGCACCATCAAGGTCACCGTGATTCGAGAAATGCGGGCCGTGGGAGTCGCCCGGTGACCGCACGGATTCTGGACGGGGCAGCGATCGCGCTGGAAATTCGCCAGGAAATTGCCCAGGGAGTTCAGCAGCTGGTTGCCGCGGGCCGGCAGCCGCCCGGCCTCGCGGTGGTAATTGTGGGAGAGGATCCCGCCAGCCAGATCTATGTGAAGAGCAAGGGCAAGGCGTGCCAGGAAGTAGGGATGTACTCGGAAACCATTCGCCTTCCCGCGGAAACGACGGAGGCGGAGCTCCTGGCCGTGGTGGACCGTCTCAATGCCGATGCCCGGATCCACGGCTTCATCACCCAATTGCCGTTGCCCAGCCATATCAACGGCGACCAGGTGCTCAACCGGATCTCTCCCGCCAAGGATGTGGACGGCTTCCATCCCAGCAACGTGGGCAAGGTTCTGGTGGGCGACCCGACTGCCTTCCGGCCGGCAACGCCGTCCGGCATCCAGCAGATGCTGGTCCGCTCGGGGATCGAAACCAGGGGGGCGCACGCGGTCATCGTCGGCCGTTCAAACATCGTGGGGAAGCCGATGGCCAGCCTCCTCATGCAGGACACTCAGGGTGGCAATGCCACCGTCACCGTTTGCCATTCCCGGTCCAAAGATCTCCCCAGCCTGACCCGGCAGGCCGATATTCTGGTGGTGGCTATCGGGAAGCCGGAGTTCGTGACCCGGGAGATGGTCAAGCCCGGGGCGGTGGTGGTGGACGTCGGGATCAACCGGGTTGAGGACCCATCCCACCCCAAGGGGTACCGAATTGTGGGAGACGTGGAGTTCGGGCCGGTGTCCGAGGTGGCCAGCGCCATCACCCCGGTGCCCGGCGGGGTGGGGAAGATGACCATCGCCATGTTGTTGCTGAACACCCTGAAGGCAGCCCAGCAGGCCGCTGCGCGGTGAGCCCCAAGCGGAAACCCGGCCCCGACCCCCTTCTGCCGTTGGGATTGGGTGCCACCCCCGAAACAACCTCTCGCCCGACCGCGCTCACCGTTTCCGAGCTGGTCCACCAGCTGAAAAGCGCGGTTGAATCAGCCTCCGGCCAAGTCTGGATCAAGGGTGAAGTGACTTCTTTCAAGGCGTACGGAAGTGGCCATTGGTACTTCACTTTGCGCGATCCGGAGAGTGCCATTCGCTGTGTAATGTGGAAAACCTACACAGGAAAAGTGGGCGCCCAGCCCGCCGATGGAACCGAGGTCTACGCTCTGGTCACCCCTACTGTCTGGGAGGAGCGCGGCGAGCTCCGGGTCTCGGTGCAGGTCATGCTCCCGACCTCCGGCGTGGGGCTGCAGCAGTTGGCCCGGGAAAAGACCCTCGCCGCCCTCGAGAAGGACGGCCTCCTTGATCCTGCCAGGAAGCGGCCCCTCCCCGGATTTCCCCAAGCCATCGCAGTCGTCACCAGCCCCGATGGCGCCGCCCTCCGGGACATCATCCATGTCACCCGGAAGCGCTGGCCCTCGGTTCGGATTCTGGTTTTTCCAGCCAAAGTGCAGGGCGACGATGCCCCGGCAGACATTGTTCGGGCCCTGGACCTCGTCAACCGATTTGTTTCTGTGCAATCTGTGAAATCTGTGGACGCTCTTGATTTTGTGAAATCTGTGGATGCTTTTGATTCTGTGAAATCTGTGGACCTTTGCATCGTCGGCCGCGGTGGTGGCAACAAGGAAGATCTCCTCGCCTTCGACGACGAGCGGGTCTGCCGGGCGCTGGCTGCCGTCACCGTCCCCACCATCTCCGCTGTGGGCCACG
>JANNSC010000179.1:0-2551 GCA_031402135.1 Gemmatimonadales bacterium | reverse complement strand
CGATTCTCGCCTCCACGACGATAACACGATAAGCAAAGCCCGCACCCAAAAACTTTTTGGTACGCACAATACCCAAGATTACGATCGTTTATCCCATGGCCGCCCCCTCCAGCGAGGTCACGGTGATGTCGCTGGTACCCTGCGCGGCGTCTCCGCTGCCGTCCTGCAGGTGGATCCAGTTCTTCCCCATGACGCCCACATTGACTTTCACCACCACGCCGCGGATGGTGACGGTTTGCCCCGCGAGGCTCGCCTTCTGGGCCCACACCTCGGCCACCGTCCTGGCGTCCGCACCGCTGGCCTTCTCCACCGTGCCGACGTCGACCGTCTCCGCAGACTGGATGCCGGCGTGCGGACCGCCGCCCGCGGCGGCCGCCGCGGCGTTCGCCGGGGTCATGGTCCCGAAGTAGACCTCATCGAAGGTGCGTTTGAGCGCGGCCGATTCGAAGTTGCTCATCAGCATCGGGTTGAACACCGTCACCTCGGCCCCGGTTTCGATCGCGGCTTCGGGGACGGCAGCCCAGACGTCGCCCTTGGGCGTCTTGATGCGGAGGTAGACGTACGGTGACGCATTCAGGTGCTCCAACACCTGACCGGTCAGTGCGGCACCGGTCCCGGCAGTCCCTTGCTCCAGAGGAGCCCTTGCCCGCTCGGGGGTCTTGGGCTTGCAACCGGCAACGGCTGCCGCGAGGAGGAGAAGGGAAAGAGCGCGACCCATGGAAGGAACTCCCGGAATGGACCAAGACAGGACGAAGGTGCCCAGAGCAAACATAGGCGCTGGTTGCTCCGATTTCTGCTGTGGCTCACCTCACGCCACCGGATGCGCTATGATACGCTCTGCATCTCTCCCCCTACACGCAAGCCAGGCCCCATGCGGACACTCCTTCTCATCCTGCTGACCCTGCCAGCGGCACTCAGCGCTCAGCGCGCTGCTCCGGCGGCTCCACCGGCGGTACCCCGCGCACTTCAGACCATCCGGGAAGCCGACCTCCGCCGCGATCTCTTTGCCATGGCGTCGCCCGCCATGCGGGGCCGGGAAGGGGGGAGCCTCGACGAGCTCAAGGCCTCCATCTGGGTGGCCGAACAATACCGGAAGATCGGCCTCGAGCCCGCCGGAGACGACGGCAGCTGGTTCCAGTGGTTCAACATGACCCGCACTCGCGTCTCCCTGACCGCCAGCCGGGCCAGCATCGCCGCTCAGTCGATGACCCTGTTCGGCGACGTCATCCCGCTGAGCGTGGCTCCGGTAGAGGCCACCGGACCCATCCTCTGGCTGGCCAACCCCGAGGACACCACCACCGACATCCGTGGACGCATCGTCGCCACCCTGCTTCGGCCGCCCGCCCCCGGCTCCATCCGCGCGACCAGCTACCCAACCCCGGTCCGCTACGCTGACGCCGCGATCACCACCACCATGGCACCTCTGGCCCGGCGCGGGGCCGCCGCCATCCTGCTGGTGGCGAACCCGCAGGTAAACAGCAGCTTCGACTACGTCGCGGTCCAGCGGCAACGGGGAGGATACGACGTGGACCGCGCCACCCCGCGGTTTGCCGGGCTTCCCGACCGTATCGCTCCGCCCCCGGTCCAGGGCGCCGGCCCTACTCCGGCTTTCCTGGTTCGTGCCGCCATGGCCGGAACGCTGCAGCAGGGGGCCGAGGCGGCGCTTTCCATTCGGCTGGGCCGCTTCGAGACGCCGTCGGTGAACGTCATCGGTGTGCTCCGCGGCACCGACCCGGTGCTACGAAACGAGTACGTCCTCTACAGCTCCCACCAGGATGCCAACGGCGTGCGCCTGTTAGCGCCCAATGACTCGGTGCTGGCCGGTGCCGACGACAACGCCTCGGTGAGTGTCGCCCATTTCGCTGCGGCCCGCGCCTTCGTGGCCCAGCGCCCCAGGCGTTCCATCCTGTTCGTCAACCACGGCGCCGAGGAGCGCGGCCTCCTGGGCTCCCGCTACCACTCGGCCCATCCGGTAGTGCCCCTCTCGCAGATCGTGGCCGTGCTCAACGGCGACATGATCGGCCGCAACCATCCCGACACCGCCACGTTGTTGGGCACCCAGCCGCCTCACCGCAACTCCAGCGAATTGGTGGAGATGGCGCTTCAGGCCAACTCGGCGACGGGACGATTCGTGCTCGACACTCTCTGGGACCGCCCGACCCACGCGGAGGGATGGTATTTCAGGAGCGACCATCTTCCCTATGCTCGGTTGGGCATCCCGGCGCTGATGTACTCCACCAACTTGCACGACGACTACCACACCGCCGGCGACATCCCGGAGCGGATCGACTATGCCAAACTCACCCGGATGGCGCGGTGGATGTATTTGACAGGATGGTTTGTCGCCGACGCGCCCAAGAGGCCGGCGCTGGATCCGGGATTCAAGCTGGAGCGGTGAGGATCTCATCAGGCCGGCGCGAAGACTTGAGCTGCGGAGCGGGACCCCCGACGTGGCCGGTCGCTTGACCAGAGCTCCCTACGGGAACTGCAGTTCTTCTCCGAGCGTCCCCGGCACTCCATGTCCCAAGCCACTGACGTTCCCTTCGGGAGC
>JANNSC010000178.1:0-3132 GCA_031402135.1 Gemmatimonadales bacterium | reverse complement strand
GGCCTGCTCCCATTCATTCAGTTCAGCCCGTGACTCGATATGCGAGGGGATCAATCCCTCTGCGTCATCCGGGTCAAGCGGCGTGGCCCCGTCAACGCGCGGCGGAGCCACGGCCCTTGCCCCGGACGGGACGCTCCGGTGTTGAGCCGGTGCGCTCTGCTGCCCTCAGATCCCAGAGCTTGCGCGGGTTTTTGGAGAGCAAGTCCACGATGCGATCACGGATGAGTTGCTCGGCTGCATCGGAGGAGACCTCTTGCGCTTCGAGGCGCATGGTATGGGTGGCCTTCTGCACCTCGGTTTCGGCTCGCAAGCGCGCTTGGCGCTCCAGCAGCGCGCGGAGCTCCACCCTCGGTACGATTGCATACACCAGATCACAGCCGAGTACTTCGGCCGCCCTGGCCAGGGCAGCGAGCGTGGCGGTGCCGGCCCGCTCTCTCCGCTCGAGATCTGCCACACCCTGGCGCGAGATGCCGAGTCGAAGGGCAAGTTGGGGCGGGCTCATTCCTACCGCTTCACGTACCGTCTTGAGCCAGCCCGCCGACGGAGGGCGCTTGGGCAGCGAGCGCCACGGCGCCAGTCGGTGATCGACCTGCCGGAGGAGGAGTCTGTTGTCTGGTTGAGTGGCTCTAGGCATATCGAGTAGGCCATTGCGACAAGTTATAAATTGTCATATCATCAGATAATGACAAGTTATAGTATACCATGTTATCGCTTAATGTCAAGTTATCGCTTTCCAACTCGCTGCACCGCATTGCCGCTTCGATGCTGCGGCACCGACCACCGTGGGTGGCCAGGGATGAGTAGCATGAGATCGATGAGGTCCTGCTTACGCCGAGGCACGGGATGGGCCGCCTGGTCAGGAAGGGGCACGGACCCCTAAGCTACCCGTTGTTGCTCAACCAATTCACCAACGCTTTGGAAGTAGTGACGAAGGCCACGTAACCCTCGGGCACCTTTCGAAATACGGCCGTAAGTTCAAGCGCCATCATAACATCCTCCGATCGAGTCCTCTGAATCTATCAGGGGATGCGGGGGTTGCCTACCAAGGACCCGAAAAAGTTGTGAGGGCCGGATAGCGAAGTGGTAACCGAAAAAACGCGGTAGGGCCCCAAGGATTTGGACGGCGGGAACCCGCTTCTTGCACCGTTATCTGCGTTGAAGCGCCAGAATCAAGCCGGCGAGGGGAACGACGGTGCCGGCCCAGAAGAGAAACATCCATTTGAGCAACTCGGCGCGCTGATTGGCCAGGCCTGAGTGCATTTCTCCCCGCTGCTCCGCGAGCGCCGAGCGCAACTCACCCCGCAGCTCCGCCATTCGCTGGTCGATGCGGGCTTCCGATCGGGCGAAATAGAGATCTGCCAATTCCCGCACGGCGACGCGGTTCACTTCGCTCGCCTCCTGGAAGCAGGCGAGAAGGTCTTCGGTGGCATCATCTCCGAGTGCCTCATTCAGCCGGTGCAACAGTCTTGTCGTAACGGGCACGCCCGATCTCCGATCAAGGGACTCGGAGACACGATAAAGGTACGCTCGGCCAGGAGCGCCACCAAATCGCGGCGGCACCAATCAAACGCACTCACCTCATCCCGGGAGCGGTGTTCTCGGGGAAGAGCTCGATTACCCCGCCCCGGCGAACCGGCTGGGAGGGATCCGCTAATCCGAGGGTCGTCGCCGAGGGGCGGGCGAAGCGCAGGAGCCCTTCACGGTGCCGGTGTGAGCTTCTCCCCGATGCGGGAGACGGTGGTGAGGATTGCCGCAGAATGGTGCTCCGCGACCTCGAGCAATCGCCGAGACGGCCCGTCCGGGATCCGAACGCCCTGCTCCCATCCCCGAATGGTGGCGACGCTTACGTTGAGAATTTTTGCGAACAGGGGTTGCGACAACCCCAGACGTTTGCGCACCCGTCGAATTCGGGACGAGCCATACCGGGGAGGTGCCGCCACGCGGGCTTCTCGAAGGGTCAACCGGTGCCGACGCGCGGGGCGTAATTGCCCGTCCTCGATGGCGACAGCTTGACGCATGCTCTCGACCAGTTGGGCCCCGAGACTGGGTTTTGGTTTGGCGGGCATGCTAGGCCTCCCGTTCCAACTCTCGGGACATGGTGTGGAGCGCGCTGGCCTCGAACAGGGGAGGGTAGATGAACTCGAGGTGGCGGGGAGGATTAGGGGGTAGAATAGTGGACGGCCGTGTAGAGCATGTCGGGGTCGAGATCGACGCCGTTGGGCCAGACCAAGGTGCCCGCCTCCGTGTCTACCGCGACCCGGGCGAAGTAGTCGGGATCCTGCAGCGGTTGGAATACCCCACCTCGACCAACAATCCAGGGTGACAGGTCGGCGACACCCCGGGTGGCGTCGGTGAAATCCAGCGCGACACGAAACAACCCCACGACCTCCACCCTCGTGATTCTCGGCAGCATCGGCTACTCCAAAGGCGCAATTCTGGCCGGCTGCTCGTCGGCGTGCAGTCGCCGCCAGTTCTCCAGCAACTCGGCCTGATGGAGTGTAGCCCATTCCACCACGAGGGCCAAGGCGCGGGGCGGGATGGCTCCATGAAGCAGCCCGACCGGTTGGATCCGAATCTGGGCCTCCTCGCCGGCATAGGCAGCATGGAAATGGGGCGGCTCGTGGTCGAGAAAGTACATTCGGATCACGATGCCGAGGAAGCGAGAGATCTCGGGCATTCCCGCCAACTTCTCGGACAGACCGCCGAATCGCACGATCAAAACAACGCGAAGGGACTGCATTCATCCGCAAGTCAAACAACCAGCCGGGGCGTCGGCTCGGTGCGGCGCGCGACCGAGGGTTTGGGCACAGTCTGGTCGAGATCCTCCAGCACCACCGTTGTTGCCGAGGGGCGGGAGAAGGGACCCGGCGGTGCAGCGCCACCACGTACCACTGGTCGGAGAACACCGGGGAGCCGGAGGAACCCTTCAGGGTGTCAGGCCTCGATCCGGTTGTTGCGGCTGGCGATGTGCTTCTGGCGCCCGTTGGGGTGCTGGATGATGGTGGCGTACTCCGAGCGGACGATCTTGCCGGAGGCGCCAAAGAGCCGGAGGTACCCGTACCGGGAGAGCGGGGTCCCGTCCACCGCGCGAATCGCGACGGCACAGAAGGCAAAGTCCAGCGCCTGGTCGGA
>JANNSC010000177.1:0-5624 GCA_031402135.1 Gemmatimonadales bacterium | reverse complement strand
CAGGAGACCATCGGCGAGGTTCTTTTCGACCTGGGCGCCGGCCAGTGGGACATTCCGCGTCTCCGCGAAATGCTGCGCGACAAGCTCCCGCTGGAATCGCAACTGGACGATTTCGACGTCGACCACGTGTTTCCCGGCATCGGACGCAAGGTCATGCTGCTCAACGCCCGGCTGGTGTCGCACGGACCGAATGAGCCGCGGATCATCCTGCTGGCAATCGAGGACGTGACCGAGCGCCGCCTCACCGAGGCGCGTTTGGCGGAGCAGCGACGGGAGTTGCAACGCTCCAACGTGGCGCTGGACGAGTTCGCGACCGTGGTATCGCATGACCTGCAGGAACCGGTGCGCAAAATCCTCTCATTCGGCGAGAGGCTGAGCGCCTCGGCGGGACCGGGGCTCGATGGCGAAGCGCGCCAACACCTCGAACGGATGCAGAGCGCCGCCACCCGGATGGGAACCTTGATCACCGATCTGCTCGCCTATTCGCAGGTGAGTACGCGGGTCCAACGATTTGCCTCCACCGATCTCTCCAGAATTGCCCGAGAGGTCATCATCGACCTCGAGACGGCCATCAAAAACGTGAACGGCCGCGTGGAGGTCGGCGTCTTGCCGGTGATCGAGGCCGATGCGCTCCAAATGCGCCAATTGCTGCAGAATCTGCTGGGCAATGCGCTCAAATACTGTCGGAAGGACGCCGCGCCGGTGGTCAAGCTTAGCGGCTCGAGCAATGGCGGACGCTTTTGCACGATCACCGTGTCGGACAATGGTATCGGATTCAACCAGGCGTACACCCAGAAAATCTTCAAAATATTCGAGCGACTCCACAGTCGAACGCAGTACGACGGCTCCGGCATCGGCCTGGCGATTTGCCGCACCATTGTCGAGCGGCACGGCGGCACAATCACTGCAACGAGTACCCCCGGCGCAGGCGCGACCTTTGCGGTCACCTTGCCGGTCACGCAGCACAACTTGGTACCCGCAATATGAAGAATACCCACCACAAGATCCCGATCACGATTCTCATCTGCGACGACGATGAGGACGACCGGATGCTCACCCAGCAGGCGCTGGAGCAAGCGCGCGTCTCGAACCAGATCAATTTTGTCGAAGACGGCGAGCAGCTGCTCGACTATCTCTACCAGCGGGGAGAATACGCGGGCGAGAACGGGACGGCCCCGCGCCCCGGCCTGATTCTGCTCGACCTGAACATGCCGAAGGTCGACGGGCGCGAGGCACTGAAGGTGATCAAGGGAGACAAGACGCTGAACGACATTCCCATCGTGGTGCTCTCCACGTCACGCCTCGATCAGGACATCATTCAGAGCTACCAGCTCGGCGTGAACTCATTCATCTCCAAGCCGGTGACCTTTTCAGGGCTGGTGGACGCGATGAACGTGTTGGGCCGTTACTGGCTCGAAATTGTCGAGTTGCCACCGGCGCCGACGTAGGGTGACAGGGCGACGGAGCAGGCCGACCCGAATAGCCGCTGTCACCGCCCGGAGGCACCGTTAACAGCCCCCCGCTGCCACCCTAATACCGGTAGTGATCGGACTTGTAGGGCCCTTCCGGCTTCACTCCGAGGTAGTCCGCCTGTTCTTTCGATAGCTTTGTCAGCTTCACGCCAAGCTTGTCGAGGTGCAGCCGAGCTACCTTCTCATCCAGGTGCTTGGGCAGCACGTAGACCTTGCGCTCATACTTCTTGTTGTTGGTGTGCAGCTCGATCTGCGCCATAACCTGATTGGAAAAGCTGGCCGACATCACGAAGCTGGGATGCCCGGTGGCGCAGCCGAGGTTGAGCAGCCGGCCTTCGGCCAGAATCATGACGCTGTGGCCATCGGGGAAGACCCACTCGTCGTACTGGGGCTTGATGTTGACGCGCTTGATCCCGGGGAACGTCTTGAGTCCGGCCATGTCGATTTCGTTGTCAAAGTGACCGATGTTGCCGACGATGGCCTTGTCCTTCATGCGGGTCATGTGATCCACCGTGACGATGTTCTTGTTGCCGGTGGCGGTGATGAAGATGTCGGCCGAGGCCACGACGTCTTCCAGGGTAGTGACCTGATAGCCTTCCATGGCGGCCTGCAAGGCACAGATCGGATCGATTTCGGTGATCACCACGCGGGCGCCCTGCCCCTTGAGCGACTGGGCGCAGCCCTTGCCGACGTCGCCATACCCGCAGATGACTGCCACCTTGCCGGCCAGCATCACGTCGGAGGCCCGAAGGATCCCATCGGTGAGGCTGTGACGGCAGCCGTAGAGGTTGTCGAATTTCGACTTGGTCACGGAATCGTTGACGTTGATGGCGGGGAAGAGCAGCGTCCCGGCCTGCATCATCTCGTAGAGCCGGTGCACCCCAGTGGTGGTTTCCTCAGAGACGCCGCGTAACCCGGCGGCCACTTTGGTCCAGCGACCGGGGTTCTTCTTCTGCTCCTGCCGTAGCAGGCCGAGAATGACCCCCCACTCCTCCGAGTCGCTGACCGGATTGAATTCGGGTACCGCCGCCGCCTTTTCGAACTCGGCGCCTTTGTGAACCAGCAACGTTGCGTCACCCCCGTCGTCGAGCAGCAGATTGGGCCCGGAACCATCGGGCCACATCATTGCCTGCTCGGTGCACCACCAGTATTCGTCAAGGGTTTCTCCCTTCCAGGCGTAGACCGAAATGCCCCGCGGGTTGTCCGGCGTGCCACTTTTGCCGACTACCACGCCGGCGGCGGCGTGATCCTGGGTGGAGAAGATGTTGCATGATACCCAGCGGACATCGGCGCCAAGCTCGGCAAGGGTTTCGATCAGCACGGCAGTCTGCACCGTCATGTGCAGGGAACCCATGATTTTGGCACCGCGGAGCGGCCGCTTGCCTTGGTACTCGGCCCGCAGCGCCATCAGCCCGGGCATTTCAAATTCGGCAAGCCGGATTTCGTTGCGACCGTATTCCGCCAATGAGAGATCCTTCACCTTGAACGGTTCCCGGCCCCTGGCGCGGGTGATCTCGAAGGGGTGGATGGCTGGGGCAATGGTCGTCATGGGTCAGGCTCCGTGAATGATCGGTGGTCGACTATCAGCGAGTGGCAGTTACGGTGAACAAATTGGGCCCCCTGGCCTCGGAGTCCGGAGGCAGGGCAATGAAGCGAAACTTGGTAAATCCGGCCTCGCTGAGCCAGGTGGTGAGCTGCGGCTCGGTGAACCCCAACCATTGATGGCCCATCTGCTCGCGATACTCAACGTGATCGTGGGGCAGCATGTCCAGCAGCAGCAGTTTGCCGCCGGGACGAAGGGTCCGCCGGGCCTCGGCCAGGACGATAGCGGGGTCGGTGGCGTGATGAAGCACCAGCATCAGCAGGGCAGCGTCGAGCTCAGCGTTTGGCACCGGGAGCTCTTCGAGCGTGCCGGCGCGAAACTCGATGTTGGGGAGATTCTGGGCGCGCTGGCGCGCGGTCTTGAGCATGGCCGGAGATTCATCCACCGCAATGACCCGGCGAACGAACGGCGCCAGTGCCACGGCGATGTGCCCGGTGCCGGCGCCCAGATCACCCACCGTCCAGGTGGGGTCGAGGAGACCGAGCAGGGCCAACAGCTCGGCTCGCTCTCCGAACAATTCCTTTCGCAAACGGTCCCACTGACCTGCCGCCGAGGCGAAGAAGCGCTGGGAAGTAAGATGACGCTCGGCCAGCACCCGATGGAGCCGCTCCGCATCACGAGCCGCCGCGGCGGAGCCGGCTACCTCGTCACGGACAGCCTGCCAAAGTCGGCGGAGCGCCGGCTCGAGGTCCCGGGACGCCATGCGATACCAATTGCTGGTTCCTTCGGCGCGAGTACTTACCGCACCGAGATCGGCCAGCACCTTGAGGTGGCGGCTGACGGTCGACTGAGGGAGCTGAAGAACGGCTTGCACCTCTCGCACCGTCAGCTCCTGGCGCTCGAGGGCGAGGAGCAGGCGGCCGCGGATCGGGTCGGCGAGGGCGCTCAATCGGTCGAAGACCGGCGCGGCGGTCAAAGTATTAATCCGTTCATCCGGATATAAAGATATATCAACAGCCGGGATCGGGCAAGCCCCCGATTTGGATCGGTTCCGGACCGGTGCCGCCCCGCCGCTGTGCGACCCCGGGCTCCGGGTGGCGTCATCTAAGCGACATTCCGGTGGGGCTTCGGCCCCCGAAAGGAGTAGATTCTTCCTCCTATGCAAATCCTCCGCGCGCTGATTCTGACCAGCCTGGTTTGTTCCGTTGCTCCGCTGGCTGCGCAAGACTCGCTCCCGAAGCCGCCGGCCAAGACCACCGAGAAGCCGAAGCCGAAGCCGGAGCCGAAGCCGAAGGTGGATCTGAACCGGCTCAAGTGGATGGCGGGCTGTTGGGCGGCGGAAACCGGGAAGGATGAATCGGCGGAAGAGATTTGGACGACGCCGGTGGAGAATCTGATGGTGGGGGTGACCCGTTACTTCCGGAAGGACCGGGCGACGTCCTACGACTTCAACCGGATCGAGGCCACCGACAGCTCGGTGGTGTTCTCGATCCGGAATGAGGGGAAGCCGGAGAGCGTGTATTCACTGAAGCAGATCGTCGACGAGTACGTCGTCTTCGAGAATCTGGCCAAGAAGGAATTTCCCCAGCGGGTTATCTATCGCGCGACTTCCGATGGTCACCTCATTCCGCGGAATGAAGGCGACGGGCCAAGCTTCGAGGTCCGAATGAAGCGGGTGAAATGTCCGGGGGCGGATATCAAGCTCCGGCCGTAGGTGGGCAGGCAACGGTATGGCCGGCCTGGGTGTCAAAGGGTGGGATTGGGAACTCACCTTCAACTTCCGGAAATCACGATGAACGTCCGTAACTCAGCGCTGGGCTGGAGCTTCTGGGTTCTGGCAGTGGCGGCTCTCGGGGCCATTCCTGCGGCCGCGCAACGCAGTGGAACATCGGCCCAATGGCTGCGCAACTGTGAGCGGGAATCGCGGGGCCGGGAAGGCGAACGGTTCTGCACCGCGTTTGAGACCACAGTGCCGCGAACCAACGGGACGCTGGTGGTGGACGGCCGGGTCAACGGGGGAGTCACGGTCATCGGGACGTCCCGGCGGGACGTGTTGGTGATCGCCAGGATCGAGGCCAACGCGGGGTCAGAGGCGCGGGCCGAAGAGATCGCGAAGGCGATCACGATCCGCACCGATGGCGGGAAAATTCACGCCGACGGCCCTGACACGCGCCGGCGGGAATGGTGGTCGGTGAATTACGAAATCGAAGTACCGGCGCAATCGGATCTCGATCTCGCGGCCCAGAACGGCGGCATCTCGGTCGAAGGGGTAACCGGGACGCTGCGACTGGAGACCATAAACGGGGGCATTCACCTCGATGGGGTTGGGGGCGACGTGGTGGCCGAAACCACCAACGGCGGCCTGCATATTGTGCTGGAGGGTACCCAGTGGGCAGGGAAGGGTCTCGACGCCACCACGACAAACGGCGGGGTACGGGCCACGATTCCGCGAAATTATTCGGCGCACTTGGTGACCGGCACCGTCAATGGCGGCGTGGACATAGACTTTCCGGTGACGGTACAGGGGAAGATCGGACGGCGGATCACGACCGACCTCGGCCGGGGCGGGGCGACCATTCGGATGGTGACGATGAATGGCGGGGTGGACA
>JANNSC010000176.1:0-16083 GCA_031402135.1 Gemmatimonadales bacterium | reverse complement strand
CGGTTCGGGGCCGAGGAGGGCATTGCCGAGGTGTCCCGCCTCGGTGGTGATGAATTCACCGTGGTGCTGCCCGATCTGGTTGATCCCCAGGAGGCGGTCCGGGTGTCCCGCCGGCTGCTGGATACCTTCCAGCGCCCCATGCGGCTCGGCTCCCAGGAAATCTTTGTCACCGCCTCGGTCGGCATCGCCATCTATCCCTTCGACGGAGCCGACACCGAAGATCTCCTCAAGAATGCCGATGTGGCGATGTACCACGCCAAGGATCAGGGCCGGAACACCTATCAGCTCTATTCCGCATCGATGAACGCCGAAGCAATGGCCCGTATGGACCTGGAAAATCAGCTGCGTCGGGCGGTCGATGCTCGCGAATTCACCATCTGGTACCAGCCAATCGTCGATCTTCACACCGGCAAGGCGGTGGGTGCGGAAGCGCTGGTGCGTTGGGCCCATCCCGAACGAGGGCTGGTGTCCCCGGGTGAGTTTATCGCCCTCTGTGAGGAATGCGGCCTGATCGTGCCGCTGGGTGAGTGGATTCTCCGCACCGTGTGCGCCCAGGCCCGGGCCTGGGAGGCCGAAGGCCTCGGCATCATCCGGATGTCGGTCAATCTGTCAGCTCGGCAGTTGCGCCACGACGGCATTGTGGACACCGTACGCACCATTCTGACTGAATCGGGGCTGCGGCCCCGGTCGCTGGTGCTCGAACTCACCGAGTCCATGCTGATGGAGCCGTCGGGAATGGTGGGCCGTACCATCCGGGAACTTGCCGACCTGGGGGTGAGCCTTGCCATTGATGACTTCGGGACCGGCTATTCCTCGCTGAGCTATCTCAAGAACTTCCCGGTCACCACCCTCAAGATCGATCAGTCCTTCATTGCCGATGTCACCACCAATCCCAACGACGCGGCAATTACTACCGCGATCATCGCGCTGGCCAAGGCAATGGAGCTGGATGTGGTTGCGGAGGGAGTGGAACGGGAGGAACAGGCTGCGTTCCTTCGGGAACGGGGCTGCCAGATGGTGCAAGGCTACCTGGTTGGCCGGCCGGCCCCCGCAGAAGTGTTCGTGGTCGGGCTCCGCCACGCCGAATTGCGGAGTGCGCCGCCGGAAGTTCGGGCGTTGGTGTGAGCTAGACGGTGGCCCGGGTGCGGTTCATCGTCCCCCGTTCCGCCAGTGCCGCCTGCGCGGCAGACAGCCGGGCGATCGGCACCCGGAAGGGTGAACAGGAGACGTAGTTCATCTTTTGGGCTTCACAGAAGGCAATGGCGCCCGGCTCCCCGCCGTGCTCACCGCAAATCCCCACCTTGAGGTCCGCCCGGGCCTGACGGCCCAGATCCACCGCCATCGATATCAGCCGACCCACTCCGGCGATGTCGAGCTGGATGAACGGATCGAATTCGATGATGTTCCGTTCCAGGTAGGAGGGCAGGAACATCCCCGCGTCATCCCGCGAAAGCCCCCACGTCGTCTGGGTCAGGTCGTTGGTTCCAAAGGAAAAGAACTGGGCTTCCCGGGCAATCTCGTCGGCAGTGAGCGCCGCCCGGGGCAGCTCGATCATCGTACCCAGCAGATACGGCACCGTGAGTTGCCGCTCTCGAAAGACTTCTTCGGCGACTTGCCGCACGATCAGCGCCTGTTTCCGGAACTCGACCACGTGGGCCACCAGCGGGATCATCACCTCCGGTTGCACCCGCCCTTTCCGGGAGGCAACAGTGCAGGCCGCCTCGAAAATGGCACGGGCCTGCATGGCGGTGATTTCCGGATACATGATGCCCAGTCGGCAGCCCCGAAGTCCCAGCATGGGATTTACCTCGGACAGCGTCTCGATGGTGCGCTGCACTTCGGCGCTGGTTTTGCCCATGTCTCGCGCCAGCGCGGCAATCTCCTCCGGTTCCTTGGGGAGGAACTCGTGCAGCGGAGGGTCGAGCAGCCGAATGGTGACCGGGTAGCCCTCCATCGCCCGAAAGATTCCCTCAAAATCGGTCCGCTGCATTGGCAGCAGTTTGGCCAGGGCCTTCTTGCGTCCCGCCGAATCCGATGCCAGGATCATCTCGCGCATCGAGCTGATGCGCTCTCCTTCGAAGAACATGTGTTCGGTTCGGCAGAGCCCGATTCCCTCGGCCCCGAAGTCCCGCCCCCGGTGGGCGTCGGCCGGTGTGTCGGCGTTGACCCGCACCCTGAGGTGGCGCATGCCGTCGGCCCACGCCATCAGGCGGGAGTAGTGGCCCGAGAGTTCCGGCGCCACCAGCCGGGCCTGGCCGGCGTAGACCTTCCCGGTGCTGCCATCCACCGTGATCCACTCGCCTTCCTTGATTTGGCGGCCCCCCACCGAGAAGGAGTGGACGTGCTCGTCCACCTGGATGTCGTGGGCGCCGGCAACGCATGGCTTTCCCATCCCCCGGGCCACCACCGCGGCGTGGGAAGTCATTCCTCCCTTGCCGGTGAGGATGGCCTTCGCCTCCACCATGCCGTGAAAGTCCTCCGGGCTGGTTTCTCGGCGGACCAGGATCACCGCCTCGCCCTTCTTCCCCCGGGCCTCCGCCACATCGGCATCGAACACCACGGCGCCGCTGGCGGCTCCGGGGGAGGCGGGGAGCCCGGTGGTGAGAAGATCGAGCGCGGCCTTGGGGTCGATCGTGGGGTGGAGCAGTTGATTGAGGTCGTTGGGGGGAACTCGGGCAATCGCCTCCTCCTCCGAGATCATGCCTTCATCAACCATCTCCACGGCGCAACGCACCGCCGAGTGTCCCGAACGCTGCGCCCGGCGGGTCTGCAGCATGTACAGCCTGCCCCGCTCGATGGTGAATTCCAGATCCTGCATGTCGCGAAAGTGCCGCTCCAGGGTCCGAGCCACCCGGTCCAGTTCGGCAAAGGCCAGCGGCATGGCCGCTTTGAGCTGCTCGATGGCAATCGGAGTCCGGGCCCCCGACACCACGTCCTCTCCCTGCGCGTTGAGCAGGTATTCCCCGTAGATCGCCCGCTCCCCGGTGGAGGGGTCCCGGGTAAACGCCACGCCAGTGCCACAATCTTCCCCCATGTTGCCGAATACCATTGCCACGATGTTTACTGCCGTCCCCATCGAGTCGGGGATGTCGTGGAGCTTTCGATAGTCGATGGCACGGCGGGTGTTCCAGCTCTTGAAAACCGCCGCCACGGCGCCCCATAATTGCTCCATGGGGTCCTCCGGGAACGGCTGGCCCGATTCCTTCTGGATCAGTTGCTTGAATTCTGCGACCAGCTCCTTCAGTGCTTCCCACGGCAGGTCGATGTCACGATGGACCCCTGCCGCCCGGGTTCGTCGTTCCAGGGTTTCGTCGAAAACCTTTTTCGGCACCTCGAACACCACCCCACCGTACATCTGCACGAAGCGTCGGTAGGAGTCGTAGGCAAAACTGGGATTGTTGGAAAGCCTCCGGAGGCCTTCGACGGTGCTGTCATTGAGCCCGAGATTGAGGATCGTCTCCATCATCCCAGGCATCGACACCGCAGCGCCCGACCGCACCGCCACCAGCAGCGGGCTCTCCGAGCCGCCGAAATGCCGACCGGTGGCAGCTTCCAGCCGGCCCAGCGCCGCTTCTGCCTGGGGGCGGAGGCGGGGGGGGAAGTCGCCGGTTTCGAGGTAGGTACCGCAGAGAGTCGAGGCGATGGTAAACCCCGGCGGCACCGGAATGCCGAGGTTGGTCATTTCAGCCAACCCAGCTCCCTTGCCCCCGAGGATGTCTTTCATGGCCGCCGTGCCATCGGCGCGGCCTTGCCCGAAAAAATAGACCAGCGGTTGCGGAGTGGTCTCAGTCATGGCGCAGTGCCAGCCAGGAGAACTGGGTGCGCTGCACCAGGATGGTCGGTGCCCACCGGAATCGGGTAACGTCCCGAGAAACAGGCGTGACAAAACTCGTTTCGGGTTCCCGCCGCCCGCAGCATCCCCTCGAGCGACAGGTAGCCTAACGTGTCGACGCCCAGAAAATCCCGGATTTCGTCGCAGGAATGGGTTGCGCCGATCAGTTCCGCCTCCGTCGGCGTGTCAATGCCGTAGTGGCATGGGCCGGTGATTGGGGGTGACGCCAACCGGAAGTGCACCTCCCGCGCGCCGGCCGCCCGGATCATCTGCACCAGCCCCTTGCTGGTGGTTCCCCGGACCAGGCTGTCGTCGACCACCACCACGGAGCGGCCGGCGATCACTTCACGCACCGGATTGAACTTGATCTTGACCTTGGCCACCCGGAGCGCCTGCGTCGGATGGATGAAGGTACGCCCGACATAGTGGTTCCGGATCAGGCCATGTTCCAGCTTGAGCCCACTCGCCTCCGCAAATCCCAGTGCCATGGCATTGCTCGAATCCGGCACGCTGAACACCACTTCTCCCTGCGGCGCGGGGTGCTCCTGGGCCAGTTGGCGACCCAGCTCCCGGCGAACCCGATCCACCGATTCCCCGAAAACATTGCTGTCGGGACGCGCAAAGTAAACCAACTCGAACACGCAGCGACTCACCGGAGCCGGCAGCAGCGCTGCCAGGGTTTTCACCACCCCATTGGCGATCCGCACGAACTCGCCCGGGTTCATCTCCCGAATCAGCGTGGCGCCGACCAGATCGAGGGCGCAGGTCTCCGAGGCAACGATGACGCCATCCCCCAGCCGGCCCAGCACCAGCGGCCGGAACCCCCGCGGGTCCACAATGGCATAAAGCGTTCGCCCCACCGTGATGACCAGGCTGTAGGCGCCCTGGACCTTGGAGAGCGCATCGCGAATTTGGGCCTCCGGGTCGGCGGCGGTGGTCCGGGCGATCAGGTGCACGATCACCTCGGAGTCGGAGGAGGATTGGAAGATGGCCCCCTCCTCCACCAGCTGGTGCTTCAGAAGCGCTGCGTTGGTCAGGTTGCCGTTGTGCGCCAGCGCCAACGGCCCGCCCCGGTAATTCGCCAGGCACGGTTGGGCATTCGCCAGCACCGAGCTGCCGGTGGTGGAATAGCGGGTGTGCCCGACCGCGACGTCGCCCGGCAGGTCTCCCAATTCCCGCTCCTGGAAGAGTTCACCCACCAGTCCCATTCCGCGGTGGGTGTGCGGCACCCCGGCAGTGTCGATGGTGACGATTCCGGCACTCTCCTGCCCCCGGTGCTGCAGGGCATACAGCCCGAGGTACGCCACCCGCGAGGCATCCTGTACGCCCGAAACGCCGATGATTCCGCACATCTCAGTGCACCGCCATCGCGGTAGCACCGGCCTGCATCCGCCGAGGAATTGCGTCCAGCGAAATCTGCCGGAGTTCCCCGACCGGCCAGCCAAGGGTCAGGTGACTGCTGCGCAGATGAATTTCCAAACTCCCGCCCGGCCCGCCAACCATACCCGCCAACTCCGCGGGAACTCCATGCCCCGCCGCCAATGCCATCAACTCGTCGGCGTCGCCCGGGCTGACCGAAACGACAGCACGGGCACCGTCCTCCCCGTATAGTGCCGCTTCCGGGGCGAGGTTTCGTGCATTCACGAGGTGAACCTGGGCACCCCGGGTCTCGGTGGCGTAGGGCCCCCCGATGCACGCCTCCGCCAGCGCGATGGCCAAACCGCCATCGGAGCAGTCATGGGCCGACCGGAGCAGCCCCTGGTCCGCAGCCGCCACCAGCAGCCGCTGCAGGCGAACTTCGGCATCCAGATCGATGGTGGGCGGCGGACCGCCAGTGAAGCCTCCCACCACCTCCCAGTAGCTGGACCCGCCCAGGTGTCCGGCGGTGTTGCCCAGAACCACGATCCGGTCTCCGGCCGAGCGGAAGTGACTGGAGACTCGCTTGCTGACGTCGTGGAGTAGTCCGACCATCCCGACCGTGGGCGTCGGGTCGATCGCTCCGGTGGGGCTCTCGTTGTAGAGCGAAACGTTGCCCCCGGTCACCGGGGTGCCGAAGGCGCGGCAGGCGTCCGCAATGCCACGGCACGCTTCGGTGAATTGGAAAAAGACCTCCGGCTTGTCGGGGTTGCCGAAATTGAGGCAGTCGGTGATCCCCAGCGGAACCGCGCCGGTGCAGGCCACATTGCGGGCCGCTTCCGCCACCGCTGCCTTGCCTCCCTCATAGGGGTCCAGCGCCACGTAGCGCTGGTTGCAGTCCACCGAAACGGCCAGCCCGAAGCCAGTGCCGGGAACTCGTAACACGCCCGCATCGCCCCCGGGGCCCAGGATCGTTTCCGCCTGGACCGTGGAGTCGTACTGTTCAAACACCCACCGCTTGCTGGCAAGGGTCGGATCGTCCAGCAGCCGGCGGAGGGCTCCCACCGGGTCCGCCGCAATCGCCGGATCCGGCCGTGCCGCGCGCCGGGCGATCACCGCCGCCGATTCCACCGCCGCCGGGTGCTGGATCGGGCAGCCATCCACCAGGCGTTCGCCGGGAATCGCCGCCACGATGATGCCGTCGTGAATGATCCGGAACAGGCCGTCGTCGGTGACCCGGCCGACTGGAGTGGCGGTCTGTTCCCATTTGGCGGCGACCGCCTGGATCGGCCCGACCTGGTGCGGCTCCGCCACGATCAGCATCCGCTCCTGCGACTCCGAGAGCATGATTTCATACGGAGTCATGCCCTTTTCCCGGGTCGGTACCTTGCTGGTGTCGAGTTCGACGCCGACGCCGCCCCGGGCGGCCATTTCCGCCGACGAACTGGTGAGCCCCGCGGCGCCCATATCCTGAATGGCGACGGTGAGCCCCGCCTCGATGAGTTCGAGGGTGGCCTCGAGAAGGAGCTTCTCGGTGAACGGATCACCCACTTGGACCTGTGGCCGCCGAGCCTCGCTCTTTTCCGAGAGTTCCTCCGACGCGAAGCTGGCGCCGTGAATGCCGTCCCGCCCGGTGCGCGATCCCATGCAGAGCAGCACGTTGCCCACCCCGTGGGCCCGCGCCCGCATCAGATCCTTCTCGCGCAGCAGACCGACGCACATGGCGTTGACCAGTGGATTCCCGCTATACCCCGGCGCAAAGGCGACTTCGCCACCGAGGGTGGGCACCCCCACGCAATTGCCATAGTCTCCCACGCCCTTCACGATGCCGCCAAAGAGATACCGGTTGCGGGCGTCGTCGAGTGGCCCCAGCCTCAGCGAATTCAGCAGCGCCACCGGCCGAGCGCCCATGGTAAAAACATCGCGGAGAATCCCGCCCGCCCCGGTGGCAGCGCCCTGATACGGCTCCACCGCGCTGGGGTGATTGTGCGATTCGATCTTGAACGCAACCGCCCAGCCATCGGGAAGCCGGAGGACCCCGGCGTTCTCGCCCGGCCCCTGGACCACCTGAGGCCCGGTGGTGGGAAAGCGCTGGAGGATCGGCTTGGTGTGCTTGTAGGAGCAGTGCTCCGACCAGAGTGCGGAAAAAATACCCAGCTCGGTCAGCGTGGGCGACCGATCCAGCATCGCCTCGATCTCGGAGTACTCCTGCTCGCTGAGATTGTGTTCCCGGACGACGTCCGCCGTGATCGGACGCTCTCCGGGGAATGGATGCGCCTCCAGACGAACCGACGCCTGGGTCACCGGCTGGGCCGGATTCGCCGGAGGGAACTCCGCACATCGCTCAGAATCTGCGCGAATACTCCGCTGTTTTCCTCCTTGAGAATCAGCTCGATCTCGCCCGCGTCGAACCAGATCCCGTGGCAGTCGGGACACCGGTCAATCTGGACGGCATGATACGATTCGATGCCCAGATTGCCGCCGCACTTCGGGCATTTCATGTGGTGGGATTGCCGCTGCTTGGCGTCCCGCTCCGCACTGTCCTTCTCGCGAAGTCGACGGAGCCGTTCGGCCTCTTCCCGGGCGAAATACTCATCTTCGTTGCGGCTGGGCTTGTCGGTGCTCATTGTCAGACCTGGGTGCTGAAGTAAGCCTGCGCTGGATCCCTGATTCGAATTCGTCAATCACCCCGTGCAACTACCTGCCTGCCGTCACCCCAATCAACGACCGGAACACTCCCTGGCCGGCATCCGAACCGAGGATCGCCTCGGCCAGACGTTCCGGATGCGGCATCATCCCAACTACGTTTCCAGCGCGATTGCAGATCGCGGCAATGTCCCGCGACGACCCATTCGGATTGGCCGGAACATCGCGCATGCCCGAGCCGGTGTAGCGCAGCACTACCTGCCGATTGAGTTCGAGCTCATCCAGCAGCGGTTCCGGCGCCACGAAGCGGCCATCGCCATGGCCAATGGGAATCCGGATGACTTCTCCGGCGTGGTAGGCGTTGGTGAAGGGGGTGTCGATTCGCTCAACGATCAGATCCACCGGGCGGGACAGATAGCGGAGCCCGGCGTTGCGAACCAGCGCCCCGGGAAGCAACCCCGCTTCGCAGAGAATCTGGAATCCGTTGCAGATTCCCAGCACCGGGCCGCCGTCGGCAGCGTGGTTGCGAATCGCATCCATGATCGGGCTGAATCGGGCAATCGCGCCGCTGCGGAGATAGTCCCCGTAGCTGAATCCGCCCGGAAGAATCACCGCGTCGGCGGTCCCCAGGGAGCGGTCTCGATACCAGAGGTAGAAGGCCTCCCCGCCGGCCCGCTCGACCGCGCGGCACGCTTCCGGTTCACAATTGCTCCCTGGAAACCTTACCACCCCAACTCGCATCAGTCGTGGCCTCCCGCTTCCACCGCAATCTGGTAGTCTTCGGTGACCGGGTTGGCCAGCAGTTGATCGCACATCGCCCGGACCCGCGCCACCGCATCGGCGGCGCTCGGTGCGGCAACATTCAGCACGATTGCCTTGCCGACGTGCACGTTGCTCGCTTCGGGAAACCGCAGCGCCAACAGGGCCTGCTCCACAGCCTGACCCTGGGGGTCGAGCAGACCAGCCCTGGGGAGAATCCGAACCTGCACCCGCCAGCTCATTCACTGCCTCCCAGGTCGGTCAGGATGAGCACGCCGTGTCGAAGCACCCCGAACGTGGTGTAGGTGAGGAAGAAGGGGAACAGGAACGACGCCGGCGCCACGATCGAGCCGACCAGGAATCCCAGCAATACGCCCACCGTCACCAGTCCACTCGGCCGGCGAACGTTGGCCGGGGCAGCCCGGGGATACGCCACCTTGCTGACCATCAACACCGCCAAAACCAGCAGCAGAACCACCAGCCCCTGGTGCTGCAGATCCAGGTAGGCCACCGACGTTCGATACCACTGGGTTTGGCTGAAGGCGTAATAGGTGGCCAGAGTCATCCCAGCCGCCGGCGACGGCAGGCCGGTGAACCAACCCGGTGGGGCGGATTTGTTATGGGTCAGCACATTGAATCGCGCCAGTCGAAGGGCGGTCGCTACGACGTAGAGGAAACAGACGATCCAGCCGAACCGCCCTGCCGTGGAGAATTCCAGAAAATACATCAACAGCGCCGGTGCCACCCCGAAGGAAACTACATCCACCAGGGAATCGAGCTCGGCGCCGAACCGGCTGCCGGTTCCCATGCGCCGGGCCACCCGCCCGTCGAGCGAGTCGAGTATCCCGGCATACACGATGAACCAGCCCGCTTGTCGAAAATTGCCTTGAAACCCCGAGATGATCGACCAAAAGCCGAAGAAGAGATTGCCCAGCGTGAACGCGCTTGGGATCACCACCACAACTCGCCGGATGCCCTCGCGCTGGGGCTGGGTAGGTTCGGTCATGTCCACCGGGCCAGTACCGTCTGTCCGGCGGAGGTTGAATCGCCTTCCTTGACCTCTACGGAAACGCCCCTGGGCAAGAAAACATCAACCCTGGACCCAAATCGAATCAATCCCATCCGTTCGGCTTGCCCGACTTCGGTGCCTTCGGCGTGGTCAGTTACGATGCGACGGGCCACCGACCCGGCAATCTGCTTGATCAGCAACTTGCCCCGTGGGGTCGAAAGCCCAATCGAACTCTGCTCGTTCTCCAGAGAGGCCTTTTCCGGCCCCGCATGGCCGAATTTTCCGGGAACATAGGCCCGAAACTCGATTTTACCGCGAGCTGGGTACCGGTTGACATGCACACTGAAGACGTTCATGAAGATGGACACCCGGGTGGCGGGCCCCCGCAGGTACACCGGTTCGTCGATCGGAATCACGCTGACAACCTTTCCATCAGCCGGTGCAATCACCAGGTCATCCCCCCGAGGGCCGTCCCGGACCGGGTCTCGGAAAAAGGCCACCACCCAAACTGCGATCAGCAGCCACGGAACCAGGACGAACCAGAGGTGGAACCACGCCAGGAGTGCGGCAATTCCCCAGGCAATCGCGATGAACGGCAGGCCTTCCGGTGCCACGCGCATCAGAAACTCTCCGGTAATGAGGCACCAGTCAGCCGGCTGAATACCTCGAGATAGCGCACGCTGGTTGCTGCCACCACCTCCGCCGGCAGTGGTGGGGGAGGGGCGTCCCCGTTCCAGCGACCCGCCGCCCTCTCGCCAGCCAGATAGTCGCGCAGCGGCTGCTTGTCGAAACTCGGCTGGCTCCGTCCCGGTTGATACCGGTCGGCCGGCCAGAATCGCGAGGAATCGGGAGTCATGACTTCGTCGATCAGCAGCAGCTCGCCGGCGCCGTCGAGCCCGAATTCAAACTTGGTGTCGGCGATGATAAACCCCTGGCGCTCGGCGTGGAGCCGCCCCGCCTGGAAGAGTGCCATGCTCCTCCGCCGCAGCTGCAGAGTCCGATCCACACCCAGTGCCGCCGAGACCACCGCGGTGGTCACATTCTCGTCGTGGCCGTTGTCCGCCTTTGTCGCTGGAGAAAAAATCGGCGTCTCGAAGCGGGCACTCTCCACCAGGCCGTCCGGCAGTGATTCTCCAGCCAGCGTTCCGCCCCGCTGGTACTCTTGCCACGCCGAGCCAGCGAGGTAGCCTCGAACCACGCACTCGAATGCCAGCGGCTCGGTGCGCCGCACCAGCATCGCTCGACCGGCCATTTCGTCTCGGAACGGAGCCAGCTGGGGAAGCTCCCCGAGAATCTCGTCCAGGTCTGCGGTCAGGAAATGATTCGGGCCGAGGTGCCCGAGCGTCCGAAACCAGAATGCCGAGAGCTGGGTCAGGACCGCGCCCTTCTGGGGAACCGCTTCGGCCATCACCACGTCGAACGCACTGACCCGGTCGCTGGCCACCAGAAGGAGGCGCTGGTCGTCGACCTGGTACACCTCCCGCACCTTCCCCTTCCGGAACAGCGGCAGCGGGAGTCGGCTGGCGGTCAGGACCGTCATACCCGAATCTCCTCCGCCGCCGGGGAGGCGGCGAGGCGGTTGGCCCGGGCCAGAATCGGCGGAAGGTGTTCATGGAAAAATTCGCTGACCTGGGCCTCGGACCGGCCAGTGTACCGCGCCGGTTCCAACTCACCGGACAGCCGCTCGGCGGGAACCCGGGCGAATCCGGGGTGTCGGGCCAGTCGCTCCATCAGATCGTTGGGGCCTCCGCTACTCACCTGCGCCGTCACCGCCAGGCTCGCCGAGCGAATAATGTCGTGCAACACCTGGCGGTCCCCGCCGGCGGCAACCCCCAGCATCATCCATCGCTCGGTGGCCATGAACGGCATCTGCTCCGCAACGTGCCGGGCAATGACCGGCTCTCGCACTTCGAGTCCGGCAATGATGTTGGTGGCCAGGATAAGAATTGCATCGGTGGCCAGAAAAGCCTCCGGCAGAACGATTCGCCGGTTGGCACTGTCATCGAGGGTCCGTTCCAGCCACTGGTTTGCCGCGGTGTGCGCGGCGTTCTGGGGCAGGGAAATCACCAGGCGGGCCAGTGAGGTGATCCGCTCCGCGCGCATCGGATTGCGCTTGTACGCCATGGCGCTGGAGCCGATCTGCTCCGACTCAAACGGTTCCAGCAGCTCGCCCTCGTGCTGCAGCAGCCGGAGATCGCCGGCCATCTTTGCCGCCGATTGGGCTACCCCGGAAAGGGTGTCGAGCACCATGCTGTCCAGCTTGCGTGGGTAGGTCTGGCCCGACACCGGAAAGGGATGGTCAAACCCCATCCGGGCCGCCACCCGGCGGTCCAGGTCGCGCACCTTGGCATGGTCGCCCCCCAGCAGCTCCAAGAACGAAGCCTGGGTTCCCGTGGTTCCCTTGCAGCCCAGAAACCGGAGCGACTCGATCCGATGGCAGAGCTCCTCCACATCGAGCGAAAAATCCTGGGCCCACAAGGTGGCGCGTTTGCCCACCGTGGTCAGTTGGGCCGGCTGAAAGTGGGTGTACGCCAGGCAGGGCAGCGCGGCCCTTCGTTCAGCCACGCGCTGGAGTGCTTGCAGCAATGCCACGACCCGGCCCAGCAGCAGGCGGAGCCCGTCACGCAGCACCAGCAAATCGGCGTTGTCGGTGACGAAGGCGCTGGTCGCGCCCAGGTGGAGGTAGGGCCGGGCGGTAGGGGCCTGGTCGCCCAAGGCGTGGATGTGCGCCATCACATCGTGGCGGAACCGACGCTCGTACCCCGCCGCGGCGGCGCCGTCGACATCGTCGAGGTGGCTGGCCAGCTCCCCGACCGCGGCCTCCGGAATGTCGATCCCCAGCTCGCGCTCTGACTCCATGAGGGCCAGCCAGAGCCGGCGCCAGAGTCCGCTGCGGTGCGGTGCTCCCCAGAGTTCCTGCATTGCCGCTGAAGCGTAGCGGGTTCCCAGGGGAGACTGATAACCCGCGCCGCTCACCGCAGCACCAGGTCGGTGTAAACCTGCTGTCCGGCCCGGTGAAAATAGATCCGGAACGCCTGGCGGGAACCGAACGACTCGATCACCTCTCCCACCTGCTTGGCCGAAGTGATCAAGGTCCGGTTGATCGCCACGAGGACATCGCCCTCCTGCAGTCCGGTGCCCCGCCGTACCTCA
The DNA here is from genome assembly GCA_031402135.1 of Gemmatimonadales bacterium. GTDB lineage: Bacteria > Gemmatimonadota > Gemmatimonadetes > Gemmatimonadales > GWC2-71-9 > JABFSM01. The sequence goes on along the minus strand of JANNSC010000176.1, from coordinate 3,328 downwards.
TCGGTAATCCGCACGATCAAGGCGCCCTTGGTAATCTGGAGGCCCCGCTCGGTCTGAATTGCCGGAGTGACCGTGACGACCTCGAGACCCCGCAGCACCGTCACCTTGGTCGCGGTGCTGGTGGGCAATTCGCCGGTGGTGAGTTCCCCGGTCTCCTCTCGAGTACCCTTCCGGAAGCGGACCCGAATCGCATCGCCGGCATGGAGATCGAGCTTCACCGCTTCCCAGTCGAGATAGTTCCGCAGCTGCCGTCCACCGGCTTCCAGGAGCACTGCCGCGTCGCTGATGCCGGCGCGGGCCGCCGGACCGTCGGGCGCCACCCGCGTGACGGTCACCCCGCCCTGGGTTTTCCAGTCCTGCATGGCGTTTTGGCCGGCCACCTCGAGTCCGGTCCAGGCTCGGCGCACACTGCCGGTCTTGAGGAGTTCCTCGGCCACCCGAAGGGCTCGTTCGATGGGAATGGCAAAGCCCAACCCGATGGAGCCGCTGTTCCCGCCGCCGCCAGTAAAAATGGACGAATTGACCCCGATGACTTCACCCAGCGCGTTGGCCAGCGGGCCGCCCGAATTGCCGGGATTGATCGCGGCATCGGTCTGGATCATGTCCAGGTACAGTCCCGGCTGATTGTCGTTGGGAAGAATGTTTCGGTGGGTAGCGCTCACCACTCCGGCAGTGACCGTCGGCTCGCTGTTCCCCAGCAGGAATGCGTACGGATTACCCAGCGCGACCACCCACTCTCCGATCAGCAGATCGGTGCTTTTGCCGCGGGGAACCACCGGAAGGTCCCTCCGATCCACCCGCACCACCGCGATGTCGGTGGTGGGATCCTCCCCGATCAGCGTGGCGGGCAGATCGGTCCCGTCGGAAAGCGTGACCGTGATGGTTTCGGCTCCCGACACGACGTGCTGATTGGTGACCACAATCCCGTCGGCGCGGATGATGAATCCGGTGCCCGAAGACGAAACCCGCTGCTGGGTGTCCTGGGGCGGGAGGAAGAAAAAGTCCCACGGACCCGGGTCGGCCACCCGGCGCAGCATGGTGACGGTCACCGACACCACCGACGGTGAAATCCGCGCCGCCGCGTCCACCACTGCGGTGCGGCGAGACGTCGAGAGCGCAGCGCTCTCCGCGCTGCGCTGGGCGTTTGCCGGCGGCACCATCCCCCGGTCGCCCGGCGCGCAGGCGGCGAGGACCGATGCGACCATGAGGGAGTAGGTCGGCCGCGTCACAGGAACCACTCGGTTGGGTATTCCGCGGCCATGAAGAACAGTCCCTCAGCAGGGGCCGGCGGGCTGGTCACCAGCCCGGGGTCGAGTTCCAGCAGTCGTGCCAGATCACTGAGCGGCCGCCGGTCCAGGCCAATATCGACCATCGTGCCCACCAGCATGCGGACCATGTGGTGGAGGAATCGATCGCCGGCAATGTCGAAGAGCAGCCCGGCTCCGCCGGGACGCTCAGTCCACTGCGCCGTCTCGATCCGGCAGCGCTTGTGGGGCCGCACTGACCGGCGAACACTGAACGAGCTGAAATCGTGCTCCCCGATCACTGCTGCCGCGGCGGCCGACACCGCCCGACCATTGACCGGGCATCCCAGCGCCCATTCGTAGCGACGGCGAAAAGGTGATGCCGCCCCGGCATCGGTTCCCAGCACGTAGCGATACCGTCTGCCGCTGGCACTGGTCCGGGCGTGAAATTCGGGGCGGACCTCCTGAACCGCTTCGGTCCAGCAATCGTGCGGGAGCAGGGAATTAAGCGCCCGCAGCAGGGTTTTCCCCTCCCACCGATCCGGAACCGAGCAGCTGACCCCCATCCCGAGTGCGTGGACGCCTGCATCGGTACGCCCCGCTCCGTGCACTCGCATCGGCACGCCGCCCAGCCGCGTGAGGACCGCCTCGAACTCTGCTTGCACCGTCCGTCCCTGAGCCTGTCGCTGCCATCCGGCAAACCCACCGCCGTCGTAATGCAGCGTGACCAGAAACGTGCGCGCCATTGTACCTAAATCTAGCCGGGAGCGGAGGGTGGGACAAAGGCGGGTTGCCAGCGGTGTACCCTATGTACTGGGCGGGGCCGGCGGGCCATGAGGGAGCACTGCGGAACGGTTCGGTGAAGCCGATATCGGCTTGCTAATAGCGACGAATAACGCCCACCACAACACCCTGAATCATGATGTCTCCCTCGGGAAACCGGAGCGGCTGCATCGAAGGATTGGCCGGTTGCAGGCGAACCCACCCGCCCGGCTCTCGGTAAAACTTCTTGACCGTGGCCTCTGACCCGTTGACCAACGCAATGACCATTTCTCCGTTGTCGGCGCTCTGGCGCCCATGCACCACGACGTAGTCTCCATCGACGATGTGCTCGTCGATCATCGAGTCTCCCCGGACCCGGAGGGCGTAGTTGGGGCCTCGGCTGGGCAACATCCCATCCGGCACCGCAAGGGTTTCCTGGTGCAGAACCGCCTCGATCGGCATTCCAGCGGCGACCAGCCCGAGCAGGGGGATTTCCGTCGCACTGGTGGTGCCCTTCGGTGGCAACACTTCTATGGCCCGGCTCTCCTTGTAGGAGCGGCGGATGTAGCCTTTCCGTTCGATATTGGCCAGGTGTTCGTGTACGGTGGCCAGGGACTGCAACGAGAAATGCTCGGCAATTTCCTCGAAACTCGGGGCGTACCCCTTCGACTGGATGTGGCTGTCCAGAAAATTGAGGATTTCCTTCTGTCGCTTGGTGAGTGTCATCGGGTGCATCCTGGGGCAGCGGGGACCCGCTCGGTACCCAAATGGACGCCATATGATAACCGAACAACGGCCGAAAAGCAAAACCGCTCTCGCCGGCCCCGGGCCGGTGCCCTAACCGGAAGCCCGGTGCTATTTTGGAGCGTTCCCCTTTTCTCGGCCTGTGCCACCGCTAGGGTCCGCCCATGACGATGCCATCTGGAGCCGAACTCGCCCTGCCTGTCGCCCAGGTCGAGGAGTTGATCCGGACCATCTCCAAGGGACTCCGGGCCTTCCAGATGTACCTCCCCAATAATCCGATGTACCAGCGCTCCGAGCAGGCCATCCAACACGCCTTTCTTCCCATCTGGTCCTCTACGCCCTCGCTGGTGCTGTCGCTCGTGGAAACCGACATCCAGTGGGAGGAACAGGTCGTTTACCACCAGCCCAATCGGCACGACAGCCTTGCTTGGATGATGTACAAGGACGGCATGCGTCATTTGACACTGCGGCCCGGCGTGGAGGAGGGGGAAATGGTGCGCTTCCTCCAGGTGGTCAGCCGGGCCCGCTTGCTGGCCTCTGCGACGGGAGCACGACCGGCGGCAGGTTGTTAACGAGGA
>JANNSC010000175.1:0-5261 GCA_031402135.1 Gemmatimonadales bacterium | reverse complement strand
TTCGAGCTCATGATGCCGACCCCAAGGAGAGAGTGAGCCTCGTTCCTCTCGAAGGTACCGCGCGATGGGCGATGGGTCCACTCGCCGCACTCACTTCTTGATAGTCATGACCCGGTTGGAGGAACGCCGCGCCGAGCGGGGTGAGTTCCCCCGCGTCCTGGAACGCCTTCAGGGTGTCGGGTGAGGGGTGTACCACAGCCATCGGGGCCGGTGATTCCGAGCCGCTCTTGTCGTCCTTGCCGCCGGTGCAGGCGGAGGCCAGCAATGTCAGCGCCCGAGGGATTGTGTGCCCATCACGATTGCTCGCCATGTTTCCACGGCGGCCGGGTGGGGTCTGGTGGGGAATGCTGTCCGATCAGGATAACCCGGAGTGACTTTGGCCCCGTTTGCGGATGGGCCTCTAGTCGACGACTTGAGAACCACCCCGCACTTTGGGGGGCGTGAAGGAAATCCTGGTCCATTGGACTCAGCGCCGGAAACTGCCCCACTCCTCCGTTTCTTCACCCCGTGGTTGCTGGGTGCTTGCCAGGAAAATGCCCGACCAAGACTGCCGGGCGGCTGGAACGCACTCTCTTCTATTTGAAGAACTTGGAATATCGGCCGATCTAACTCCTTCGAGCGATGGGCTTTCTCTCCCCGGTGCCACACATTTCATCGAGAACCTGTAGACTTCGAGGAGGGCACCAATTTTGACCAAGCCGGGCATCTTCGAGCTCGAGTACAGCTTGCCGGAGTGGCTGCGTCCCACCTTTCGGGGAGCGCTGTTCATTCTCGGAATGGGTTCCGGGTGGACAGGAGGGGTGTTTGCGCTCAGTATCCTCGTCACCTTCATGCTCATGGCCGGCGCAACATCCGGGCTGGTGGTGTTCCTCAAACTCCTCGGCGTGGCACTTGTTGCCGGTGCCCTGGCCGGGACGATCCAGGGAGCACTGCACGGGATGGATCACTGGGGCAGGATCGGCACTTGGCTGCGGTGGTTCCTCTCGATCTTCGGGTACGTCGTTGCCTTCGGAAACCTTACACCGAACTGGCCATTCTCCCTCAAGGATCCTGCGCTGTATGCAATTGCCACCGGGATTGCAATGCTGGGGGCCGGGTGTGTAATGCTGACTGATGAGCGGCGGCCGAGCCGGTTGTCGCCCCGTGAGTTCCGGCTTACGCAGAATCGGGAGTTGATGTGGCTCAGCGCCGATCGGGTGCATGATCGGATGCGGTCCTTATCGGCGGATGCGGGGCTTCACGACTCGGCGGATTCGATTCTCCGGGTGAGCGCTCGGGCGAAGGTCAGGCAGGATTGGACCGGTAGCGTGAGGAGATCGGGACTCAGATTGAGCTGGTGGACTCGGAAATAAGGAGAGGCGCTCCATGTCCTTCGGGATCTATTTCGTAGGATTTCTGATCGTGATCGGCGGGGTGGCGTGGGGCATGATAAAGGCCGGCTTGCCCCCAGTCTGGGTGATTATCACGTGCATCATCCTGCTCGGGCTCGGGATTTTGAGCGGGGTATCGCATACCCGATCGAAGGACCTTCCGAAGTAGCCTTCGGCTTGGCCGGCTCCTCCTCGATCTGGCGATTGGCACCCGAAGCACGAGAGCGGAAGCACTCTCAGGAGTGCCTCCGCTCGCTTGGTTTCTGCCTCGATTGACCCTGCGCGAATCGGGACAGCGGGATTTGAACACGCGACCCCCTGACCCCAGTTGCCCCAGGTGCGGCGGGACGCACGCTGACCGAAGTCGTCAGCGTCAGCAACGCCTGGGCTGGGCTCCGGACCGAGGCGATCGCGAACACTCCAAGCAGCTGGCGCGGGCCGACCGCGCGGTCCAGGAGACGAAGCAGGCAGCCGGCACTTCCCCCTGATATCCGGCGGCAAAATCCCCTAGAGGTACGTGTTGAGCAGATTTTCGAGGTATTCCTGCCGCCCCGACCGCGGCTCCGGCTCCAGTCCCGACCGGTGAACCCGCTCGGCGATGGCGTCGAGACTCTCCTTGCCCGCTAGCATCGCCTGGTTCCCGGGTTCGTTCCACTTCGCGTAACGCGCCTCGACCGCACCGGCCAACCGACCGTCCTCGATCATCCGGGCCGCCATGAGGAGGCCCCGGGCGCAGGCGTCCATCGAACCGACATGGGCGTGGAGCAGGTCGTCGGGATCAATTGACTGGCGCCGGATCTTGGCATCGAAGTTCATGCCGCCGGTGGTGAATCCGCCGGCCTTGAGGATCTGGTACTGCGCCAGCGCCATTTCGGGGACGTTCATGGCAAACTGATCGGTGTCCCAGCCCGATTGATAGTCGCCCCGGTTGATGTCGATCGAGCCGAAGACACCCAGGACAACGGCCAGCGCGATCTCGTGCTCGAAGGTGTGCCCCGCCAGGATCGCATGGTTCTGCTCGATGTTGATCTTGACATCGTCCTCGAGGCCGAGGGACGAGATCGTGGCAGCGACTGTGGCCACGTCGTAGTCGTACTGGTGCTTGGCCGGCTCTCGCGGCTTGGGCTCGATCAAGATCGGGCCCTTGAAGCCGATCTTGTGCTTGTATTCGACCACCAGGGACAGGAACCGCCGGGCCTGCTCGAGTTCACGGCGGAGGTCGGTGTTGAGCAGGGTCTCGTAGCCTTCGCGTCCGCCCCACATCACGTAGTTCTCGCCACCCAGCCGCTTGGTCAGGTCGAGGCAGTGCTTGACCTGGGCCGCGGAATAGGCAAACACATCGGGATCGGGATTGGTGGCGGCGCCCGCCATGAAGCGCCGGTTGGTGAACAGGTTGGCCGTGCCCCAAAGCAGCTTGACGCCGGTCTCCGCCATCTTCGCTTCAAGGTGGTCCGCCATCGTCGTCACGTTGGCGTTGAATTCCTTGAGGGTTTTCCCCTCGGGGGCAATGTCGAGATCATGGAAAGTGAAATACTCGACACCGAGCAGCCGGAGCGTCTCGAACATCAGGTCGGCCTTGATCCGGGCGGCGGCCATGGGATCGCCCTGGTGCCACGGTCGCTGAAAGGTTTCGCCGCCGAAGGGATCAAGGCCCGGCCAGCAGAGGGTGTGCCAGTAACACACCGCAAACCGGAGATGCTCCGCCATCGTCTTGCCGAGGACCACCTGGCCGGGATTGTACCACCGGAACGCGAGTGGCTTGGTCGAAGCCGGGCCCTCGTGCCGGATCGGGTCTTGAATCGAGTAAAAGTTCATCCGCGGTGAATCTCCTTGATGGCCGGATACAGCTGAGTGTACCGGCGATACTGCGCCTCGTAAGCCTCGCGCACTCTCGTGTCAGGGTCGATGGTCCGTACGCTTCGGGGCGGCGTGCAGACCTCCCGGAAGGAAGCCCCGGTTGCCGCAATCAATCCGAGCCGGGCCGCACCGAAGGCGCCGCCAAAATCCCCGGCGGCGGGAAGGTCGATCGGCACTCCGAGCACCGTGGCGATGATCTTGAGCCAGAAGGTCGAGGCCGAACCTCCGCCGACCGCGGTGACCCGCTCCACGACGGTACCCGCGGCCTTCAGCGCCTCGAGACTGTCGCGGAAGGCAAAGGCCACGCCGTCGAGCACTGCATGGGTGAGGTTCTTCGGTCCGGTTTCGTGGCCCAGGCCGGTGAACACGCCGCGCACCTGGGCATCCGCCACCGGGGTCCGCTCGCCCGAGAGGTAGGGCAGGAACAGCACCGGCGCCGGGCCGGTGAGTTTGCCGCCGAGTCCGGCGGTGAGCCTGGGCGCCGGAGTCTTGAGAATGCCGGCCAGCCATTCGAGGCTGGCAGTGGCCGACAGGATGACGCCCATTTGGTGCCAGGTGCCCGGCACGGCGTGGCAAAAGGCGTGGACCGCGCGCTCGGCGTTGGCCCGGAACCGATCGTTCGACACGAACAGCACGCCGGAGGTCCCGATCGAAATGAAGGCCGACCCCGGGGTGACCGCGCCGATCCCGCACGCCGATGCCGCATTGTCACCGCCGCCGCCCGCCACGACCGGCCGAAGCGGCATGCCCCAGCTCCTGGCCACGGCAGGGGTGAGCCGGCCGGTGGGCTCGGTGCCTTCATGGAGGCTCGGCATCTGGTCCGGCCGCATTTCCGAGGCGGCAAGGAGTTCATCGGACCAGGCCCGCCGGCCGACGTCGAGCCAGAAGGTCCCGGCGGAGTCCGACATGTCGGAGGCATAGTCTCCAGTCATCCGGAGGCGGACGTAGTCCTTCGGCAGAAGGACTTTCGCGACCCGATCGAAAATCCCGCGCTCGTGCTTGCGGACCCAGACCAGCTTGGGCGCGGTGAACCCGGCGAGGGGGATGTTCCCGGCGATTTTGCGGGCTCTTGGTTCCCGGGTCTCGAGCTCTCGACATTCGGCGAACGCGCGGGCGTCGTTCCAGAGGATTGCGGGTCGGAGGACTCGGCCGGATGGGTCGAGGAGGGTGGCGCCGTGCTGCTGGCCCGAGAGCCCGATCCCGGCAACCGCAGCGACCGCCTTCGGTCTCTTCCGGGCCAGCTCCCTGACTACCCGGTTGGCGGCCTTCCACCAATCGTCCGGCGCCTGCTCCGACCAGCCGGGCGCTGGCCGCGACACCCGGAGCGGAGCGGCCGCAGCAGCGACGATCTTCTGGCTGGGGTCGATCAGCACGCCTTTGACCGATGAGGTACCGATATCGAGACCGAGATACATGGGTAAGGGTACTGTCCGGCCCGGAGCCTCGCAACACGTGTTGGCCTTGGAGGAGTTAAGTTCTGGTGCCAATGACTCGACAACTGACCATCCTGTTCGCCGCGACCCTCGCGTCAACCGGTAGCGCGCAAGCACCCACCGCGCCGGGCCGGTCGCTTCCTCTGCAGCCCGTGTCACTCACCACCTTGAGCGCGTTCCGGCCGACCAGCGCCAACTGGAGGATTGTCGGAGCCGCGACTGCCGATCGAATCCTCCCGCTCGCGATGGCCGAGGAGCCGGGGGCCGGCGTCCTGGTGAACACGCCGGCGCCGGGAGCCAGGGGAAACCTCTTCACCACCATGGAGCACGGCGATCTCGATCTCTCGCTCGATGTGATGATGCCGAAGGAATCGAACTCGGGCGTTTACCTCATGGGACGCTACGAGGTCCAACTCCTCGACAGTTGGGGAGTGAAGGCGCCGACCTTTGCCGACCTGGGCGGGATCTATCAGCGCTGGGACGACGCGAGGGGGGTGGGCCGGGAAGGCTACGAGGGCATTCCACCCCGGCAGAACGCGAGCCGCGCGCCGGGACTCAGGCAGCATCTGGAAATTTCATTTCGCGCGCCGACCTTTGCGGG
>JANNSC010000174.1:0-4394 GCA_031402135.1 Gemmatimonadales bacterium | reverse complement strand
ACCGTTCAGCACCCGGGCAAGGTACTCCCCGGTGTGGCTCCCCTCCACCCTGGTCACCTCCTCCGGGGTGCCCTCCGCAACAACCAAACCACCCTTGGCTCCTCCTTCCGGGCCGAGGTCGATAACCCAATCGGCCGTCTTGATCACATCGAGATTGTGCTCGATCACAATGACGCTGTTGCCCTTGTCCACCAATCGGTGCAACACTTCCAGCAGCAGCCGGACGTCCTCGAAATGCAAACCGGTGGTGGGCTCGTCGAGGATGTACAGCGTGCGCCCGGTGTCCCGCTTGGCTAGTTCGGTGGCCAGTTTGACCCGCTGCGCCTCACCGCCCGAGAGGGTGGTGGCCGACTGGCCGAGATGCAAATAGCCGAGTCCGACGTCGTTGAGTAATTCGAGCTTTTCCTTGATGCGATTCTGCGCGGTGAAAAACTCCAGCGCATCCGCCACCGTCAGGTCGAGCACCTCGGCGATGCTCCGCCCCCGATAGCGCACCTCCATGGTGTCCCGATTGTAGCGCCGCCCCTTGCAGACCTCGCAGGGCACGTACACATCCGGCAAAAAGTGCATCTCGATCTTGACCAAGCCATCGCCTTCACACGCCTCGCAGCGCCCGCCCTTCACATTGAACGAAAAGCGGCCCGGCCCATAGCCCCGCATCTTGGCCTCGGGGAGCTGGGCAAAGAGTTCTCGAATTGGCGTAAACAGGCCGGTATAGGTGGCCGGGTTGGACCGCGGCGTTCGGCCGATCGGGCTCTGGTCGATATCAATGACCTTGTCGATGTGGGCCAAACCCTCGATCCGGTCGTGCCCACCCGGCACTACCCGGGCGCGGTAGAAATGCCGAGCCAAACTGGCATAGAGCAGGTCGGTGACCAGGGTGGACTTTCCCGATCCCGACACGCCGGTCACCGCGACGAACAGGCCGAGGGGAACTTCCACGGTCAGATTCCGGAGGTTGTTGGCTCGAGCGCCGATCAGGCGAATGACCCGCTCCGGGTTCCGGGCCCGGCGCCCTCCGGGAATCGGAATCCGCAATTCACCCCGGAGATAGCGCGCGGTGAGCGACTCGGGGTGCTGGAGAATCTCAGCCACCGTCCCCTCGGCAACGACGTGCCCGCCCTCATTGCCAGCCCGGGGCCCCAGGTCAATGACGTGCTCCGCCGCGCGGATGGTCTCTTCGTCGTGCTCCACCACAATGACGGTGTTGCCCAGATCGCGAAGTTCACGCAAGGTTCCCAGAAGCCGGGCATTGTCGCGCTGATGCAGCCCGATGCTCGGTTCGTCGAGTACGTAGAGCACTCCGACCAGCCGCGAGCCAATCTGGGTGGCCAATCGGATTCGCTGGGCTTCTCCGCCGGAAAGCGTCCCGGCACTTCAGCCCAGCGTCAGGTACTCCAGCCCGACGTCTCGGAGGAAAATCAGCCGATCCCGGATTTCCTTGAGGATCGGCCCGGCGATTTCCGGATCCACTCCCCCGGCAATGGACCGGCCGACCGGAATCCCGTCGAAGAACAGCAGGGCGTCATCCACCGGCAGGTCCACCACATCACCGATGCCGCGCCCACCCAGCATCACCGAGAGGCTCTCCGGCTTGAGGCGGCGGCCCTTGCAGGCGCGACAGGGCATCTCCACCAGGAATTCCTCCAGCTGCCCCCGGATGGCATCACTGCTCGAGGCGTGGTAGCGGCGTTCGACGTTCTTGAGGATGCCCTCCCACTCGGTCTCAAAATCGGCGCGGCCCCGGGCACCGTCGCCCCCGAAGCGAAAAGTCCGGCCTGGGGCGCCATGGAGCAGGATGTCCCGGGCCTGGTTGGGAAGCACTGCCCACGGGTCGTTGAGCTCGAACTTGAAGGCCTTGGCCAGGGCCGGAAGGACCGCTTTGCGGAGGTATCCGGATGGCTCGCCCCACGGGAGCACCACCCCTTCGAGAATCGAGATACTGGGGTCGCCCAGAATCAGGTCGACGTTCACCTCTCGACGAGTACCGAGTCCGTGACACTCGGCGCAGACACCGAAAGGAGAGTTGAAGGAGAATTGGCGCGGCTCCAGCTCCGGGAGCGAGAGCCCGCAAGTGGGACAGGCAAAGCGCTCGGAGAACAGGGTGCTGTCGGGCTGCGCCGCCGCCCGGCCGGAGGCGCCGTGCCGGACCACCTCCACGACTCCTTCCGCAATCTTGAGAGCGGTTTCGATCGAATCGGTGAGCCGAGCCCGATCCGAGGCCCGCACCACCAGACGGTCCACTACCACGGCGACGTCGTGATTGTGACGGCGATGCAGCGTTGGCACGGCGCTGAGATCGTAGGTGGTGCCGTCGATCCGCGCCCGCACGAAGCCTCGCTTCCTCAAATCTTCGAAGAGCTCCTTGAATTCGCCCTTCCGGCCTCGAACCATCGGACCGAGAATCTCGATCCGGGTGTCGGCCGGCCAGCTCAGCACGGTATCGCTGATTTGCGCCGCGCTCTGCCGGGAAACCGGGGCGCCGTCGGTGGGACAGTGCGGGATGCCAGCACGGGCCCACAGCAGGCGCATGTAGTCGTAAATTTCGGTGACGGTGCCGACGGTAGAGCGCGGATTGTGGCCGGTGGACTTCTGCTCGATGGAGATGGCCGGTGACAGCCCCTCGATTCCGTCGACGTCGGGCTTTTCCATGAGCCCGAGGAACTGCCGAGCGTAGGAGGACAGCGACTCCACGTACCGCCGCTGCCCCTCGGCGTAGATGGTGTCGAACGCCAGGGAGGATTTGCCCGACCCGGAAAGGCCAGTGATGACGGTGAGACGGTTCCGCGGAATGGCAACCGAAATATTCTTGAGATTGTGTTCCCGGGCACCACGGACGCGGAGAAATTCTTCAGGCATAAGTAGCGTAAGTTAGGCGGTAGGGCGGGAGTGATTCAAGCTGTTAGCTTTGGTCATGCGCCGACTTCGCTCCGCCCGTTCCCCCGACCCCGATGGGGCCTCGCTCGAGGGGTTCGATCGCGCTGGATTCGAAGGCGACCCGGTGGATCCGGTGGGCGACGAGATCAGGACCCTGCGTCCCTTCGGCGGCGACATCCCCGAGTTGTTTCTGACCCGGAGCAGCGGCATCGAGGAGCCGGACACCCTGCGAATTCCCCGGCAGGCCACTGAGCTGGTGGCTCTGGGCCGCCGCCTCGACGCCGAACTTCTCCTCCGCCGTCATCTCGATGATTCCCCGCGCGATGCCGTGGTCCGGACGCTCCTCGCCGAGCTCCTCGACGAGGGAGGCAACCCCGATGCCTCCCTGGAGGAGCTGACCCGGGCCCACGCCGATGCCACCGATCCGGTGCCGGTGCTGGTCTTGCGCGGTGCGGCACTGGCCCGCGCCGGTCGCACCGCCGAATCGGAGGCGGATCTCCGGGAGGCACTGCGGCTCCAGGCGGGTTATGGACCGGCCCACTTTCATCTCGGGCTCACCTTGCTCCGGCGCGGCCTCGGCGCCGACGCTATTGCGTCCCTGCGAGACGCCTTGCGAATTCTGCCGAACCACCCGGACGCCTCCTATTACCTCGGGGAGGCACTCCAGACTCAGGGAGACCTTTCCGGTGCGCTGGCGGCGCTGGAACGCGCCGCCGTCATTGCCCCCGGTGTTCCCCGCACCTACAAGCTGATGGGTCGGCTGCTTGACCGGCTGGGACGGACCGACGAGGCGATGGCCATGCACAAGAAGGCCCGGGAGGCGTCGATCCGCTGATGGAACTGGGGTTCACGCGGCGCAATATCGGGCGGTTGGCGCTGCTGGCCTGGGCGGTTGCCCTTGCCTGGCTGGCGCGACGGGAGTTCTCCAAGGGGGACCTGAGCGACACCGCCCAGCGAATCACCCGGCTGGGCCCCTCGGCCCAATTCTTTGCCGTGATGGCCGGGAACCGCCAAATCGGCCAGCTGAATCTGGCGGTGGACACCCTGGTCGACGGCGTTCGTCTCACCGAGCTGCTGGTGATCGACCTGCCCCGGGGTGATAGCACCCAGCAGGTGGCCAGCAGTGCGGAATACACCCTCACCCGTTCCCTTCGGCTCCGGCGGCTGACCGTATCGGTCTTTGGCCAGGGACCGCAGGAGCGATTCGAAGCGGACCTGGGTAGTGATTCCGTCCTCACCTTGCAGGAAATCGAGGGAACCTGGGGGACTGCTGCCCAGGCAGAACTCCTGGTTGCTCCCGAAATTGCCGCCGCCGTGATGCTGCCCTATCGCGCCGCATTCGGGGGCAAGCTCTCAGTGGGGAGCAGCTTCACGGTGCCACTGCTCGAATTGGCCAGCGGGCGCACTCGCCCGGTGACGGTGCGGGTGACTGGGGATTCAATCTTTGTGGTTCCCGACAGCGCCGAGTGGGATCCGGTGGCGAGCCGCTGGGTGCCGGCGACGACCGACACGGTGCG
>JANNSC010000173.1:0-2468 GCA_031402135.1 Gemmatimonadales bacterium | reverse complement strand
GGTGATCACCCCGGTCCAGCTCACCCGCGTCGCGGCGCTCTACAGTAACCCGGCCTGGAACCCCGATGGCTCGCGCATCGTCGCCACCCGGCAGGCGGCGCGCGACCTGATCGAGGCCTCCGGACAGGGTGGCGACGTGTTAGGAGGAGATTTTGTTTGGATTGCATCGACCGGTGGCGACGCGACCCTGGTCGCACCAAACGCCGGCCGCGATGTGGCCCACTTTGTCACCACTCAACCGGATCGGATCTACGCATCGAGCTTCGGCGAGGGGCTGGTTTCCTTCCGCTGGGACGGCACCGATGTCAAGCGGCACATCCGGATCGTCGGGCCGTTGCCGCCTGGTGCCGGAGGGAGCGTCCTCGAACCCGAGGGCGAGATGATGTTTCTCCCCCGCCGGGTGGCCCCCATCAGGGCCGACGCCATCCGGGCCGCAATGGAACCGCTCGAAGGCGGGATGCCCGGTCTTCCGGCCAGCGTCATCATGATGGCGCCGACCGGCGATCGGGCCCTGGCCCAGGTGCAGACCGACCTCTATACCGTTCCAATCACGCTGGTGGGTGGACCGGTGCCGACCATCAATGTCATGGGCGGGGGCGGCGTCCCGGTCCGCAAGCTCACCGACGTCGGTGGAGAATTTCCGGGGTGGGGAGCCGGCGGAACCAAGGCGCACTTCGCCTTGGGCAACACCCTGTTCACCTACGATCTCGACCGAGCCAAGGCGGTCGAGGATAGTCTCAAGGCCGACGGCCGGGCCAAGGCGGCGAGCGCGTTCCTCAAATCGGCCGCTCAAGACACCATCAAGACCCTCAAAGCCAGGGCCGACAGCCTGACCAAGGCCGGAGCCTCTGTGCCCGACTCGCTCAAGATCAGAGTCTTCGATCTGGAGTTGCGAATCACGGCCGACTCGATCCAGCAAGCCCAGGCCAAGGCCAAGACCGACGCCGCCAAAGCCAAGGCCGATTCAGCCAAGGCAAAGGCAGACACCACCAAAGGTGGTCCCAAAAAGGCCGACGAGAAGCCCGGCTACAAGGCGGAAGAACTCGTCATCAAGGTCGAGGTGGCTCGAGACATCCCCCGCGGGGCAGTCGTGCTCCGCGGTGGGCGGGCGATCACCATGAAGGGGAAGGAGATCATCGACAACGCTGACGTCGTGATTCGCGACAACCGGATCGTAGCCGTCGGACCCCGGGGCCAGGTGACGGTGCCGGCCGGCGCCCGAATCGTCGATGTAACGGGCAAAACACTCATGCCCGGCATGGTCGATGTCCACTACCACGCCCAGTGGCTGATCCCCGAGGTGCACCCCGGCCAGGCGTGGCAATACCTCACGATGCTGGCCTACGGTGTCACCACGACCCGCGATCCTCAAACCGGCTCCAGCGACATCTTGAGCTACCAGGATCGTGTCGAAGCCGGAGGAATGGTGGGCCCCAGGATCTACTCGACCGGCCCCGGCGTGTTCAGTGCCGACAACATCCGCGATCTCGACCATGCCAAGACCCTGCTCAAGCGGTACTCCCAATACTGGGACACCAAGACCCTCAAGATGTACATGACGGGCAACCGCCAGCAGCGGCAGTGGGTCATCATGGCGGCCAAAGAGCTCGGCATCATGCCGACCACCGAGGGCGGACTCGACTTCAAGCTCGATCTGACCCACGCGATGGACGGCTATTCAGGCGTCGAGCACGCCCTCCCGATCACCCCGATTTTCGAAGACGTGGTCGAGTTGTTCAAGACCAGCCAGACCACCAATACCCCGACTCTGCTGGTTTCCTATGGCGGGCCGTTCGGGGAGAACTACTTCTACACTACCGAAGACGTCCTCGGCGACAAGAAACTCGCCACCTTCATGCCCAAGGGGCAGATCGACGCCCGCGCCCGCCGGCGGGGAGCAACGGCGGGGTACCAGCAGGGCGGCTGGTTCCACAAGGAGGAATACGTCTTCCCGAAACACGCCGAGTTCGTCAAGAAAATGATCGAGGGGGGCGCCCGCATGGCGCTCGGCGCCCACGGGCAGATCCAGGGCATCGGCGACCACTGGGAGCTGTGGGCGATGGCTTCCGGCGGGCTCTCCAATCACGATGCCCTCAGGGTGGCCACCATCTATGGGGCCGAAGCGATTGGGATGGACACGGACATCGGATCACTGGAGCCGGGAAAGATGGCCGACGTGATCGTGCTCGATCAAAATCCGCTCGACAACATTCGCAATTCCAATTCGATCCGGTTCGTGATGAAGAATGGTCGGCTCTACGACGGCGCCACCTTGAGTGAAATTCACCCCCGCCCGCGGCCACTGGCAAAGCAGTGGTGGGCGAGTCCGGCCCCGGCAGCCGCCGCCGGAATTCGCTAGGCTTTGCTCGGTTCGCATCGAGTCACGCGCGCCTGAGGATCATGGAATGACCGCACCGCAATTTGACCGACCAGCCCCGACCGAATTTGCCGATTTCTATGGCGGATAC
>JANNSC010000172.1:0-2563 GCA_031402135.1 Gemmatimonadales bacterium | reverse complement strand
TGGCGTTGATCATCACTCGGAGGTTGAGCGAGTCCATGGCCATTCCGACCCGGTCAATGGCCTCGACCGAGGTGAGCGCGGGCGGGTGGCCGTGGAAGTCCACCGCGGGAAACTTGGCGCGGGGTACCAGGTGCACCGGGACGACCAGCGTCGAACGGGGCTGGTACTCCCGGATGTTGGGCGGCGGAAATTCGGGCTCCCGGCCCTGGGCCGGGCGGGGACGAATCTGGCCGGGTCCGAGTACCTGGGCGGTTCCTGGCGTGGTTGCCGCCAACGCGATCACTGCAAGGAAATGGAACTTTTGCCGCATGAGGAATTACCGGTTGCTGGTCCCGGAAGGTAGAGAGGTGGGTGGTGGGAGGTAAGAGGTGAGCGCTGAGCCGGGGGCTGGCCCTACGGTTTGCCGGAGAGCACCCGTTCGATGCGGCGGTCGGGCACCAGCCAGATCAGCGCCACCAGCACATAGAGGGCGTGGGAGATGGCTCCGTGCACGAAGGACAGGGCAATGGCGATGACGTAGATGACCGGTGACAGCTTGCCTTTGAGGTCATTGCCGAGTGCCCGGGCGAGGCGGGAATCGGGGCCGTGGGCGGCAAGGATCGCCTTCTGGAGTATCCAGTAGGCCAAGCCGGCCATAAGGAGGATGATCCCGTAGAGGGCACTGGGCAGGGCGGCGAAGTGGTTCTCGCCCATCCAGCCGGTGACGAAGGGGATGAGGGAAAGCCAGAAGAGGAGGTGCAGATTGGCCCAGAGAATCGGCCCGCTGACCCGCTCGATGGTGTGGAGCAGGTGGTGATGGTTGTTCCAATAGATGCCGAGGTAAACGAAGCTCAAGATGTAACTCAGGAAGACCCAGAAGAGCGGACGAAGCGCCGCCAAGTCGGCGCCATGGGGCACCTGCATCTCCAGCACCATAATGGTGATGATGATGGCGAGGACGCCGTCACTAAAGGCTTCGAGGCGGTTCCTTCCCATGAACGGCGGGGCTCCCTCTCAGTGCGCGAAGGGAGCCAGCCGACCCCAGATGCCCGGATGGCGCCGGAGGAGATAGGAGCCGGCCAGCACTACGGCGAGGGCGTTGGCCATCACGATGGACCACCATGGCACCAGCTGGCGGATCGGACTGGTCAGCAGGCCCACCGCCACGATGGTGACGACAAAGCCGCTCATGACAATCAGGGAGACCACCCGCGCGTGGGCGGGATGGCGCTCAGCATGATCAACCAGTCCGGCTACGGTGAGCCCGATGAGAAGCGACACCGCCAGGTGGAGCGCGTTGTACTGGACGATCGCGGCAAAGTCAGGCAGGATCGGGAGCCCGAGGACGGCCGGATCCCGCAGTCCCTGGAAGGCGGCCTTGCCCAGCAGGTCCACGGTGAACAGCACACCGCGTGCGGCGAGCAAATCGAAGACTCCGTAGAATGCGGCAACGGCGAGGTATGCCATGCCGCCCACGATCAAGCCTTCCCGTATCGGCCGACTGATCGGTGCCATGGAAACCTCATCGGGTGAGCGGCGAGGGCGCGGACCTCCCTTGGATGCTCGCTCCGGAACCCGGCTGGCGCAACTGGGAGGCCGATGACGGCTTCCGCCGGTCGCTTGCGCAATGCAGACTGGGCCGGTACGATCTTCGGGCCCGGGGAACCTTTCGGATCCATCACAATGCAACGCCGTGGGAGCCACCCATGAACCAGCCAGGACTGATTGCTTCGTTGTTCGACTTCTCGTTTTCGCATTTCATCACCCCGAAGATCCAGAAGTTTCTCTACATACTCCTCTTGATCGCGAGTGTCATTGCCGGGCTGGCGGCGTTCGTGACGGTCTTTGGCATGGGGAGCGGGTTCTTCGGCAAGGTGGGCGGCTTGATTGGCGGTGTCATCGTCGGACCGCTGGTCTTCCTGCTGCTGGCCATGTACTTCCGGGTGATGATGGAAATCCTGATCGTGGTGTTCAGGGCGGTTGAATACCTCGGGGAGATCTCCGCGTCGGTCAAGAAATAGTATCCGGAAACCCGGGACAATGGGCCCGCCGGTCTCAAGACCGGCGGGCCCATTGCTGCAATCGTCACCCTACATCTATCCGCGATTGACGCCTCGCAGGAACTGAATCAGCCCATCGAAATAGGCGGCTTGGTCGTCGTACATCGCCATGTGGCCGCTGTTGGGAAGCACCAAGGCCCGGCCCTTCGGCAGGGTCCGGGCGATCCACTCCATGTGGCTGGGATCCATGGTGTCGTAGCGGCCGCCGATGACCAGTGTCGGCACGGTGATCTGGTCGAGGTCGGCGGTGCGGTCCCAATGGACCAGTTTGCCGCTGGCGCCCAGTTCGCTGGGGCCTTGCAGCGGAATGTAGATCGCCGGGTTGACGTGCTTCATGGAGCGGTTCACCGGATCGGGCCAGTCGGCAGCCGGCAGTCTCAGGATGTGTTTTTCGTAGTGGTGCGGCATGAGGAGTTCCATGTACCGGGGGTTGGCATAGTCCTCCTTGGCCTCGAGGGCCTTGACCTCGGCAAGCACCGCAGGATCCATCCCCGGCATCAACACCTTGTTGGCGTATTCGTTGT